>NZ_MQWC01000004.1:0-300000 GCF_002954405.1 Salinibacter sp. 10B | reverse complement strand
ACGCTGCTGCGGCTCCTCACTCGTGTCGGTCGTCGTCTCCTCCTCGTCGATCTCGTCCGGCTCGATATCTTCGACGCGGGCCGTCTCACTGAGAACGATGTCCTTCCGGTCCTTATCGAACCGTATGACCCTCAGCTCCAGCTCGTCGCCCGAGTGGTAGAAATTCTCGAAGTTCTGCGGGCCGTCCTTCAGCTCGCTTCCCGGCACGAATGCCTCCACATCGAGCGGAAGCTGCACCACGAGGCCCTTGTCCTCGACTCGGACGACCTCGCCCTTCGTGTCGTTGCCTTCCTCGTAGGCATCGGCAAACTGATCCCACGGGTTGGTCTTCACCTGCTTGTGGCCAAGGGAGATGCGGCGCCGGTCCTCGTCAATGTTCAAGATCACGACATCCAGGTCCTGACCTTTGTCCACCATGTCCCCCGGATGACGCACCTTCTTCGTCCAGGAGAGGTCCGAGATGTGGACCAGGCCGTCAATGCCCGGCTCAATCTCAACGAAGACGCCGAAGTTGGTGATGTTGCGCACCGTACCCGTCAGCACCGTCCCTGGAGGGTACCGGTCGCTGATGCCTTCCCACGGATCGGGCTCCAGCTGCTTCATGCCGAGGGAGATCTTCTGCTCCTCCTCGTCAATGTTGAGGATTTTGACATCCACCAGCTGCCCCAGCGATACCATCTGGCTCGGGTGCTTGATGTGTCGCGTCCACGACATTTCACTGATGTGAACGAGCCCCTCGATTCCCTTTTCCAGCTCCACGAAGGCGCCGTAGTTGGTGATCGAGACCACCTTCCCCTCTACGGTGTCGCCCTCACTGTACTTCTCGCCGATGTTCTCCCAGGGGTGATCCTGAAGCTGCTTGAGGCCAAGGGAGATGCGTTGACGCTCTTCCTCATAATCAAGAACCACAACCTCAAGCTCCTGATCGAGCTCGACAATCTCGCTCGGGTGCGAAACGCGCCCCCAGGAGAGGTCCGTGATGTGAAGAAGTCCATCGACACCGCCGAGATCAATGAAGACGCCGAAGTCGACGATGTTCTTGACGGTGCCCTTGAGCACCTGTCCAACCTCGAGCTGCGAGAGAATCTCCTCACGCTGCTCTTCGAGTTCGTCCTCGATGAGTTCGCGGTGGGAGACGACGATGTTCTCGTTCTCCGGATTCAGCTTTACAATCCGGAATTCCATCCGCTTCTCCAGATACGACTCGAAGTCGCGGACGGGGCGAACGTCGATTTGCGAGCCCGGGAGAAAGGCCTCCATGCCATCGAAGAGTTCAACGATCATTCCGCCCTTGATGCGGCGGATAATCGTACCCTCAATGACCTCCTCGTTCTCGTAAATCTCCTCGACACGCTGCCAGCGACGGACCTTGTCGGCCTGCTCCTTCGAAAGGACAAGTTGACCGTCGCGGTCTTCCTTCAGTTCAAGGTACACTTCAACGGTGTCGCCGGGACGCAACTCCGCGTCTCCAAACTCATCGCGCGGAACGATCCCGTCGCTCTTGTAGCCGATGTCGACGACGACGTAATCCTCGTCCACACGGAGAACGCGGCCCTCGACGATGTCCTGCTCCCGGACATCGATGGCTGTTTCGTCGATGAGGGCCCGGAATTGATCGTAAACCGGATCGTCGGAGTAGCCCTGTTCCTCTTCCTCCAACTCGTCAAGCGACACCGTCCGGCCAAAGGTTTCGCCCGTAAAGCCCTGATCTTCCTCGGTCCGCTCGAGATCTTCGAGGGAGACCGACGGCGCCGACGGTTCGTCAATCTCCGCCACGTCGACCTCAGCCTCATCCCCGGTGGGGATGTGCATATCCTGCGCTGCGGCCTCGACGGCTTCCTCTAGGAGACGACTGACGAACTGCGGCTGCTTGACGGGATCCTCCGCTGCAATCTCGTCGCGCTCGTCTTGCTCGTCGGAGCCTTCGTCGTCCGAGGGACCCTCCGCCGTCTCTGCCTCCGGTTCGGCAGGCTTCCCGCCATCGCCGGATTCGTCACCGTCCGATTCTTCTTCGGAATCGGCGGCAGCCTCAGACGGCTCAGTCGAAGGGGCCTCAGCCTTCTCCGCCTCCGCAGAGGAATCTTCTTCAGACGTGGGAGATGCCGCGTCTTCCTCAGCGGAAGATTCGGGCGAGGCGTCCTCTCGCTCTTCTTCGGGTGTCGCTACTTGTTCTTGCTTTTCTGCCATGTATGTTGACGTTGATTGGTGATTGCTGCCGAACGGAGACCAGCGCTACTCGAAGTCGATCGCCTGTACGGGGCGTCGATCAATGCTCAGCAAGTGTGCGCTAAACCGTCCGGGGCAGCATACTGGTTTGTATTGCATGCGCCTGGCACGCACGGCAAGGCGTGAAGGGTACGGATGCTACGATTCATCTCGGCAGGCCGATGCCCGCCAAGATGGCCACCGATAACAGGACCAGGAACCTTCGGGACCATAAAAAAAGCAGTCCCTCCCGTTATCAATGGGCTGGACAGCCCTTTTATTCAGGGGCGGCCACCTACGTTCCCGACTTGCGGTGTGCTTTAACGCGATCTACGACAAACGCGATTTGTTCATCGATCGTTTTCTCGGTCGTGTCCAGCGAGACGGCATCATCGGCCCGGCGTAACGGAGCAATCTCGCGGTTCCGATCCCGTTGGTCTCGATCTCGAATCTCTTGACGCACCGCTTCTAACGAAATGTCTTTTCCTTCCTCCGTGTATTCCTGATAACGACGACGGGCCCGCTCATCAACATCGGCCATCATAAACACCTTCAGGTCCGCTTCGGGAAAGACCACTGTTCCGGTGTCCCGGCCATCCAGAATCACTCCCCCGTGACGCTCCTCCTGCTCAAACCCAATGCGGCGTTGCTCCCGTACTAGTCGGTCACGAACCGGACGGAGCGTGGAGATCTGACTGACCACCGCCCCGACCTCCGGGGTACGGATCTTCTCGGACACGTCCTCCTCGTTGAGCACAACCTGCATACGTCCGTCCGCCTGATAGCGCACATCCACCTCGATGGACGGAAGCACGTGCTGTGCGGCTTCGACTGTAACATCGGCGTCGGCCTGCAGAAAGCCGAGCGCAACGGCACGATACATGGCGCCGGTATCCAGGTACACAAACTGGAGACGCTCCGCTACTCCCTGCGCCGTAGTACTCTTGCCCGATCCCGCGGGCCCATCAATGGTAATGATCACTGTACGAATCGTCGATTGAATGTATACAACAAGCGTCGGCCCTCCCTTCTGCAGTTAATTCCCGACATCCCGGCTCACCACGGTGATCGGGTTCGGGTACTCGATAGGCCCCAACGCCGTACGAACGGTCGGCTGAACGCGGAGCTTCACATTGGTGGGCGGCCCGTCGCCCCCCACCGAGGACGCTAGATCAATAAACCCTTGCAGGTTGTCGTTAAAGAACCGCGCCAGATCCAACTCAACCCCCACCGGCACGTCCGTTGGGGTCCCCGGTGGCAGCTCGATTTCCTGATCGAACGTCCCTGTAACGGTCTCCTGGTCATTGAGAAGCAAGGTCCAATCCATCTGCGTAAGCCGGGCGCTGACCTGGTTCGTTTCAGGGTTGGTCGCCTCAACGTGAAGGGTAAACGAGAAGGGAAGTTCGCCCTGAGACAAAGCTGAAGTGAGGCGCGCTATATCGGTAGCCCCCAGATCATTATATGACTCGACCTTACGCAACTCCACACCGGCGAGCCGGGCATCCGTAGCCCGATCGATCCGAAACTTTACGTCCTTCAAACTCCGAAGCTGGCGGAGCGTCTGGCATGAGGATAGCAGGAGAACGCCCCCTCCGACCAGCAGAATTCCGAGCCAGAAGAACGGACGAACAGTACGAGACAACGTAGAAACCATGGAAAAACAGCCGGTCGGACGAAATATTGGATCGAAGACGAAACGGGAAAATACGAGTCCCTCGGTCTCTGAGTTCGACTCATACCACCGACTGAGGATGAGGACCCATCCTCATTGCGCGCTCTCTGTTCACGTGGCGTTCCGGTCTACGCTCTAGCAACCGTCGCGGGCGGTTCTCCGTTGTCGGTTCGAGAGAAGCGCACAGTCTGCAATATCGAACCTTTTTCCGCCGCATTCTTCAAACGTCTCGAACAATCAGTATATGCGCAAGCTGAGTTGGGATGAAATCGACCGCCCGTCTCCTGAGGACGTTCACGACCTGCCGAAGCATCCGATCCGTCTCGTCGTGCATAACATTCGCTCGATCCATAACGTGGGTTCGATCTTTCGCACTTCGGATGCGGCCCGAATCGAACACGTGCACCTGACGGGCTTCACCGGAACGCCGGAGCACAAAGACCTCCACAAAACCGCACTTGGGGCCCAAGACTCAATGTCGTGGAGCAAGCACGAGGCCCCCCGTCCGGTGCTCCGCGAGCTCCGAGATCGTGGATACACGATCGCTGTACTGGAGCAAACAAACGAGTCCATCCCACCGCCTCAAGCATCACCTGAGGCATTCCCCCTCTGCCTCGTGGTAGGCAACGAAGTCCGCGGTGTAGATGATAATATTGTTGAGGTCGCAGATCTTGCTTTCGAGCTCCCTCAGTATGGCGCTAAGATTTCTATGAACGTCGGTGTCGCCTACGGCATTGCCGTGTACGACCTCGTCCGGCGGGCTCGCTCCCTCTTCGGACCGCCCGGCGAAGATGGATGTACAACCTCGTGAGTCATTTGCGTGCCCCAACCTCCTTCTCGCAGACATGTCCTCTTCCAACGCTCTGCCCCCCCTCTTCGACGAGTTCCCCCCCATCTCGGATGAGGAGTGGACTGCGAAGATTGAAGCAGACCTCGACACTACGACTCCGAATGAGGTCCTCCGGTGGGATTCGATCGACGGCATTTCCCTGCCTGCTTATCTGCGGCGAGACGACCGGGAGCCCATCCCCCACGTGCCAACCGAAGGGGCCACCTCTCCACTGGTCTCAACTGAGACGGTCCCGTCAAACAACTGGCGCATTCGACAGGACCTCTGGCATTCCAACCTGGAGACTGCAAAGGCTCTCGGAGAAAAAGCGCTCCGGAACGGGGTCACCGACCTTGGCCTCATCATCGATCCTAACGCGGAAGCACTTGGGCTTCCCCTCGAAACGCCCGGGGACGTGGCAACGCTTCTGCAGGACCTCCCGCTCGACGCCTCCGCTTTGCATCTCGAGCGCGGATCGGGCGCACTCGCTCTACTGAGCGCCGGCCGCTCCCGCACCGATGAGAGTATTCTTGAAGGCAACCGTCGCGGCACGGTGAGTTACGACCCTGTAGCGGCGCTCGCCACCGGAGCCCTCTCCGATATTGAGAGTGCTTTCGACTTCACCGACGCACTCCTCTCATCATTGTCTACCTCCTCCCTGCGAGCCGTCAGTCTCGATCTCCGCCCGTATCACGACGCTGGGGCCTCGGCTGTGCAGGAGTTGGCTTTCGGGCTGGGCGCCCTCACGGAAACGCTGGCACGCTTACATGAGCGCACCCGGTCGCTCGACGATGTTCTCCCCCACCTGCACGTGCAAACGTCTGTCTCGACGAGTTACTTCATCGAGATTGCCAAACTGCGCGCTCTCCGTCTCCTTGTCCCCCAAGTCCTCGAAGCGTTTGCCGACGAGACCGGATCCCCAATCGAGACCTCGCCCGCTGATCTCTTCGTACAGGCCGAAACGTCTCGGCGTACAGAGACCCTGTACGACCCGTACGTCAACATGCTGCGGGGCACGACCGAGGCGATGGCAGCCGTGGTTGGGGGATGTGATGTCCTCAACGTTCGCTCCTACAATGCCTGCTTCGACGCTCCAACCACGTTCAGCTCTCGGATTGCTCGAAACGTGCAACTGATTCTGGGGCACGAAGCCCACTTCGACGTGGTCGCAGACCCGGCCGCAGGCGCCTACTATGTAGAACAGGCAACGGACCGTCTTGCTGAGCGCGCCTGGGAGCGCTTTCAAACCCTGGAAGCCGACGGCGGCATTCTCTCGGCCCTCCGACAGGGCGGGCTCCAAAGCGATATTGCACAGGTACGCAAAAATCGGCGGCAGGACGTAGAGAGCCGCGATCGGGTGCTCGTAGGAACGAATCACTATCCGGACCTGCAAGAGACGCGGCTTGATGATGTTCAATCCGGCAACCCTTCTTGCAATAACGGAACTGACAAACAATCACCTCTGCCCTCTCCTTCTCTCGGCCGTCTGCAGGAGTGGATCGAAAACGGCTGGACAATACCGGAACTCGCGAAAGGGCTTGCAGCAGGATCGGCTTCCATCCAGCCCCTCCCCCGCCTCCGTCTCGCTGAGCCCATTGACGCCCTTCGGCTTCGAACCGAACGATATGCGAAAGACGAGGGCTCTCCTCCGACCGTCTTGCTCGCCCCTCTCGGTCCCACGGGACCGCGAAGCGCTCGGGCCACTTTTGCGCGCAACGTGCTAGGCGTGGCCGGATTTGAGATCATCGAACCTCTCATGTTCGACTCAGTGGATGCAGCCGCAGACGAGGCTGTTGATTCGAACGCTGAGATCGTGGTGCTCTGCAGTGCAAACGAGGCATATGCGAACCTTACGCCTGCCCTTCGGCAGGCCCTTGAGAAACGGAACCGATCTCCCCTCCTCGTGGTGGCCGGCAATCCTGAAAATCTGAAGTCTGGCCTCCCTGCCGATGAGTTCATTCACAGCGGGCGCCCTCTCTACGACACGCTCACCACTTTCCAACAGCGTCTCGGCATTCCCCTGGATGATGGCGCCCCCACTGCCTGACACTCGCCCGATCAGGCCCTCTTCTCCCGTTCCCTCCCGACCACACATTTCCGATCAGTATTATGCGACCGGACTTCAGTAGTATCGACTACGAACCGCCGAACGCGACCGAGGACCAGCAGGCTCAACACCCGTCTCAAGACCCCTGGACGACGCCGGAGCAAATCGACGTAGCGTCTGCCTACGGACCGGACGATATGGCAGATCTGGATCATCTCGACTATGCAGCGGGACTGCCCCCATTTCTCCGCGGCCCGTATTCAACAATGTACAATTTTCGGCCGTGGACCATCCGGCAGTACGCAGGCTTCTCTACCGCCGAAGAGTCAAACGAGTTTTACCGCAAAGCCCTCGCCTCCGGACAGAAGGGTCTTTCGGTGGCCTTCGATCTCGCAACCCATCGGGGCTACGATTCGGATCACGACCGGGTACGGGGCGACGTCGGAAAGGCAGGCGTGGCTGTTGATAGTGTCGAGGACATGAAAATTCTCTTTGACGGCATTCCGCTCGACGAGATGTCGGTCTCTATGACCATGAACGGGGCCGTCCTCCCAGTCATGGCCTTCTACATCGCCGCCGCCGAGGAGCAAGGCGTGTCCCATGAGGCCCTGACCGGCACGATTCAGAACGACATCCTGAAGGAGTTCATGGTGCGCAACACCTACATCTATCCGCCGCAGCCGTCGATGCGGATTGTGGGGGACATCTTTGCCTACTGCGCCGAGGAGATGCCCAAATTCAATGCGATCTCTGTAAGTGGCTACCATATGCACGAAGCCGGGGCCCCGGCCGATCTGGAGCTCGCGTACACCCTTGCCGACGGACTCGAATACCTCCGGACGGGACTCGACGCCGGGCTCGGAATCGACGACTTTGCGCCCCGCGTCTCCTTCTTCTGGGCAATTGGGATGAACCACTTCATGGAAATCGCGAAGATGCGAGCTGGACGGATGCTGTGGGCGAAGCTCGTTCAACAGTTTAACCCCGAAAATCCTAAGTCGATGGCCCTCCGAACGCATTGTCAAACGTCGGGCTACAGCCTGGCCGAGCAGGATCCCTTCAACAACGTTGCCCGCACGACCATCGAGGCACTGGCTGCCGTCTTCGGTGGCACCCAATCCCTCCACACCAACGCCCTCGACGAAGCGATTGCCCTGCCCAGTGAGTTCGCCGCCCGAATTGCCCGCAACACGCAGTTGTATCTTCAGGAAGAAACGGACGTGACGAAGGCCATCGACCCGTGGGCGGGCTCGTACTACGTGGAGCGGCTGACCGGTGAGCTGGCCCGCCAGGCCTGGAGCCACATCCAGGAGGTCGAAGACGAAGGCGGCATGACGAAAGCCATCGAAGACGGACTCCCGAAGCGTCGAATTGAAGAAGCAGCCGCTCGAAAACAGGGCCGCATCGACACCGGCGCGGAGACCATCGTCGGCGTCAATGCGTACCGGCCGGAGGAGACTGAACCGATAGAAACGCTTGAGGTCGACAACGAGGCCGTGCGCCGCACGCAGGTCGACCGACTGAACGAGCTCAAAGAACAACGAGACGAGGCCGAGGTCCGATCGGCCCTCAATGCCATCACGGACTGTGCCGAGACCGGAGACGGGAATCTGCTCCGCCGGGCGGTAGCTGCCGCGCGAGCCCGGGCCACTCTCGGCGAAATCTCAGAAGCAATGGAAGCGGTCTATGGCCGTCACACGGCCCGCACCGAATCGATCTCCGGCGTATACGCCTCCGAAGTGCGGAACGATGATGCATTTCAAACGGCCCGACACCGTGCCGATCGCTTTGCCGAACTGGCCGGACGCCGACCGCGCCTCATGGTGGCCAAGATGGGTCAGGATGGACACGACCGCGGGGCCAAGGTGATTGCGACCTCCTTCGCCGACATGGGATTCGATGTGGACATCGGTCCTCTTTTCCAAACGCCGGAAGAGGTCGCCCGACAAGCGGTAGAAAACGACGTACATATTCTCGGGATCTCCAGTCTTGCTGGAGGGCACAAGACCCTCGTGCCTGAGGTGTTAGATGCTCTCGAACACTACGGACGTGAGGATATTCTCGTGGTCGTGGGAGGCGTCATTCCGCACGGCGACTACGAGTTCCTCTATGACCAGGGCGTCGCCGCTGTGTTTGGGCCTGGCACCAACATTGCCAAAGCCGCCGCCCAGATTCTTGACGTACTGATCGATCCTTACACTCAGGAGGCAGCAGCCGGGACCTGATGCTGGGGCACGCCCCTCCTCCCCCAGCCCGGAAGGGACACGACCAAATACGAAGCCCCCGCCTCGGTTCATGCCTCCTCCCCGAACGAAGCTCTGCAGCCGACCCGCATAATCTCGTCCCCGACATCGTGAATCGCCCCGTACTCCCGACCCGTGCCTTCACACCGGGGATTCGCGATTCCTGGACGTTCATACCCGAACCACTTCCTCCCGTCCGTATGCCCAATCGTGACGAGCCCCAGAGCGCCCGCTCCTACTCGTCGTCTCCGGACGAAGTCTCAACCTTCAACCCCAACCTCAAACGCCAAGCCTCATCGCGCTCCCCCTCGGCCCGTTCCGCTGACGAGTACGTATCCGGCATCCTAGAAGGCGATCGCGTGGTGCTGAGTCAGGCCATCACCCTCCTCGAAAGCACCCGCCCCGACCACCAAAAGACGGCTCAAACGGTGGTTGAACGATGTCTGCCGCAGGCAGGCGACTCCGTCCGGGTCGCCGTAACCGGGGTGCCCGGCGTTGGAAAGAGCACGTTCATCGAAGCCTTGGGGCCCGCTTTACTAGAAGAGGACCGGCGCCTCGCTGTGCTCACCGTCGACCCTACCAGCGAACGCTCACAGGGTAGTATCCTCGGGGATAAGACACGAATGGGGGCCCTCGCGTCCTCCGACGATGTCTACATTCGTCCGTCCCCGACCGCTGGGACCCTGGGCGGCGTTGCCCGAAAAACCCGGGAGACCATCTTTCTCTGTGAGGCCGCCGGCTTCGATACAATTCTCGTAGAAACGGTGGGGGTCGGGCAATCGGAAGTAACCGTCCGGTCGATGGTGGACGTATTCCTTCTCCTCGCCCTGGCAGGCGCGGGCGACGAGCTACAGGGCATCAAGCGGGGCATCGTGGAAATGGCTGACGTGCTTGCGATCAACAAAGCGGACGGGGAAAACAAGACCGCAGCCGAGGAGGCCCGCTCCGAATACGGAAAGGCCCTTCGCCTGCTTGGCGAACCAGAATCGGGGTGGACGCCCCCCGTGCTTACCTGCTCGGCAGAAACAGGCAATGGGATTCGCGAGGTGTGGTCCTCCATCCAAGAATACTGTCGGTATACGAAGGAAACCGGCTATTTTAGCCAACAACGTCAAGAACAGTCCCGCCACTGGATGTACCAATCCATCGAAGAAACGCTCCGATCCGATTTTTTTGAGACGCCTGCCGTTCAGTCGGCCTTGGAGGAAGTAGAAGAAAAGGTCCTCAATGGCACAATCAGTTCCTTTGCCGCTGCCCAAAAACTACTTTCGGTGTATCGCCGAACGGATGCTTCCGATTGAGGAGGCTCCCATCTTCCCCTCCCCGGTGCGCCAATGATACGGAACATTCCCATCATCAAATCTTAACACTTTGCGCGCAGGTTACTCCGCCTCCCAGCCGGGGTGCTCGGGTCTGAGAAGCTGTTTTAATTTCATATGCTGTGAGTCCGGCAGGACGTAACGATTACGGACCCGTTCCTCCCCGCCGGAAATGCAGGCGTGTACGCTCCGATTTGCTTTCGGTCCACGAATCCATCGGCATCGGATGTGGAGACGGGCGTAAGTGAAAACAGGTTCTGAGTCACAGATTTCCGCCTCCTCCCATGCTGTCCCCCACAGCTCCGTCCTCTTCGACATGGATCACGGGCATTTTCCTCTTGGGTCTGTTCCTCGTTGGGGTTGCCGGATGCACCTCGCCCCGTACTGTTCAAGAAGTGGCACGCGACCGTGCCGATGTGCTGGGAACCTGGGAATATCGGACTGAGAACATCTCTGTCCTACAACACGGTACCCTGCAAATCATGGTACAGGACGGTCGTCTGACCGGACGTTTCCAGGACAGTTGGCGAGGCAACCTGAACGCCAGAGTCAACGTCCATGGCTCCCAGATGGAACTGACCCTTGACCGGATCCGAATCTCGGGCCGCCTCGATCAACGTCGGTTTACCGCCTCGGTACGCCGTGAATTTTGGGATGCCTCTACCGCCGGCAATCGTCGATCAAGGGGCTACTTCGTGGCGCGCCGGGTCCGAAGCAGCTCCATGTTCGAGGACACACGACCCCTCGGATGCCCCTCGCTCCTTCGCGAAGTCTCTTATACGTGCTCTCCCCTGGTCTCCGGGAAGCCATAATCCCCTCTTCACGCTTGAGCGCTTCTTGTCCCTCACCGGGACTTCACGGCGTCTTTCTTCTCGAACCCTCGATCCTGCGATGCAGGGCCGGGAACTTTGTAGACCATATTCCGAACGGTATTCGTCCGTCGGCGTCGTGTCGGCGGCCCTTCGTCGTTACTCAGCATTCCCTCCCCTGCCGTGTCTTCTACTGACGTATCCCCCGTTGAATCGACTGCCCCGGTGTCGTCCGACCGCGACAACTTCATTTACGACATCATTGACCAAGACTTGGCGGACGGCACGTACGGCGACCGCGTCGTGACCCGCTTCCCCCCCGAGCCGAACGGGTATCTGCACATTGGCCACGCGAAGTCGATCGTGCTCAACTTCGGCATCAAGCACGACTACGCCGACCAGGCCGACACCCGGTGCCACCTCCGCTTCGACGACACAAATCCGGAAACGGAAAATCCGGAGTACGTCGACTCAATCAAGGAGGCAGTGCAGTGGCTGGGATACGACTGGGAGGAGCACGAGTATTACGCCTCCGACTATTTCGAGCAGTTCTACGAGTACGCCGTCAAGCTCATCAAACAGGGCGACGCGTACGTCGATAGCCTCGACGAGGAGGAAATACGAGAATATCGGGGGAGCGTCGACCAGCCGGGCACTCCCTCTCCCTACCGTGATCGCTCGGTCGAGGAAAACCTGGAGCTCTTCCGAAAGATGCGAGCGGGCGAATTTGAGGACGGGGAGCACGTGCTGCGGGCGAAGATCGACATGACCTCCCCGCACATGATCATGCGCGACCCCCTTCTCTTCCGCATCAAACACGCGCACCACTACCGGCAGGGCGACGACTGGTGCCTCTACCCAATGTACGACTACGCCCATCCGCTGGAGGATGCAATTGAGGACGTCACCCACTCCCTCTGCACGCTGGAGTTCGACAACAACCGGCGGGTGTACGACTGGGTGCTGGAGCATTGTCTGGAGGATGAGGAGATTCCGTCTCGTCCCCGACAATATGAATTCAACCGGCTGAACCTGGACTACACGGTGATGAGCAAGCGTCGGCTCCGCCACCTAGTGGAAGAAGAGTACGTGGACGGCTGGGATGACCCCCGCCTTCCCACCCTTGCCGGCCTGCGGCGCCGCGGCGTGCCCCCCAGCGCCATCCGCTCCTTCTGTCGACGGGTCGGCGTCACCCGCTCGCAGAGCCGCGTACAGATGAGTCACTTCGAACATGCCCTCCGCGACGATCTGAACGAAAAAGCCCCGCGCGTGATGGCGGTGCTCGACCCGCTGAAGGTGGTGGCGACAAACGTGGATGAAGATGCGGTCGACTGGATCGATGCATCACACTGGCCGCGAGACATCGACAAGGAGGGCACTCGTAAGGTGCCCTTCACTCGCGAGTTCTACATCGAGCGGGAGGACTTTCGAGAGGATCCCCCGGACGACTTTATCCGTCTTGCCCCCGGGCGTGAGGTGCGCCTGAGGCACGGCTATTACTTCACTTGTGAGACGGTCGTCACGGACGACAACGGAACAGTCGTCGAGCTTCGCGGCACAATCGACCCGGAGACGCGCGGCGGAACGGCCCCGGACGGCCGATCGCCCGACGGGACCCTCCACTGGGTCTCGGCGTCGCACGGCGTACCATTCGAAGCCCGCGTCTACGATCGTCTCTTTGACGTCCCCAATCCCCGGGCCGCCGACGACGACTTCACTGCCCACCTCAACCCGAACTCCCTCTCAGTGCAAGAAGGAGTCCTTGAACCGGCGGCGGCTGAGCACCTCACGGACGCCCGGGTGCAGTTCGTTCGCAAAGGCTACTACTGGCCCGACCCCGAGGACTCAACGGAGGACCACCTAGTGTTCAATCAAATCGTCTCCCTCCGCGACACCTGGGGCGAGACGGATGCTAGTCTCTCTCGGGAGGAAATTGAAGAGCGACGCCGCGAGAAAGAACGACAGAAGGAGCAGCAGCGCCAGCGCTCGCTCGAAAACAAGACGGATCCCGTAGAGCTCCTCTCCGATGACCAGCGGGACCGCTTCGATTACTACCACGAGGAGCTGGACGTCAATCGCGAGAGTGCTGCCACAATTGCCGGCTCCGATGCCCTCGCCGACTTTTTCGACGCCGCCCTCCAGGCGTACGACGCCCCGCGCCCTGTTGCGAACTGGGTTGTAAACGAGTTGCTTGGAAACCTACGGGATCGAACCGTCGACGACCTCCCGTTTGGTGCTTCTGAGTTCGCCGCGTTGGTGCGGCTGGTCGACTCCGACGAAATCACAAACCGGGCCGCCCGCACGGTCTTCGAGGAGATGCTCGACAAGGGCGGAGCCCCGGAACACATCGTCGACGAGCGCGGGCTCCGTCAGGTGGACGACACGGATGCACTCAGTGCCATCATAGACCAAGTCCTCGACGAGCATCCAGACGAAGTCGCCCGCTATCGCGACGGCAAACAGAGTCTGATCGGCTTCTTCATGGGTCAGGTAATGCAGCGCACAGACGGCTCTGCCAACCCAGAGGTCGCCCGGACCCTGCTCCAGGAGCAGCTGGAGGAATAAGATACGATCCGGGCACTCGATTCCGAATCCTCCAATGGGCCGTAGTAGCGCCGTGGGATGCTCCCAACGGCGCCACTGGGGCCCTCTCTTGAAGGAATGAGCAGCATTCGACTTCTGAACGCTCGTGCTGACGTTCCTCCAAATACTGAAGTTTCCATCCGGATCCGGTGTAACAGATGGAAAGGGTGTAGCGGGAGGTATATAGGGTCGAAGTCCTACACACCTCCCGAAATTCCCCTTCACCTATCCTATCCAAGTCGATCGACAGCCGCCCGCATACGACGGATGCACGCGTCTTTTCCGACAGCAGCCAACAGCCCGAAGACGCCCGGACCGTAGGATCGCCCACTCACCGCCAGGCGGGCTGGATGAATGATGGCCCCTGCCCCAACATCCTCCTCGTCGGCCAGGTCTCGCAGCTCGGTCTCTACGGTGTCTGTGTCGAAGGTCTCCACCTCCTCCAAACGCTCGGCGTACGCTAGCAGGAGGTCACCGGACGCCTCCTTCCACCGCTTCTCGACCCCGGCCTCTTCGTACTCGTCGGGATCCTCAAAGAAGTACCGGTTATCCGTCACCACTTCTGGTGCCACCTGCACACGCTCCTGCACAAGTCCGCAGATGGTCCGAAGACGCTCGTCGCTGACCTCGTATCCCTCGGCGTCCACCACCGGTCGAACCCGATCGGCAAGCGCGTCGACGGACAGGTCCCGGACGTAGTGTTCGTTCACCCAGCGCAGCTTGTCAAGATCAAACTGGACCCCGCTCGCCCCCACGCGCTCCAGGGAGAACGCCTCGATCATCTCGTCGTGCGTAAAGAGCTCCTGTTCCGTCCCTGGATTCCAACCAAGAAGCGCAAGAAAATTGAGCAGGCCTTCGGGTTCGTATCCAGCCTCTTTATAATCTTTTACATACACGGGAATGCCGAGTCGGTTGGCGTCCCGTTTCGAGAGCTTTCCCCCCTCCGGACTCATAATGAGCGGCAGGTGCGCAAACGTAGGCGGGTCCCACCCCAGGGCTTCGTACATAAGCACGTGCTTTGGCGTGGAGGACAACCACTCCTCGCCCCGAATCACGTGCGAGATCTCCATCAGGTGATCGTCTACGATATTGGCCAAATGGTACGTCGGCATTCCATCTGACTTCAGAAGAACCTGATCGTCTACCTCTGACGCATCGAAGGAGACGGTCCCGCGAATCTTGTCGGAGAACTGAATGGTGCGACTGCGCGGCACCTTGAGGCGCACGACGTAGTCGTGGCCTTCATTAATCTTACGTTCAACCTTTTCGGGAGAAAGGGTGAGCGAGTTGCGCATGTCCCGCCGCGTAGAGGCGTCGTACGCGACGGTGCCGTCTCCTTCGCCTCGGGCACGAAGGGCTTCAAGCTCCTCCTCCGTATCGAAGGCATAATAGGCAGCCCCTTCGTCCACGAGCTTCTGGGCGTATGACCGGTAGAGGTCTCCCCGTTCCGACTGCCGATAGGGCGTATGGTCCCCACCGGCCTCCGGTCCCTCGTCGGTATCCAACCCCGTCCACCGAAGCGCACTGATGATATCCTCCTCGGCCTCCTCCACGTACCGATCCCGGTCGGTGTCTTCAATTCGGAGCACAAAGTCACCGCCGTGCTTTCGCGCGAAGAGATAGTTGTAAAGGGCCGTTCGGAGCCCCCCGACATGGAGCAATCCTGTCGGACTGGGGGCAAAACGAACGCGGACCGAATCATCAGCCATAACGTGCAGAAAGGGGTTCGTGTGAGGGATCGTGTCGGAAAAGGGGTGTCCGGTGTGGGCATGAGGCCACGGGGAACCTCCTCCCTGCCCCGATAAGCCTCCAGCCCACCGCTTCTGGAGTACGAGCGGCATGAGGAACCGGGGCCACCATGACGAGACAACTGTCTTTTCGTAGGAGTCCCCCCGCCCCCGGTTCCGGCCTCCTATTCGAATTGGCCAGCGCTTTGCGAAGAATCCGGGTGTAGAACGCTCGACACTTAGCACAGCAGTTAGAATGAGATCTCTTCGCCCCGTAGTAGCCGTTCTATCAGAACTCATTCACGTAATATTAGGGGCGTCCCCACTGACTCTCGGTTGACCGTCAAGTGGCCAGCGTCTGAATCCGGACGTATCCGTCCGTCGCCTCCCGTGAAGCATACCCAAATCTCGAACGCTCTCCCGGCCGTTTGCCAATGCAAGGTGAAACGTCGCGTCCGCAATTGCATTCTGAGATTGGCAACAGTTTCAAGTGAGAGTTGATTGGCATCGCTCACGACCTCCCTGTGTAGCCTTCTCAGCAATCTCCGGACGGTTTTCAGCTGACCATGGCACTCCCTGTGCGCCTGTGCGTGTTCTTCTCCGCCCTCCTCATCGTTCTCGGATGCGCCGGGGGCCCTTCCACCACCAGCCCTGAACAAAGCACGTCCAGCTCGCCCCCCATTGTGGCTTCGCTGGGCGACACCACCATCACCCTCTCCGAATTTGAATCGGCCTACCGATCGTCAAACGGCGGATCGACTCCTGCCGACGACTCGCTTTCATCCTACCAGGACTTTCTGGAGCAGTACGTCAACTACCGTCTCTCGCTGCGGGCAGCACGAAGCGCAGGATTCGACACCCTCTCGAGCTTACAGCAGGAAATTCGCTCATACCGCGACAAAATGGCGCGTCCCCGCCTTATGAGATCGGAGGTGTATAAGCCGCTCACCCGGAGTCTGTATCGACGCCAAAAGACGAAGGTGGATGTGAGCCACATCCTTGCTCGCGTGTCTCCGGACGCTCCGCCCGAGGACACGCTGCAAGCCTACCAACGGATGCAGTCTATCGCCGACTCGCTGGCACGCGGGGTGCCATTTGGCGACCTCGCCTACCGGAATTCCGATGACCCCAGTGCACAACAAAAAGGACAGCGGGGATTTCGCGGGCGTCTCGGCTATATCGGGGCCGGGCAAATCGTGAAGCCCTTCGAGGACCGGATGTACAACGTTCCCCCCGACAGTACAAGCGACGTTTTCCGCACGCGCTTCGGATATCACATCTTGAAGGTCCATGACCGCCGTGCCTCCAAACCGCCGATTCGGATCTCGCACCTCATGGTGCGTCCTGGCGCAGACTCGATGGAGGCCCGGCAAAAGTTGGATTCGCTGCGAACGGAAATCGTCAGCCGCGGCGCCTCGTTTGATTCTCTAGCCCGCCAACACTCAGAAGACCGCCGTTCGGCCCCTAAGGGAGGCGACTTGGGCACCGTCACCTCTCGTGAATCTCTTCCCCCGTCCTTTCAGCGCGCCGTGGCCACGCTCGACTCGGTGGGAGCTGTCTCCCCAATCGTACGGAGCCAGTACGGCTACCACCTTATCAAGCTTACGAATCGAGAGGAGCCGAAGAGTTACCAGGCGTCCTATAAAGAATTAAAGCAGCAGATTGCGGACCGTCCCCGCGTTGACCGTCGCAAAAACGCATTTTCCGATTCCATACGGACGCAGGTGGGTGTTACCGTCGATACGACTCGCATCTTGGGTACGGCTCGCATCTCCTCCGTCGACACCCTTTCCCGCCCGCTCCTCTCCCTCACCCAGGACGACGCCTCCTCCGACACGTCCGTGCCCGTCGCTACCCTCGGGGACTCCACCTACACCCTCAAACAACTGGCCCGTCACGTCATGCAAGCGGACGGAGGGGCCCGCATGAGCGTGGGAACTGTCCTGGAGGACTTTTTAAACGAAAAGGCCTTCCAGTACGCTCAGGCCCAGCTCCAGGAAACCGATTCCTCATTCGCGGCCACGATGAAGGAATACCGTGAAGGCCTGCTCGTCTTCCAGTTTATGCAAGACTCGGTATGGACTGTCGCCGCTCAGGATACGGCGGCCCTGCGCCAATTCTACCAGGAGCGGCGCGACCAGTACCGTTTTCCCGATCGCGTGCGTACTCTCGTGCTTCGAGCCCCATCTGATTCCCTCTTCGCCCCATACGGCCTGAGCGCGTCGCCCTCTCTGTCGTCCCTTGTCCGGCGGGCAACCGCCGACTCGCTGGTACGCCTCGACACGGCAATGGTCACAGACACTTCTCTCGAGGTATATCAGAAGGCGCTCTCCATGGACGACGGATCGATCACAGGCCCAATCCAGCACGACGGGCAGGCCCTCCTCCTTGCCCGCGACACCCTCCTGCCGGCGCGCACAAAAACCTTCGAGGAGGCCCTGAGCAGTGTGATCCGGGACTACCAATCCCACTATAAAGGGCACGTTCACGCCCGACTCCGGCGGCGCTACGACGTTCAGACCTACCCCAAACGGCTCCGGAACGCCTTCTCGGAGACGGCCCCGTCTCGAATGTCCTCGACAAACTAAGAGACAGTTTCGTTTTTGACCCGTTTTGCGACTGGGAGGTCTGCATTCCAGCGCTGCCCCCGCAGCACAGAACCCGGCCCCATGGTAGAAACGAGCGGTTCGCAGTCGACACGTTCTGCTAGACACGCCCTCGTCTGAAATCAATACAGCCTCTACGGCCTCTTATGCCTCCCTCCCGTTCTCTCCGACTTTTCGTGGTCGTCTTCGGCCTCTTCAGCCTCACCGGCCTCCTTGGATGCGAGTCGGAAGACCGTCCGTCGTCGTATGTGGCGCGGGTGGGCGATCATTACCTCACGCAGGAAAAGCTCGACCGGATGCTGAGAGGCATGGGCCCGGTTCCTGACTCCACCAAGGCCCGAGAGCAGGTCATTCAGCAGTGGGTCGACGAAACGTTGCTCTACCGAGAAGCCCAGCGCCGCAATTTATCACAGGCCCCCGAGGTGAAGCGTCTTTTGAATGAGCGCCGACGCAACACCCTCGTGAGTGCTCTGACCAACCGAATCTACGAGGACATTGAAGAAGAGCCTTCCGAGGAGGAGATCCGCACCTATTTTGAGCGGCACCAAGAACGGCTGGCGCTTCGGGAACCGTACGTGCGCGTGCGCCACCTAGCCACGACGAGCGAGGACTCTGCCCAGGCCGTGCGTCGCGAGCTGGTTGCGGCCCGTGAGGCTACGGTGGACTCGATCTGGTCACGCCTCAGTCAGCGATACGCGAAAACGCCCGGCCGGGCCCAGGAGCTCTCCGATCGGTTTCTCCCCGAGGGTCGCCTGTTCGCTCAGCTGCCCTACGTCCGGGATGAGCTCGCCGTCCTTCGGGAAGGAGAGGTGGCTCCGGTCATCGAGGACAACAACCAGTACCATGTTCTCCAGTTGGTCCGTCGGATCTCGGAGGACGCCGACCCAAAGCTTCAATGGATGGAAGGAGAAATCCGCCGCCGCTTGCAAATTCGGCACCGGAAACAGATGTATGCGCGTGAGGTTCAACGCCTCCGCAATCGAGCAAAGGCAAACAATCTCATTGAAGCCCCTTAACCGTGGCCTTCCACCGTGTCCGGTGCATTTTCCTTTTCGGGAACACGCCGCGACGAATGATGAGAATTTGCCTGTTTCTCTCTCAGAGTCTCTTTCGTAGATCCTTCGTTTGCATGCGTAGATGGTCGCGCACACTTGCTTTTTCCGTACTGCTTCTGCTGGGAGGCGCCGCCTTCCTTGGCAGTCTCACCCCAGACTCCGCTCGCGCTCAGAAACAACCCGTTAACCGGATTGCGGCAGTCGTCGGCAACGACATCATTCTCACTTCTGAGGTCGACCAACTGGTTCGCCAGCAGGTGCGCCGCCAGCAGAGGAGTTATTCGGATAGCCTCTGGATGCAGGCCCTTCAGAACCTGATTGACCAGAAGCTACTTGCCGAGAAGGCCCGCCGCGACACGACCCTCACCCTCTCCGATGAGCAGGTCTCCCGCGGTCTCAACCGTCGAATCCAGCAGATGGCAAGCCAGGCAGGCGGAGAAGACCGGCTTGAAGAGATCTACGGCAAGAGCATTCTCGAAATCAAAGAAACGTTCCGGTCAGACTTTCGGAGCCAGATGCTGGCCCAACGGCTCCGGCAACGCCGAATGCAGAAGATCGACATCACCCCGAGCGAGGTCCGGCAGTGGTTTGAAGACATTCCGACTGACTCCCTCCCGGACCTTCCGAAGACGGTCCGCCTGTCTCACATCGTTCAGTACCCCGAACCCACCGAGTCGGCAAAGGCGGAGGCGCGCCAATTAATCAACACCGTTCGCGACTCCATCGTCAACGGCGGCGCCTCGTTCGAGGCAATGGCCCGCCAGTTTTCGGACCACAGCGGATCGGCCTCGTCCGGGGGCTCTCTCGGGACAGTGAACTTGGATCAATTGGTGCCTGAATTTGCGGCAGTGGCTTCTCGAACGCCCACGGGCGAAATTTCGCAGGCGTTCTACAACGCAAACCAGGAGGGATATCACATCCTTCGGGTGAATTCCCAATCCGGCAGCACAGTCAACCTCAACCACATTCTGATCAAGGTTGCGTCGGACGAGAGTGACGCGAAACGGGTAAAATCTGTACTGAGTAGCGTGCGCGACTCCATTCTCAACCACGGACAGCCCTTCGAGCTGATGGCTCGCCGGCACTCTGAGGAATCCCGCACGGCCGAAAATGGAGGCCGCGTAACCGATCCGCAGTCGGGAACTCGGGACCTAGTGCTCGATGCTCTCAATCCGTCGTGGCGCCGCACCATTCGGGAGCTGGACGAAGGTGATATCAGCCGTCCTACGAACGTCACGCTGCTGAATGGAGATGAGGCCTACCACATTGTGCGTCTCGATCGTCGCACGCCTGCTCACCAGGCCAATCTCGAAATGGATTACGAGCGTATTCGTCGGCTCGCGCTTCAGGACAAGCGCAATCGCAAGATGAAGGAGTGGACCAACAGCCTTCGTGACGAGGTCTACGTAGACGTTCGCATTACGAAGGACGACGTTGCGGCGCTCCGCAGCATGCGGTAGTCCCTCCCTTTCTCCTCTGCGCTGGGCCTGGCCTCATTCCGGGGCCTCTCACCATTGCCCTGATTTCTCTGTCCCGTTATGCCGCCTTCCAATTCGCAGGACCCTGAAACGCTCGATGAGTTGAGCGACGCGTACGACCGACTGCGCGATGAAATCGGTAAGGTGATTATCGGTCAAGAGGACATCATCGAGATGGTGGTCGTGTGCCTCATGGCGCAGGGGCACGCCCTCCTCATCGGGGTGCCCGGCTTGGCCAAAACGCTCCTCGTCCGCACGCTCGCCGGGGCATTGGACCTAGACTTTAGCCGAATCCAGTTCACCCCCGACCTGATGCCGAGCGATATTACGGGAACGGAAATCATCCAGGAAACGGCTGAGGGCGCTCGCCACTTTGAGTTCGCCGCCGGTCCGATTTTTGCCAACGTCATCCTCGCCGACGAAATCAACCGGACGCCTCCAAAGACTCAGGCGGCTCTCCTGGAGGCAATGCAGGAAAACCACGTTACGGCCGGGGGCGAGACGCACGTGCTCGACGACCCGTTTTTCGTTCTCGCAACCCAAAACCCGATCGAGCAGGAAGGCACCTACCCCCTTCCGGAAGCCCAGCTCGATCGGTTCATGCTCAACGTCTGGCTTGACTACCCCTCATTCGACCAGGAGGTCGAGGTGGTGCGCAGCACGACGGCCGGCCCGCAGGCCACCCCCGAGCCGGTGATGTCGGCCGATGAGCTTCGACAGTATCAGACGTTCGTTCGGCAGATTCCGGTAGCGGATAACGTGATTCAGTATGCGGTGCAGCTCGTCTCGCGCACCCGGCCGGAGTCTGAAAACGCCCCCGAATTTATCACTACGTATCTCAGCTACGGAGCCGGCCCTCGGGCCTCGCAGTACCTCGTCCTGGGCGCCAAAACCCTGGCGGCACTCGACGGTCGGATGACGCCGGTCGAAGCCGATGTCCGGCGTATGGCCATTCCGGTTCTTCGCCACCGCATCGTGCCCAACTTCAACGCGGAGGCAGAAAACATTTCCGCCGTTGACCTCATCGATCGCCTGCTCGACGCGGATCGCTGATTCCTCTTCGTACTTCCCTGCACGCACTCTCTTTGTCTACAGACATGGCGCTGGATCCGGATCGCTACAGCGTGCTCACGTTTGTAGAACGAATCGACTTTTCGGAGGATCTCGCCGTCTTTCGCCTCCGTGCGCCCGAGCCGGTGGAGTTCACTCCGGGCCAGTACGCCACCATTGGACTCGTGGAAGACGACGCCGATCGGCCGCTTCTCCGCCCCTACTCGGTGGCGTCGGCACCGGGATCGACCGACCTGGAATTTTTCATCGAACGGGTGGACGAGGGCGATCTTACCCCCCGTCTCTGGGACCTGAAGCCCGGAGCAGAGGTGTGGATGCGCAAGAAGGTCGTGGGGCGCTTTGTGCTGGACACCGACTGCCGGTATCACGTGATGGCCGCCACCGTGACGGGCGTCGGGCCGTACGTCAGCATTGCCCGCCACCAGCAACGACTCCTCGACGCGGGTGAACTGGACACCCCGCACCGATTCTTGATCCTGCACGGAGCCAGCCGCTCCTGGGAATTGGGGACCTACTACGACGAGCTCTCAGAGCTGGCCCGTACAACCGAGTGGTTTGACTACGTTCCAACGGTGAGCCGCCCATGGGAAGACCCAGAGTGGGACGGTGAGCGGGGGCGGGTCGAAGACGTCCTGCGCAAGCATGTAGATGCTGCCTCCTTCCCGCTCGACGAAACGGCCGCCTACACCTGTGGCCACCCGAAGATGATTGATAAAGCGCAGGGGATTCTCGAGCGCTCCGGTTTGCCCGAGGACGCCATTCACGAGGAGAAATACTTCGTTGAGCGGTAACCTCCGCTCCGTGTCACCGCCTCATTCGTACTCTCAAACGTGTGCTCGCCTCCCGTTGGGGCCGCTCCCGACCCCTGACAGGTCCGACTCCGCTTATCCGAGAAGCGTCTCGTGCAGCCGACGCACCACGTCAAATCCGGATTCGATGGACTGCTCGACGGTGCCCTCTCCTCGCACATAGTCTCCCGCAAAGAAGAGTCCCAGCTTTGCGCCTGCCGTCAATACGTCACGGTCCAGTCCCGACTGCGGTCGTGCGTACCGCCATCGCTGGACGTCATACCAGTGGGGATAACGAAGGTCGGTGACGAGTAGATCTCCCACGATCTCCTTAACCTCCGGAGCAAACGTTTCTGGATCATCCTCAAGACGCGGGCGGGTCCACTGGGGCGACATCTGCACGACAAGTAGACTCTCTCCGTCCGGCACGTGCCCGGGCTTGTCATGCTCGTACCCAACCCACGCAATCGGATGCGTGTCCGATCGCGAAGAGAGTGCGTGAAAGGAACCGGGTCGCGGCAAACGACGGTCGTACCCAAACGCGTACGTGAACTGCGAGGTATAGTCCACCCCCTCTAGCGCCTGCCGAATACGATGCGCTCGCGCCCCAGGGAGGCTCGACGCTTCGAGAAGAGCGGCCGTTTGGGGAGCAGGCGGCGTAAGAACCACGGCCTCGAACAAAGAATACACAGTTCCATCCTGGGCATGCAGGGCCCAACCTTCTTCTCGCGCATCAAGCCGTTCGATCCGCGTGGCGCGGTGAATGCCCGCCTGACTGCAATGGGCCAGGTGCTTTCCGAGACGACTGATGCCCTGGTAATACGTCCACTTTGGCACTCGCTCTGAAGGATGGGGGCGAGCAATTGTCCCTTCGCGATCGAAGGTCCACTCCTCTCCCCCAATGTCCACAAGCTCCTCTGTCGGAAGGTGTGCCGTTATGAGGCGACGGATCCGCTTGCTCTCCACTGAAAAGGACGGCGCTCCGTGATCATATCGACACCCGTGCCGTCCCCGCGTCGCTGCTCGCCCGCCAAATCCGCGGCTTTTTTCAAAGACCACAACTTCTACCGGAGCGTTTCGCAAGAGGTACGCCGTCGTCAATCCAGCAACTCCAGCCCCAACAATTGCAATCCGAGACATAGCGGCGAATCCGTTCCTGGTAGCGTGTGAGCAGGAATCATTTTTCCCGTGGTGCCATACGAACGTCTGTCAACACAATTCCAGGGGAAATGCAATCCTCGGGAATCAATCCCACCTTGACCTGACTTGCCCCCGGATTATGCTCGGACGCCTCCTGCTTTTATTTCTTCTGACTCCAGCCGTAGAGCTCGGTCTCCTCATCCAGGTAGACAAGCTCATCGGTTTTTGGCCGACGATTGGCGTAATTGTCGCTACCGGCATCGCGGGCAGCTACCTCGCCCGTCGAGAGGGGGTTCAAACATGGCGCCGCCTAAATGAACGATTATCCCGCGGCGACCTTCCCGGCACGGAGCTTATGGATGGAGTCATTATCTTGGTGGCCGGAGCTCTCCTCGTCACCCCCGGTGTTCTCACCGACGCTTTTGGGTTTCTCGGCCTTCTGCCGCCCACCCGTGCGCTGATTCGGAAAGTGCTGATGCGCCGGTTTCAATCCAAGATGCAGGAAGGCTCCATGCAAATCCAGTTCGGGATTTTTGGAGGGGCAGCGCCCGGGCCCAACGGCTCCGCCCCGAACGGCCCTAGCGGATCGAATCAGACCTGGAAGGGGACCAGCCAACAGGTCCCTCGTCACTCTCAGGATACGTCGCGGAAGACCGACGGGGCATCGGACGATCCCTTCACTGCCGACCGTTCAGACGAACGTTGATGTCCCAGGCCTGCGCGAGATACATAATGAGCTCCCGCTCGTTGCGTGTAAGGGTCCCATCGGCATATGCCACCATGTTGAGGTCATCGAGCACGGTGAGGCGTTGAACAATCGGCAGCATATCCTTCAGGGTCTCGACGGATTCCTGAATGAGTGCCTGCTCAGGCCCATCGGCGTATACCTGAAGCGACCGACGAAAGATGTCTCGGATGTCTTCTCGAGAGAGCTTTGGCTTCCATTCCCCGAGACGGTCGAGCATCACGTCAATCTCTTCGCTGGACAAGTCATTGTTGGCGCTGTGGGCGACCACGATGTACAGAAACGCAAGTTCGTGGATCAGCCCCCAGTCCTCTCCCCTTTTCTGCACCACCGCCGACGTATCCTCGACCAAATCTTCCCCGAGTTGCTTCAACGACCAGGCATCCGCCAGTAGGTGGATCAGTCCCTGTTCTCGTTCAAGCAACACCCCGTCCGCTTCCGCTATGCGCATCACATCTCGCAGGGCCTGCCGTCGCTCCTCAAACGTTAACTCCTCCTCCAACTGACCGATGGACTGTCGCACCTCTGCCCGCGCATCTCCCTCCAGAAAAGCGGTGGCCGCCTCCATCACCACTTCTTGAACGTGCGCCTCATCGGGCATCAATGCCCACTCCCGAAGCGCATCGGTAAGGGTATCCATCTCGCCGTCGGTGAGCTCATGGTCCGTGCCGTAGGCAAGGGCAATGTAGATGAGCGCGAGGTCATGCGACGTCGTCCAGGACCCGGGAGAATTCATGTCGTCGAACGGATAGAACGATAAAGCTACGGTGCGCTGCAATAATACAGAAAGACACTCCCGAAACGCAACGGCGAAGACTACAAATTAAATTTGCCTGTTCTTCCCACTCCTATTCTTCGTTCTTCGGCTCCCCCCTTGCAATCTTCCATCGTCCTGCCTCAGTTTCCTAATATGCAGTCCGGTACGACCCTGCCGGGGCGGCTGCTTTCCGCTGGAAAGCAATCGCAAGCGATTCAACGATACAGGTGCACCCCGGCCCAGTTACGACGTACACCTCTGCTGTCGCGTTCGTCTCCCTTCACTACGCACGGCTCTTCATGTCCCCCTCTCCCTCGTCCTCCTTTGTGCAGTCCCAAATTGTTGACCGCCTCTCGGCCCACGGAAGCGAGGGACTCCGTGCGGAGCTGGCCGGAGTGATCGACCTTGACGCTCTGGAGCAGCAACGATACGGCGAGGTGCTCGAAAGTGTCGACGCTCGGCTTACCACGGCGCAATACTCACTCATCTCTATGCTAATTGCGGGCATCTATTTTGGCCTTCTGGTGGGCTGGTGGCTACTGTCGCTGGCCTCGTGGGGGCTCATTGCTCGATGGCTGATACCGGTTCTCCTCGTCACGGTGTACGCTGCAAACGCCTCCTATCAAACCATTCAGGAAATGCGTCAATTGTCGGAGGCACGGGCTCTTCTCACAACCCTCACCGAGGATCCTTCCCCGAACGGGTGACCAGACGCCCCTCCTCGTCTTTTCTCTTCATGCGTCCGGGAACTCCCCATGTTTTCCGCTTCGACCTACACCGACCGTCGCCGTACCCTGATGGAGGCCAAAGAGCCTGCATCGGGACTTGTGCTCCTGCTCGGCAACGAGCAAAGTGCAATGAACTACCGGGGAAACCCGTATCCCTTCCGGCAAGACAGCTCATTTCTGTACTACTTTGGCCTAGACGTGCCGGGCCTAGCGGCCGTGATCGATCTCGACTCCGGACGCGTCTGTCTCTACGGCGACGATCCAGACCTGGACGACGTCGTGTGGATGGGAGATCGTCCGTCCATACAGGAGTATGCCGCCCGGGCCGGTGTCGACACTACGGCTTCTCGCTCGTCTCTGCCGGAGGACCTGACCGCTGCGATTGAAAAGGGCCGATCGGTTCACTTCCTTCCTCCGTACCGGGCCCAGCAGCATCACCGGCTCGAACGCCTCCTCGGTATAGATCGGGAGCGGCAGCACACCTTCGCGTCCGCCGCACTGGTCCGAACCGTCGTGTCCCAGCGGTCCGTCAAATCTGACGCCGAGGTGGACGAGTTGGAAACGGCGGTCGACATTACGGCCGAGATGCACAAAACGGCTATGCATATGGCCGAACCGGGACGTACGGAGCGTGAGATTGCGGGACGTCTCAGCGGCATTGCTGACGCACGAGGCCAAGGCCTCTCCTTTCGTCCAACCTGCTCAATCCACGGGGAGGTCCTGCATAACCATGAGTACAGCAATACACTAGCGGCCGACGACCTTCTTCTGGTGGATGCCGGCGCCGCCTCTCCGCTCCACTACGCCGGCGACATTACTCGCGTCATTCCTGTTGGGGGAAGCTTCTCTTCCCGGCAAGAAGCGATCTACGAGGCCGTGCTCGACGCTCAGATGGGGGCGATTGATGCCCTGAAGCCTGGGGTGCCGTTTCGAGACATCCATCTTCACGCCGCCCGGATCCTCACTGAACACCTGGTGGACCTTGGGCTGATGAATGGGCCGGTCGACGCGGCGGTCGACGCGGGCGCTCACGCCCTCTTCTTTGCCCATGGCCTCGGACACCTGCTGGGCCTCGACACCCATGAGATGGAAAACCTGGGAGAGGATGTGGTCGGCTACTCCGCCGACCAAGCACGCAGCGAACAGTTCGGCCTACACACCCTCCGTCTTGCCCGTCCCTTGAAGCCGGGATTCGTCGTGACGATTGAGCCGGGCTGCTACTTCATTCCGGCCCTGATCCGGCGCTGGCGGCAAAACCAGCGGCACGCGAAGTTCATCAACTACAACGCCGTGGCGGACTTCGAGTCATTCGGCGGAGTCCGAATTGAAGACGATGTGCTCATCACCGACGACGGCGCCCGGGTCCTGGGTCCCGGCATTCCAAAATCCCTCGACGCTGTCGAAGCCGAGTGCCAGCGGTAGCCTTCTAGTCCAGCAGCATCGTCACTCTCCTTCGTCTGAGGGAGGCACTGCTCTCAGTGCAAGGAGCCGCTGCGGTCGCAACGTGAGAACGCCGCCGGGCTCCAGCGGATCTGCCCCCGTACGCTCTTCGGCCAGCTCGGGCACGACGTGCCACCCTTCGCACCCCACGTCTTCAAGCTCGTTCGTTTCCTCCGGAAGCTCGATGGGCACTGGATCGTCGCCCTGATTCATAAGAACGAGGAAGGAGTCGTCCCGGCGCGGTCGCCCCTGCGGATCCGGCTCCAACCCCTTCCCCCGCAAAAGGTATCCAAACGCACGAAGGCCATCGTCGTGCCAGTCATCGTTCGTCATCTCCCGCCCGTCCGGATGCCACCAAAGAACGTCGCCCGTCCCCTCCTCTCCATTGGTGGGGGCCAGAAAATGCCGCCGGCGAAAACTCGGATGCTCCTTCCGAAACTGCGTCAGGTTCCGGACAAAGTCCAGGAATTTCTGCTCGCGCTCATCGAGATCCCAGTTGTACCAGGTAATTTCATTGTCCTGGCAGTACGGGTTGTTGTTCCCCCGCCGCGTGTGGGAAAGCTCATCGCCCCCAAGAATCATAGGGACTCCCTGTGAGAGCATCAGGGTAGCCATCAGGCTCCGCTTGCGCCGCTCACGGCATTCGATAACTTGTGGATTATCCGTTGGTCCCTCTACTCCGCAGTTTACGGAGTAGTTGTGATCGTGTCCGTCCCGATTCCCCTCTTTATTTTCTTCGTTGTGCTTTCGTTCGTAGCTGACCTGATCTTGCAGCGTAAACCCGTCGTGCGCCGTGATGAAGTTGATCGACGCGAAGGGACGGCGACCTGAGCGTTCGTAGAGGTCACTTGACCCGGCAATACGGGTGGCAACCTCGCCGGTCAAGCCACGGTCTCCACGCCAAAAACGTCGGATGGCGTCCCGGTACCGTCCATTCCATTCGGCCCACTGCCATGGGAACGACCCGACCTGATATCCCCCAGGCCCTACGTCCCACGGCTCCGCAATCAGCTTCACCTGGCTGAGAATAGGGTCCTGCTGCACCACCTTGAAAAAGGACCCGAGCATGTTCACGTCGTACAACTCTCGGGCAAGGGCGGACGCCAGATCAAACCGAAAGCCGTCTACATGCATCTCCGTAACCCAGTAGCGGAGACTGTCCATGATCATCTGCAGGACGTAGGAGTCGCCAGGATCGAGCGTATTGCCCGTCCCTGTATAGTCCATGTAGTAGCGGTTGTCGTCCGGGTTGAGCTTGTAATACGTCCGGTTGTCGATGCCACGAAGGGAGAGCGTGGGCCCCATTTGATTCCCTTCGCAGGTGTGGTTGTACACCACGTCGATAATCACCTCTAGCCCAGCGTCGTGGAGGGCGCGCACCATCATCTTGAAATCGCGGACCGCCGTGATCGACCCATTGGAGGAATATTCGGGCTCGGGGGCAAAGTATGCGAGAGTGTTGTAGCCCCAGTAGTTGCGGAGGCCCTTCTCCAGCAGGAATCGATCCTGTAGTTTGGCGTGAACGGGCAGCAATTGCACCGTCGTAATGCCCAACTTCTTGAGGTGCTCAATCACCGGCTCGCAGGCCAAGCCCAGATACGTTCCCCGGAGGGATTCAGGAACCTCGGGATGCTGTTTCGTCATCCCCTTCACGTGGGTCTCGTAAATAATCGTATCCTCCCACGGAATTTTGGGGCGCTGGTCGTTGCCCCAAGCAAACGTTTCCTCAATCACCGCCCCGAGGGGCGCGTAGGGAGCGCTATCAGTCGTGCTAAACGAGAGGTCTTTCTCTTCCTCGTCGTCTACGTCGTAGCCGAAGAGACTATCATCCCAGCGAAGCGGGCGCCCAATGGCTTTCGCATAAGGATCGAGGAGCACCTTGTTGGGATTGAACCGATGCCCGTTTTTGGGATCGTACGGGCCGTACACCCGGTATCCGTACAACTGTCCCGGACGCAGATTGACCACGTAGCCGTGCCACATCGGGCCGGTCTGCTCCGGAAGAACAAAGGTGGCAGCCGGCTCCGCATCCGCCGCATCGTTAAAGAGCAAAAGCTCAACTTTCTCGGCGTGAGCACTGTGGAGGGCAAAGTTGACCCCGATTCCGTCCCAGGTGGCGCCCCGCGGATACGGCTTTCCGGGCTTGATGTCGAGCCCCTTCTGAGACTGACGTGAAGGAGGCGTCTGCGACGCGCCCGTCGACGATTGGGGTGCATCCATGAACAACAGCATGGGCAATGTGAGAGAGACTGGCTAAAAGAAAATGCGAAGCCGTAGGCAAACGCAATGGCAGAGCGGAGTCGTTACATGAGTCTTGAGTGAGTTTGCCGCACACGCCTCTTCGTCCCGATCTCAACGATCGGTGTGCCGGATACTCGGTGCGGACTAGGGCGGGAAGACCGCCGCGAAACGCATGCAACACGATCGCGCCGCCTCCTCCCAAACAATCTGCCTCGCCCCCTCCCTAGAGGGGATGATACCCGACCTGCCCTCCGCTCCTCCCTTCAATCAACAAGCGGAGGCAGCAGACGCGTACCCGTTTCGAAGAGCAGGAATCTGTGCCTACCCGAAGATTTCGGCCCCTTCCAGGGACTACACCAAAGATCCATAACGGAATGCTTTCGTTTGCAGGGGAGGGCGCTTGTTTTGACGGGGGAAATGGATGAGGTCTTTGGGATTTTTGCCTCCTAGTGCGTAGCGTGTAGGGACCATAGCGGACCGTCATATTGGTCGAGCCTCTGTCCTCCATCCTCGATCCCTGCTTTTGTTTGGATGAGTTCTTCTCAGTCTTCTTCCGCCGCGGCTTCCACTCGCACGTCGGACCTGCCAAAATCCTGGTCCCGCGTGGTCATTACCTCCGTGCACCCTACCATCGACGGTGGTCGCTGGCCCATTAAGCGTGCCGTCGGAGAGCATGTCGAGGTCACGGCCGGCGTCATTGTGGACAGCCACGAAGCCCTTGCGGTCGAACTCGTGCACCGACACGAGGATGAGAGTGCAGAGCACGTGTCCCGCATGTCCTCAACGGGCAACGACGAATTCGTCGGGGCCTTCGAGATCTCGGACGTGGGTCGGTACTTCTACCGCATCCGGGCGTGGATTAATCGCTTTGCCACCTGGCAGGACCAGTTCCGGCGTCGGGTAGAGGGAGGAGAGCCGGATTCGGAAATCGAGAGTGAACTCAAGGCCGGGGCGGATCTTCTGGCTCAGGCTGCCGAGAATGCCCCGAAAGAGGATGAGGAATTGTTGGAGGCCCACATTGAAGCATTCGAAAACGGCAACGAGCAGGCGGCCCTCGGTGATGAGATTGCGGAACTAGTGCGCCGCCATGCGCCGCACGACCAGCAAACGACCAGCGCCACGCACGAGGTGCTGGCCGATCCCGAACTGGCCCGCTTCGGGGCCTGGTACGAATTCTTTCCCCGATCCGCCGGCGATTCGCCCGGGGAGCACGCGACCCTCGACGAGGCGGCCGAGCGGCTGCCCCGCATCAAAGAGATGGGCTTCGACATCGTCTACCTCCCTCCCATCCACCCCATCGGCGAAACAAACCGAAAGGGCAAAGACAATGCACCGGAGGCCGAACCTGGCGATCCGGGCAGCCCCTGGGCCATCGGTGGATTCCTGGAGGACGGATCAAAGGGCGGACACAAGAGCGTTCATCCGAAGCTCGGAGGCATCGAGGCCTTCGACCGCTTCGTCGACCGCGCCAATGAACTCGGGCTGGAAGTCGCCCTCGACATCGCCTTCCAAACTTCGCCCGATCACCCCTACGTCGAAGACCATCCGGAGTGGTTTTACCATCGGCCCGACGGCACCATCCGGTACGCTGAGAATCCCCCAAAGAAGTACCAGGACGTCCACCCGATCAACTTCGAGAATGAGGACTGGCCTGCCCTCTGGCACGAACTGAAAAGCATCTTCGAGCACTGGATCGAGCATGGCGTCACCACCTTCCGCGTTGACAACCCCCACACGAAACCCTTTGCCTTTTGGCAGTGGTGCCTCCGAGAGCTTCGGAAGGATACGCCCGAGTTGATCGTTCTCTCGGAGGCGTTCACACGCCCCAAAACCATGTATAGCCTCGCCAAGCTTGGCTTCAACAACTCCTATACTTACTTCACCTGGCGCAACTCGTCGGAAGAGTTGATGGAGTACGGGCGCGAGCTCTTTCAAACGGAGGTGGCTGAATACTTCCGGCCGAATTTCTGGCCCAACACGCCCGACATTTTGCACGACGACCTGGTGCACGGCGGCCGCCCGGCACACAAAATCCGCTTTGTCCTCGCCGCGACCATGTCGAGCACCTACGGCGTGTACGGTCCCCCGTTCGAGCACGTGTTCAATGAACAACATCCCGATCGCGAGGAGTATGCGCAAAACGAAAAATACGAGATTCGGAGCTGGGACTGGGACGATCCCACCTCGCTGCAACCCTTCATAAGCCGCGTAAACCGGATCCGCGAGGAGAATCCGGCACTGCAGCAGATGCGCAATATTCGCTTTCACGACACTCAGAACCCGGAAATTATTGCCTACAGTAAATCTGCAGGCACCAACCTCGTGCTGGTGGTCTCCACCCTCGACCCGCACCACGCCCAGGAGGGACAACTCGTCCTGCCGAATAATGAACTGGGCCTCCCCGTGCACGACGCTTTCCCCGTGCACGACCTCCTACAGGACGCCCGCTACACGTGGCGAGGATCGCACCACTTCCTTCGACTCACGCCAGATGCCCCCGCGCACATTTTCCGGATCGAGCGCGACGTGTCGAACGAAACGTCGCATCCCGTCTACGATCGCTTGGTCCACGCCTGACTCATCAGAATGCCGGCAGGCGACAGGTTCGAAGGGTCGTTTCTGGGTTTCCCCTTCCAGCTTTCAACTTTCACACCACCAACCTTCAAACGCAGTACTGCATGCCCGACGACTTCCTCTCGGATCCCCTCTGGTACAAAGACGCCGTCATCTACGAGCTCCACGTCCGCTCGTTTTACGACTCCAATGATGACGGCTACGGCGACTTCCAGGGCCTCCGCGAGAAGCTTCCGTATCTCGATTCGCTGGGCGTGAATACCCTCTGGCTCCTCCCCTTTCTCGAGAGCCCCCTGAAAGACGACGGCTACGATACGGCCGACTACTTTAAGGTCCTCCCCGTCCATGGCGACCTCGACGACTTTCAGGCCTTTCTCGACGAGGCCCACGCCCGAGGCATGCGCGTCATTACGGAGCTTGTACTGAACCACACCTCCGACCAACACCCGTGGTTTCAAGAAGCCCGCGATCCAGACTCTGACAAGCACGACTGGTACGTCTGGAGCGAGACGGACGAAAAATACGAGGATGTCCGCATCATCTTCACCGATACCGAGGACTCGAATTGGGAGTGGGATCAGAAGGCGCAGAAGTACTACTGGCATCGCTTCTTTTCTCACCAGCCCGACCTCAACTACGACAACCCGGAGGTTCGGGAAAAAATGAAGGAGGTCATGTTCTTCTGGCTCGACATGGGAGTCGACGGCCTCCGGCTTGACGCTGTCCCCTATCTGTATGAGCGGGAAGGCACCACCAGCGAAAACCTCCCGGAAACTATTGCCTACGTCAAGGAACTCCGGGCAGCGGTAGAGGAGCGGTATGGACCCGGCAAGGTTCTCCTGGGCGAGGCCAACCAGTGGCCCGAAGACACGCTTCCCTATTTCGGAGAAGATGCTGAGGGCAACAGCACGGGGGTGCAGATGGCGTTCAACTTCCCCATCATGCCCCGCATGTACATGGCCCTCCGCCGTGAAAACCGGCGGCCCCTCGTGGAAATGCTAGACCTTACGAACGGCATTCCCGACGATGCCCAATGGGCCCTCTTCCTCCGCAATCACGACGAGCTCACGCTCGAAATGGTGACCGATGAGGAGCGGGACTACATGTACCACGAGTACGCGGCGGACGACCGCTTCCGCATCAATGTGGGCATCCGGCGGCGCCTGGCGCCGCTCCTTGGGGGCGAGCGACGCCGCATTGAGCTGATGAATGCTCTCCTCTTCAGCCTAAAGGGAAGCCCCATCATCTACTACGGCGACGAGATCGGGATGGGGGACGACCCGTTCCTTGGCGATCGAAATGGAGTGCGCACCCCGATGCAGTGGAGCCCCGACAAGAACGGCGGGTTCTCCCGAGCCCCCCATCATAAGCTGTTTATGCCCCCCATCAATCGGGGCCAGTACAGCTATGAATTTGTCAATGTTGAGAATGCGGAAGAAGACCCGCACTCCCTCCTCCACTTCACGCGCCGGCTCATTGCCCTGCGCCAGCAGCACAAGAAGATCTTCGGCCGGGGCTCACTGGAGCTCCTCCCCGTCGAAAACCAGTCCATTCTCGCATTCACGCGGGAATACCAGGGCGAAAAGATTCTTGTGGTGGTCAACCTCTCTCGGTTCGTCCAGTCCGTCCACGTGCCCCCTCAGGACGATCTGCAAGGCCTGGCCCCCGTCGAGCTCTTCGGGCAAACGGCTTTCCCGCCCATTGCGGATGAGGACTACCATCTTACGATTGGCCCCCACCACTTTTACTGGTTCAAACTCGTCCCGAAAGACGAGATCCAACGGGGGCGCGACGCGTATCGGGACGTTCGCGTAGCAACGTCGGGTCCCGACGGTCAGACCCTCCCCGTGCTGCCGGTTGCCGAAGGCCTCCAGAACCTTCTGGTCCCGACCATGGCACACGACCGCGGCCCGGAGCAGCTTGAATCGCTCCTGCCCGACTATATCGTCGAACAACGCTGGTTCGGCGAGAAGGGCGAAACGATTGAGGATGTCGTCATCGAGGATGCGGTGCGCCTGAATGCCGATCCGGTGGTGTACCTCTCCGTCCTCCACGTCACTCTGGACGACGCCGACGCCTTCTATACCCTGCCCCTCATGGCCGCCTCCTCAGAAACGGCCGACCACATTCTCGACGAGACCCCGAACAAAGCCCTCGCCTGGCTCGAAATTAACGGGACCGGTGAACGACGGCTCGTGTACGACGCCACCATCAACGAGGAGTTTTGGGCCACCCTCTTTGAGTGGTGGCAAGGGGGAAGCAAAGGACGCTCCCTAAAGGGCGTCTATAAGGCTGAACCTTCGGCTGAGGCGAAAGGAGACCATCCGGAAAAGATTGAGCTCCTCACTGGGGAACAAAGCAATACCTCGGCCCTCGTGAACGACGACTACTTCGTCAAAATCTACCGCCGCCTTGAACAAGGCCCCAACCCGGAAAAGGAACTGCTGGACCACCTTACAAAGGTTGGGTTCAACTTTGCCCCCCGGCTCCACGGGACCATCGACTTTCGGCGTGCCCAACGGCATTACACCTTGGGTGTGCTGCAAGAGGCCCTGCCGGTGGAGACGGATGGATGGAACTACGCCCTCTCGTGTACGACTCGCTTCCTCGATCGCGTCGAAAAATCGCCGTTCCCGCACGAACAGGCCCGCACAAGCTCCCCTTCCAAGATTATTGAGGAGTGGCAATCCGCGGAGCAACGGGACGTCCCCGTGCCGGTGTGGCTCGAAGAGGTTGCCCCCGAAATGATCTCCTTATCCCGCGTCCTGGGCGTTCGTACGGCGGAAATGCACCACGCACTTGCCCAGGCCGATGCTGAGGGACTCGCTCCTGTAGACGCTCCTTCAAATGCCGGTGCCGTTCTTGCCCAGCAGTTGTCCAAGGAACTCGACGAAACCCGAGCCCTCCTTGCCCGGCATAGCGATACCATTGACGAGACCGCCCCTCCCTCCGAGGCGGCGTGGGAAGGTGCCGAGGAACGCCTTCAGGAGCTTCAGTCCGTACACGGCGCCCACAAACGCATCCGGATCCACGGCGACTATCACCTCGGGCAGCTCCTGCGTGCGGAAGGCGACTTCCACATCCTTGACTTCGAGGGTGAACCCGCTCGACCACTCGATCAGCGCCGTCGGCCCGACAATGTGCTTCGGGATGTAGCCGGAATGATTCGGTCGCTGGAGTATGCCTTACTCATGGCCTGGAACCAACACACCGATACTGACGACGAATATTTTCCCTGGATCAATGCCCTGCAACGCTGGTCCGAAATCACTTTCGTGAATGCCTACACCGACACGAGCGGGGACGCCGCCTTCCTCCCCCCCGCCTCCGACCGCCACTCGTTCCTCTGGGCCTACCTCTTCCAGAAAGCCATCTACGAAGTCCGTTACGAACTCAATCACCGGCCCGACTGGGCGTGGCTCCCGCTTCACGGGCTCCGCCGCCTGCTCCAGTCCGACGATCCTGCACCGGTCGACCTGCAGTCGTGATTCGTGACACGGGATTCGTGACCGCCCCCAGGCGGGATCTCCCTCATCACGTATCACGCATTACGACCTCCCTCCCCCCGATTATTCTCGCACTCGATTTTTCTGACCTTCGCAAGGCTGTTCCCCTATGCCGCACCTCTCGGACGACGACATTTACTACTGGAAGGAAGGCACACACACCCACAGCTACGAGCGCTTGGGCGCTCATCCAAACCAACAGGGCACCTGGTTTGCTGTCTGGGCCCCTAACGCTGAACGGGTGGAGGTGATGGGGGACTTCAATAACTGGACCAATGGTGAAGCGGTGCTCGACCGCCGGGAGGGAGGCCTGTGGGAAGGATACGTGCGCGGGGCCAAGCCCGGCCAGAAATACAAATACCACCTCAAGGCCAACGGGGAGTGGTTCGACCGAACCGATCCCTACGCCTTCCAAATGGAGGCTCCGGCCCAAAATACGTACGAAGGGCTGTCTGCCATCATCCGCGACCTGGACGCCTACGACTGGCACGACCGGGAGTGGATGAATACGCGGCACGGCCCTAGCGGCCTGCAGGAGCCGCTCTCCATCTATGAGGTGCACCTCGGCTCCTGGCGTCACAAAACCCACGGAGAATCCCTCAGTTACCGAGAGATTGCCGAGCCCCTCGCCGACCACGTCGAAAATCTCGGTTTCACCCACGTCGAGTTTCTCCCCCTTGCCGAGCATCCGTACTATGGCTCGTGGGGATACCAGATTCTGGGCTACTACGCCCCCACCTTCCGCTACGGTTCTCCGCAGGACCTGATGTACCTCATCGACTATCTGCACCAACGGGACATCGGGGTCATCATGGACTGGGTTCCCGGCCACTTTGCCACCGACCCTCAGGGTCTCACCTACTTCGACGGGTCTCACCTCTTCGAATACGAGGATCCCCTCATGCGCCATCACCCGGACTGGGGCACCCGGGTGTTTGACTTCGGCAAAAATGGGGTACGCAACTTTCTCATCTCCAACGCCCTCTTCTGGATGGACAAATACCACGTGGATGGGCTTCGCGTGGATGCCGTCGCGTCCATGCTGTACCGCGACTACTCCCGAGAAGGCGACTGGTCGCCGAATGAGCATGGGGGACGCGAAAACCTGGAGGCCATCAGTCTACTCCAGGATACCAATGAACATGTCTATGAGGAATATCCCGAAGCCCTCATGTTGGCAGAAGAGTCCACCGCCTGGCCCGGCGTCACGACCCCGACCGAGCACGGGGGCCTCGGCTTCCTCTACAAGTGGAATATGGGCTGGATGCACGATACGCTCGAATACGTGAGCAAGGAACCCGTGCATCGGAAGTACCACCATGGCGACCTGACCTGGACCCTTAGCTGGGCCTTCTCTGAGCAGTACGCGCTTCCCCTTTCCCACGACGAAGTCGTTCACGGAAAAAATTCACTCTGGGGGAAAATGCCGGGCGACAACTGGCAGAAAGCGGCAAATCTGCGACTACTCTACGCCCACCAGTTCGGTCATCCCGGCAAAAAGCTCCTCTTCATGGGGGCCGAGTTTGGTCAACACCATGAATGGAATCACGACCAGGAGCTCGAATGGGAACTTACCGACCACGACCTGCACCAGGGCATCATGCAGTGGCTGAGTGATCTGAACGACCTCTACACCAGTCATCCGGCGCTCTGGAACGATGCGGACGACGGCTTCGAGTGGATCTCTTACGACGATCGGGAAAACAGCGTGCTCACCTACCGGCGCATCGGAGGCGGACAGTCCCTCATCTTTATTCTGAACGCAACCCCCATCGTCCGCGAGAACTACCGCATCGGGGTGCCGACTCCCGGCGCGTGGCAGGAACGACTGAACAGCGATAGCCAGGCCTACGCGGGAAGCAACGTCGGTAACGACGGCGTCGTCCATACCGAGGATCTCGAACAGCACGGCCAGCCCCACTCCCTGGAGCTGACCCTCCCTCCGCTCGGGGCTCTCGTCCTGGAGCCGCAGACGGACTGACGCCGTGCACTCTCCTACTCCGCGGCCGCTTCGGCCTGCTGCAAGGCGTCTTTCACCGTTTCGGGCGACGGCCCGTAGCGGCCCAGGTCGAAGCGTCGGAAAATGGGCTCCTTACTCTCAAAGTCGTAGTAGGTGTATTCAAGCAGGTCCAACAGGGCCTGCTCGTAGCCGAGGTAGGCATCGAGCAAATTCTGGGCGGTGTCGGTCTGGCTGTTAAGCGTCTGAATCAGCTCCAGGGCCGAGATTTCACCAGACTGAAAGCGCTTGAGGCTCGTCTCGCTGACGTTGGCCGCCATCGAAAGATTCTGCTGCATCGTCAGTGCCCGATCCTGATATTCGTTGAGGCTCCGCACCGCGTTGGAAATGTTGTTGCGGATGTCGCGTCGCGCCTCTTCAATCCGAAGTCGCGCCTTCTTGAGACCAATCTGCCGCGCCTGGATCTGAGACTCCCGCCGCCCCCAATCCCAAATGGGAATCGAAATGTTGACCCCTACTGAGTAGCTATTTTCGGGCTGATTCCAGAGCGCCCCGACGCTCCGATTCCGCATCTCGAGCCCATACGTCGCTTCCAACTCCGCCCGGAAAGAATTCCATCCCCTCGTGTTGGCAAGCGCAAGCTCGTTTTCGCGACGGTTCAACTTGAGTCGACGCAGCCGGGGTCGGAGCGAGTATCCGTATTCCACCGCTTGATCGACCCCTACATTCACCGGCTTGACGTCGAGCTCCGGATCTACGTGAAGCGAATCGGTTCCGGACAACCGGAGCTGCTGCTTCATCTGAGACGACTGAAGCCGAAACTCGCTCTCCAGTTGATTGACCCGCTCCCGGGCATTGCCTAACTCCACCTTCAGGCGCTGGGATGCCACCGAGTCAATCCCGGTACGGGGCCCCTCCTCCGCAATCCGGACGGCCGTTTCAAGATCCGAGGTCCGCCGACGCTGAATAACCCGCTCGTACGCCAACTCAAACAGTTCGAAGTAGTCATCCGAGATGTCGTCGATGATGTCGACCACATTGTCCTGGAAGTCCAGTCTCTCCTGCTGGAGATTGATTTCGGCCTCTTCCAGATTGTTCTTCAACTCATTCGGCTGAAAAAAGGGCTGCGACAACTCAACGTAGTACCGATTGTAGTACTGCAAATTCCCCCCCTCACTGGTAAACTGCTGCAACCGGTACATGCTGTTGTTGAGGGAGAGGTAGCCATTCGTTGGATAGCCAAACAGAATGACGGGCTGCTGGACCGAAAAATTCATGTCCCATCGGCGACTGTCCTCCCGCACGATTTCGTACCGGCCCTGGTCCGAATTCCACTGGCGAGTCGAGACCGACCGGATCTCGGGGGTGCTGAGTTCAAGGTCTGCGCTGGACCGAAGCCGGGCTTGACGGGCCTGCAGCCAGCTCTGGCTCTGCTTGACGCTCATGCGGAGTTGCCGTACGCGGTAGCTGTTGGACAGCGCCAACCGAACGGCCGAGTCCAGGGTTAAATCAACCACCTTCTCCTCCGACTGTGCAACCGCTTTCGGCGCTCCTCCTACGCCCCAAACGCTAAGGGCTATCAGGAGTCCTGCCAGCGGGAGGCGAAATGGAAATAGCCGGACGGCAGTAGGACTGAAGATCACGGCGCGATACGGATCGTGAAAATGAACTTTTTGCTTCACCTTAGTGAACACCCTCCGGGCTCGAATGTCAAGACTGCTTCGCGTTCGCGAGGAAGAACCCGGGCTGTAGGGGGTGAACTCTAATTGAATAAATTATTTCAGTTCTAGGAGACTGTTTTGATTTTTGAGCGGGTTGAGAATCGACGAGAAATTTCGCGGGGATTGGAGGACCTCCCCGTCGGATCGCGACAATCTGCAGTCGTCGCGCTCTGCATAAACTGCCACCGTTGAAACCAAAACAGTCTCTAGGGACGCAGTCTTCCTCGGATAAGGATCCGGAGGGCCTCCCCTTTTGGCTTCAGCGAAATAGTCACACCGGTACGTTGTCCAGTAGATCGGTTTAAATATCCGATCACACGTATCCGCAATTCCTAGCGGAGGTGTCAGGATGCCCTTCAAAGACCGCGCTCCCTTCCAAACCAGCCCCTCTTCCATATTCCAACACGAGCTCTCAGCTCGACTTTGGCGCTTTCGAATGACCGAAAAACTGCCTATTCCAGCGGATTGAGGCACTTTTTGATTATTTCCATGTCGCGGTTTGCCCCCGACATCAAATAAATACTACGCCTACCGGCCTCCATCTTCTAGAAACGAGGATTGGTCGAAGTCAAATGGCCAAAGTCGAGCTCAGAATATGAATCACGGGCTTCCAATCCAGTCGGTGTGCGTTGCAAGCCGCTTGCGGACGAGCTCTGGACGCTCGTGTCCGGGACTGCCATCCGTCACGTACGTCCCAAGAATCTGGTCCGGAGTTAGGGACGTCGATTCTTCCTCTTTTGCGGCCTCACGGTAGGCAGTGCGAAACGGGATCCCCGCCTCCACGCGCTTAAGGGCCCGGTATGTGGCCAGGAGTTCGGGCGTGCAGGCGGCTTCGGTCCGTTCGGTCTTGAACGTAACGCCCTCTACGATCTCCCGCAGGGCCGTGAGTACATCGCTCGTAATCTGAAGACTGCGCATCACAGCCCCCTTTGTGTGCTGGAGATCTCGATGGTACCCTCCCGGCAGATTCGAGGGGCCCGTGGCAAGGGACTGCATCTCGGCCGTCAGGCGGTGGTGGTACGCCCGAGCCAGTTCCAGCACATCCGGATTCTGCTTCTGGGGCATGATGCTGCTGCCCGTACAGTGCTCCGGGGGCAACTCCACAAAGTCAAATTCGGCGGTTGTATACAGAATGAGGTCGGACGCCAGCCGGTTGCACGTGGCCCCCACCTGCGTGCAGGCATGCGCTACAGCAAGTTCGTGCTTCCCTCGGGCCAGTTGGACGGCGGGAGCGTGAGTCTGCACGCCGCGAAATCCCAGGCGGTCGGCCACCGCCTCCCGTGGCAGGTCCAGCACCGGCACGCCATACCCCGCCGCACTGCCCAGCGGCGATACGTTGACTTTCCGGCGGACGTGTTTCACGGCGTCCAGGTCATCGGCCAGCGTTTCGGCGTACCCGAGGGCCCAGAGCGCCACCGTAGACGGCATTGCCCGTTGCAGATGAGTATACCCGGGCAGCAGCACGTCTTCATGTCGATCAGCGAGCGAGCAGAGGGCATCGCTAAGAGCAGCCGTCTCTCGTCCAATCCGGGCGAGAGCGTCTTGGAAATAAAGACGCAGGGCTGCCAGCACCTGATCGTTTCGGGAGCGGCCCGTATGGACCTTGCGTCCCACTTCATCCACCTCCTCGGTCAAAAACCGCTCGATGACCGTATGGCTGTCCTCATCTTCGGGCGTAACGGTCACCTCTCCGGCCTCAAAGGCCGCCAGCAAAGCATCGAGGGCGCTCTGTGCCTCCTGCCACTCCGCTTCCGTCAGCACCTCGATTTGCCGAAGTCCCCAGGCGTGTGCCCGGGTTGCCTTCACGTCGTAGGGCAGCAACAGCCGGTCCCACTCATAATCGTCGCCCACGGTGAAACGGGTTACCCAGTCGTCGGCCGTGGTACCGTCCTTATGCCAGATTGGGGTGCTCATGTGGTCTACGGTTGTGCGTGTGGAGATGAGGGCATTCGGCCGCCCCGATAATCAGTTCCCGGTTGTAGAGAGAATACCGGATTGAACCCAGGGAGGGACGTCCCTCGACCGATCACGGTCTACAATCATGCAGCACGAGTTGTGCTCCCGCCTCCCTCTCCCAGCAACACTCACTCAGCCTGCGAAATCGACAATTCCGCCAGCAGTCGCGTGTCGGGATCGAGCGCCACGGACGACGGTGCTTCCGGACAGTCGACCCGTGTGGTCGTCTCCCGCCTGTTTAGGGAGACGGTGGTGGTACGGGTCGTCTGTGCCGACACCTGAACGTCCACCGGCACGTGAAACGGCGCCTCGTCCTGCGTCTGCCGGAGTGACAGGACACACTCCCCGGCCGGGGCGTCATATCGCCACGTCCCGTCAATGACCGGGTGCCCCGCACGGCGCGTCCATTGATCAAAGAAAGCCTTCAGATCTTGGTCCGACACATCTTCCATGACCGCCCGAAAGTCTCGTGTGCTCGCGTTCTGATTGCGAAAACGGTCATAATAGGTCTGCAGGCCCGCCCAAAACGTATCCACACCCACCTTGTGTCGGAGCATGTGTAGGACCCAGGCTCCTTTCTGGTAGGGATTGGTATTCAGCAGCTCGTTGGGATCGCTGTACGTAGTATCGACGAGCGGCGCGTCCGGCCTCTGCTCGTGAAACTGGACCACCCGTGCACGTGCCTTGGTCATGTACTGCGTGAAGGCGTCCGCGCCCCGGGCGTGCTCCAGATAAAGCCCCGTAAGATACGTCGCAAAGCCCTCGCTGAGCCAGAGGTGCGGCCAGTCTGCCTCCGTCACCGTATTGCCGTACCACTGATGCGCTATCTCGTGGGCCAGAAGAGGCGTATCATCCTTTCCATCTGCGACCGACTGCTCGCTGTAAAAAATGGCGGCGGCATTTTCCATTCCGCCGTACCGCGTGGCCGACTGCACATTGGCGAGCTTCTCGTAGGGATACGGCCCAAGCTTCTCTTCAAAGAAGCGAACAATCGGGGGCGCCTGTCCGAGATCCTGAAAGCCCGGCCCCTGATCCTCCGGGTACACCCAACTTTGCACCGGCACCCCATCAACGGTGGCCACCGTGTCTACAACGAAGTCGGCAACGCCAATAATCATCACCTTCGGCGGCAGCGGGACATCCGAACGCCAGTGGGTGACGCGATTATCCCCACTCGTGGAGTCGTGGACCAGGGCTCCGTTGCTCACCACGTCGTACTTCGCCGGCGCCGTGACTTCAAACTCAACGGTCGCCTTATCGGCGAGGTGATCCACGACGGGGAGCCAGTGGCGCGCGCGGTTCGGCCAATTGTCGCCAAAGAACGTCCGGTCCCCGTGCCGATTCGTACCAATAATAAGCCCATCGGCGGGCACGCCGGCATAATGGATCCGAAGGGTACGGGTTTGATTATCGGCAAGCCCACTCGGCGTAATACGCAGAATATCGTTCGCGTGCGTGTAGGACACCGAATCTCCGTCCGCAAGCACCGCCGTGACCCGCATGCCAGGATCGTCCGAAGCCTCTGGGGGGCCGACAAGGTCGAGACGGATGGCGGAAAGGGTATCCGTCGTAACGTTGAGTCGGACCGTAGCCGTTCCCTCAATCCGATCGGTCGTGTCAGCCAGTGTCAGGTCGAAGTCGTAGTCTTGCACGTCTATGCCCGGCTGGGGGCGTGCAGCCGGGCCAGGCGTGGGCTGGGCACAGGACGCCCCAGCCCCCACCAGAAGGCTCCCGACAAGTCCGAGAAGCACCGCTGGCCAAGAGTGTGGGAGAAATCTCATCACTGCGTAAAGTCCGGTTCAGATGCACAAGTGGACGCCTCCCCCGACCGGCAGATCCCCTCCAACGTTCCCTCGACGACGGCCAGTTACGCCCCGCCGGTCTTCACCTCAATCTCTCGGGTCGTGTCGTTCGTGGGCCCAGGCACAACGTTGCCCTCCCCGTCGAGGAGCTGCAGGTTCACCTCGTAGGTACCCGAAGAGAGGCCCGTGACGAAGGCAGGTGCCCATTCCGACAGTGTGGTTGAGGCCACCTCGTTGCCATTTCCATCCCGAATTGTGTAGCGGGCCTTGTACCCGTCACTGCTGAGCTCCACGTTGTGGAGGTAAAAGTCCAGCATGATGCGTTCGGCCCCGGCGCCACTGTAGGTGCCCTTTGGACGGCTGTAGATGATCGCAGGGTCGTCGAGGTTCAGCATAAACTCGCCGGACTCCTCTCCAACATAGAAGTTGATGTAGTCGTAGCTGGTGTCACTCTTCACGCTCTCGTGGTAGGAGCGGCTCGGGAAGGCAAAGAGCGTGTGGGCCCCCGGCTCCAAGTTCCCCAAGTCAAAGGATTCCCCGGCCTCATAGTTGGCCATGTATGGTCCGTTGTCGAGGATGAGGTGGAAGTGCTGCCCATTGCTCGAATTGGCAATCTGACCGGCACGCTTCGTATCCGTCTGAATCCCAGTCTCAAAATTCTCAGCCTCCACGACGGTCGACACGTTCGGGCTATCGAGAACAGCACTATCAGCAGGAGCGGTGATCAGTGCGGCGGCCCCATTGATGGAAGGGGAACGCTCGCCCTTCTCAATCTGGACGCCGGCCCCTTCCCCTCCGCCACTTCCGCCTCCACACCCGGCGAGTACAAAAAGCAGCGCAAGAACAAGAGCGAGAGGCCCTTGGAGGACGCGAGAGATTGAGGATCGAACCATGGCAAACAAAGGTATTCGTGGGCAAGCGGATGAGCAGAATGCAGACGCACGACGGTCTGCATATAACAGTATCGGCAAAGTAGGGAGCACAGGTGGGGGTGTCAATCGGAAACGAACGTGTACTGGTATTCTGGTTGTGTGAGTCCGCTTCGCCGTTGAGGGACGCGCAACAAGCATAGACGAACAGGGGCACCTGGACGTCTGCTGGAATTTGGATTTTTCCTTTTCCCTTGCGAATCTATGCACGATATGTATCCCCCCCCCGCGACAGAGTGTCATTCGTTCCGGTCGAACTGAGGGCATTTCGCCCAACGGACCGCAATGGTGACAATTTGGAGCAGTGTACCTCCGCACACGCGGAGACCGATCTCCTTCTGCTCATTTCTGCGGCGCGGAACCTCACGTGCTCGACAGTATCGCCCTCTTTTTCGCCCCCTGAAGCGCTCCTGCGAAGCTGGACCTTTAGGATTCTGTTTTCTCCGTTCCAGCCTTCGGGCGCCCACGGAACTGCCCCATCGCCATCCAATTCCGAAAGGATGGTAGCGTCCAGTCTCCTGCATCGCAACCCCCCCTTTTGATGACCCGCTTGCTCCTTGCCCTCTCTCTTCTATTCACCCTCGCCGGCCCCCTTCATGCTCAGCGTGCGCCGAACGCACCCGCTGAAGACGGACCAACCAACGTCATCCTGATGATTCCCGACGGCTTCGGTCCAGCGAGCGTCACGATGGCCCGCGATTTCTTGCGGTGGCGCGACGGCACCACGGAGCTCCCCTACGACAGCCTCCACGTCGGAAGCAGTCGCACCTTCTCCGCAAAGAGCCGCATTACCGACTCGGCAGCCGGCGGCACGGCCCTTGCCACCGGCGTAAAAACCTACAACGGAGCGATTGCAGTGGATACGACGAAGCGGCCGGTGGGCACGCTGCTTGAAGGGGCCCAGCGCCAGGGATTGGCCACGGGCCTTGTGGCGACGAGCCGAATCACCCACGCAACGCCGGCCGTCTTCTCTTCCCATGTGCCGGACCGTGACCAGGAAAACGAAATCGCACGGCAGCAGCTCAATAAAGAGATCGACGTCCTTCTCGGCGGCGGACGACGCCACTTCCTTCCGGAAACAATGGCGAACAGTGCCCGCAACGACGAGCGGAACCTCTTTGAGACCGCCCGTCGAAAGGGGTACCAGATCGTCGAAACCGCCAATGAGCTCAGCCAAACGAACACGGCCCCTCTCCTCGGGCTCTTCAGCGACGGGCACATGGCCTATGAGATCGACCGCGACCAGACGCAGCAGCCGAGCCTGGCGACCATGACGGAAACGGCCATCGACGCTCTGTCCGACACTCGGGAGGGCTACTTTCTGATGGTGGAGGGCAGTCGCATCGACCATGCGGGCCACGCCAATGATGCCGCTGCCCATCTCCACGACATCTTCGCTTTCAATGAGGCCGTCAATGTTGCCCTCGACGCCGCCCATCGCGACGAGAATACGCTCGTGGTCATCGTGTCTGATCACGAGACTGGGGGGCTCACGTTGGGCCGAAATCGAAACGGAGAGGGCATCTATTCCTGGCATCCGGACGCCCTTGCCGACGTGACGGCCTCCAGCGCCGCCATTGCCGATAGCATTCGCGCCCACCGCTCCTCCAACGCCGATCCGACCACGGTGCGGCAACGGATCGCCGACACGTTGACGCGGCTTACTGGGGTGTCGGACCTGTCGGACGAGCGCCTCGACCGCCTCGTGGACGTAGAAGGAAAGTACACGCTCGGCAAAGCCGTCTCTCCGATCGTGAACCGAGAGGCCCTGGTCGGCTGGACGAGCCATGCCCATACCGCCGTGGACGTCAGCTTGTACGCGTACGGACCGGGGGCAAACCGCTTCGTCGGCAACCACGACAACACGTATGTAAGCGAGGCCCTGGCCGATCTTCTTGACCTCAACCTCACGTCGGTTACAGAGGCACTGCGTACGACGGAGGCCAGTGAGTAGCGCTTCTTGCGACCCTCATCCGCCCGTCTCCTCCGAAAGGGCACTCCCAGACTCGGTTCGGGGACGGGCGGCGGCAAAGAGAAGCAGGCCCGCTGCCACGGATACGTTGAGAGACTCCACGGGGCCGCGCATCGGAATAGAGACGAGATCGTCGCAGGCCTCTGCTACGTCCGGCGCTAGGCCTTCGCCCTCACTCCCCATCACAACCACGATCGGGCGGTCCCACTCCGCGTCCCAGAGTGTGGTCTCCGCGGTGCCCTCGGCTCCCACAACCCAATAGCCTCGCTCCTTGACCTGGGTGAGAACGCGGGGTAGGTCGTCGGTGCGCGCTACAGGAATGCGGGGGGCCGTACCCGCACTGGCCTTGATCGCAGCGGCGTTGAGGGGCGCCATCTCGCGCGTTGGCACAATCACACCGTCGGTCCCCGCCGCCACCGCGCTGCGGAGAATGGCCCCAAAGTTGCGGGGATCCGTCACGCGGTCGATGGCAAGGAGGAGCGGCGTCTGGGCCTTCACGTCCGCCCAGGAGGGGGCGATCTCTGAAAGCATATCGTCCACCTCCCGGTAGCGGAACGGCGCCGTAATCGCAACCACGCCCTGGTGCTCGGCACCATCCGATTCGTGCCGCAGCCGTGCCTCCGGTACGTACTGTACGGGCGCGCGGCGCTTTTGAGCAAGGGCTCGGATTTCTCCAATCCGACTGCCGCTCGCCCCCTGCCGAAGCATCACTTTTTCAATGCCGACGTCTTCGCGCTGAAGGGCTTCGAGGACGGGCTGCCGCCCAATGACGGCAGCCGTGTCATCTTCCGATAGGGACTCCACAATAGATCTGTTTGACTCTGAAACTCTCGTAACGTCTTTAAGCTACTTCCCTCTGGAGCACAAGTTCAGCAATCTGGGACCATCCACGTGAAGGTCGGATGCGTCACTGGTAGCCCTCGGTCCGCAAGCGAGGAACGGCTGCCTCTCCTCCCCTCCCTCTTCAATGCCCCGCAGCAGGTGTCCGCGGTGTCCGTCCTGAAGCTTCGTACCTTTCGAGAAGCGTCTCAGAACACTGCTCCCATGTTCACAGTCCGTGAAGCCGTCCGCTGAGGCATTCTCCCAGCCCCAATAGGTTGACCCTAGGAGACCTAAACCCTACTCTATCACTGTGAAGGCGGATCCTCAGCCGCACGTCTTTCCTTCTGTCCCTTCCGATGAGTACCGATACGCATAAACACACAGCAGTCCTGATCGACGGCTGCCGGATTCCCTTCCAGCAATCTGGCTCCGGATACGTCGACCTGATGTCCTACGACATGGGGCGTATGGTTCTGCGCGGCCTCCTCACCCGAACGGGGCTCCCCCCCGACCATCTCGATCGGGTGGTGATGGGCACCGTCATCCAGGACGTACAAACGAGCAACGTGGCCCGTGAGGCGGCCCTGGCGGCTGGGATCCCGAACGAGGTGCCTGCCTTCACGGTGACGATGGCTTGCATCTCGAGCAATCAGGCCCTCACCAGCAGTGTGGATCTGATTCGAGCCGGGCTTGCCGACCGCATCATTGCCGGAGGCACCGAAACCCTGAGCGACCCCCCGATCCGGGTGGCACGGCCTCTGCGAAAACGGCTCTTCGAGGCCCGCCACGCTGAAGGCGCCCAGGACTATTGGGAGTTGCTGGAAGGGCTTGACCCGAAGGACATCATCCCCGAGTCGCCGTCTATCGAAGAGTTCTCGACCGGCGAAGTCATGGGCGAAAGTGCCGACCGGCTGGCTGCGGCCTTTGACATCACCCGCCGCGAACAGGACGAGTACGCCCTCCGGTCCCATCGCTTAGCCGCGCAGGCGCGAGACGAGGGCCTGCTTGATCCCGAGCTGTATCCCGCCGCGGTGCCGCCGGACTTTGATCCCATCACGACGGATAATGTAATCCGTGACGACACCTCCTTGGATCAGCTTCGGCAGCTCCCGCCCGCCTTTATCAAACCCTTCGGCACCGTCACGGCGGGCAACTCCTCCGCTCTGACGGATGGTGCCTCGGCCACACTCCTCGCCTCCGCGGACGCTGCGGAAGCCGATGGGCTCACCCCTCGGGCTGCCCTGCGCGACTATACCTACGTTGCGCAGGACCCCGGAACAGAGCTTCTCCTCGGTCCTGCCTACGCAATACCGCAGGTACTGACGGCCGCCGGCCTCCGCCTCGACGACATTGACGTGATCGAGCTCCACGAGGCGTTTGCGGGACAAGTGCTGGCCGTGCTGGAAGCGCTGCAATCCGACACCTTCGCCGAGGAGCACCTCAACCGGTCCTCCGCCGTCGGGACCGTCGACCTAGATCGCCTCAATGCCTGGGGAGGCTCTCTCTCCCTCGGCCACCCGTTCGGAGCCACCGGCACCCGGCTCGTAACCACCGCCGTCCACCGCCTCCGAGTGGAAGGCGGCCGGTGGGCACTCGTGGCTGCCTGCGCGGCCGGCGGGCAGGGCCACGCGATGCTTATTGAACGTCTCTCCTAAGCGCACCTTCTCGCTCCTCCTCTTTTCGATGGCGCCCATGAGCCACTCGATTAATTTGAACACCGATCTGCTTCGCCTGGAGGTAGACGACAGCGGTGTAGCGACGGTCTGGATCGACGACCCCTCGGCCGCCGTGAACACCATCTCCCGCAAAACGCTCGACGGCTTCTCGGAAGTTCTGGGCCGTCTGGAACAGATCCCCTCCCTGGCGGGCGTCGTCTTCATCAGTGCCAAAGACGCGTCGTTTATCGTCGGGGCAGACCTTCATATGCTTCAACGGCTTGACAGCACCGCGGCGGTGAGAAGGGTCAGCCGACGCGCCCATCGCCTCCATTGGCGCGTGCAGAACTTGAACATGCCAACCGTCGCCGCCATCGAAGGGGCCTGCATGGGCGGCGGTCTGGAACTGACCCTCGGCTGCGACTACCGCCTTGCCTCCACCCACAACGACACCAAACTCGCCCTTCCGGAGGTCAACCTGGGCCTTCTGCCCGGGGGCGGGGGCACGCAGTACCTCCCGCGACTCATTGGGCTCCAGCAGGCGCTCACCCTGATGCTCACAGGGAAAAATACCTATCCGCGTAAGGCGCTGAACATCGGCCTCGTGGACGCCCTTATTCACCCCCCGGGCCTCTACGAAGCGGGGAAGCGCGCCGTGCGGCAAATTGCAAACGGCAACGTGTCCATCGACCGCTCTCCCCCGTCGTTTACAGAACAGTTGCTCGAAAGCAACTTCCTCAGTCGCCGCCTTGTGTACCGGCAGGCCCGCCGTCGCGCCGAATCCCGAACCAACGGCCACTATCCGGCCCCGCCCCGCATCGTAGATGCCGTTCAGACCGGCATGGAGCGAGGGCTGGAGTGGGGACTCGACGCCGAAATGCGTCACTTCGGGGAGCTGGCCTCCACCGACGAATCGAACGCACTCGTCCAATTGTTCTTTGGTCGTCAGGAAGGCAAAGACAACCCGCATGCCTCCTTGGCCCGGCCGGTGCGCACCGTCGGCATTCTCGGGGCTGGGCAGATGGGAGGCGGCATCGTCGAGGTGACAGCAGCAAATGGCATCGATGTCGTCCTGAAAGACCAAAGCCTTGACCGGGCCGCCCGAGGAAAAAAACAGGTCTGGGCAGCCATGAACCGAAAGAAGGAAAAAGGCATCGTCAATCAGTTTGAGCGGGACCGGGTTGCTGAGCGAGTGGTTCCAACCGACACGTACCACCGCATGGACCACTGCGATGTCGTCATAGAGGCAGTGCCCGAATCGTTGGAGCTGAAGCAAGAGGTCCTCTCCGCAATTGAGGACAAAGTGTCGGACGAGGCCATTCTTGCCACCAACACCTCTTCCATTCCCATCACGAAGATCGCGGACGGGATCGAGGCTCCGGACCGCCTCATCGGAATGCATTATTTCTCCCCGGTGGGCGACGTGCCCCTTGTCGAGCTCGTCACCACCGAGCACACCGCCGACGACACCTTGGCGACGGCCTATGACCTTGCTCTCACGCAGGGCAAGACGGTCATTGTTGTGGACGACGGCCCCGGCTTTTACACCACTCGTATTCTTTCGCTCTACCTCAACGAAGCACTGCTGCTGCTCGAGGAGGGGGCCGACGTGCCCACCGTAGACCGAATGATGACGGACTACGGCTTTCCGATGGGGCCGTTTGAGTTGTTGGACTTCGTCGGGATGGATGTGGCAGGCAAAATCACGGAGGTGATGGCGCCCCATTTTCCACTCGATGACGTCGACATCAGCGACTCGGCACAGCGCCTGGCCGATGTGAACCTGCTCGGCCAAAAAACAAATATCGGCTTCTACCACTACGGGCCCGCCGAAAACGGGACCGGCAAGGATCGGAAAGATTTCAACGAGGACATTTATCGAAATCTGGGCCAGACCAGCCGAACGACTCCCCCGAAGGAAATCGTCCAGGATCGACTGGCCCTCATGATGGTGAACGAAGCGGTGCGCTGTCTGCAGGACGGCATTCTTCATTCTCCCCGAGATGGCGACGTGGGGGCGGTCTTCGGGCTCGGATTCCCCCCGTATCTGGGGGGCCCGTTTCGCTACCTCGACCAGAACGGTCCGGCCGCCGTTGCGCGCCGGATGCGCGACCTCGCCTACCAGTACGGCTCTCGATTTGCTCCCGCAGACCAAATTGTAGAACACGAGGAGAACGGCACACAATTCCACGAGGCCTCCTGATAGGGGGGTACATTTCCCCCTGTTTCCTCTCTCTGCATTGTTGCACTGACTCCCCCTTCTCCTCTCGACTGCAATGCCTGCCTCCCCGTCGATCGCCGATCTGCGCGATGCTCTCTCCACCCCCGAAGCGTACCCGCACGCCCCGGAGACCATCCAGCTCCAACAAACGCATATCTCCCTTGTGGCCCTCGTTCCGCCGTGGGTGTACAAGGTGAAGAAGCCGGTGGACCTAGGCTTTCTTGACTTCTCGACCTTACAGCAACGGCGCACGTACTGTGAAGCCGAAGTCCGCCTCAATCGTCGCTTGTGCGACCATACGTACGAAGGCGTGGTGCCGATTGTGGAAACGAAGGATGGGCTGCGCGTGGATCCAGAGGCGTCGGCCTCGACAAGCTCGGTCGTAGAGTATGCTGTAAAGATGCGGCACCTCGACCCGGAAAAGTTTCTCGACGCTCAGTTGTCCCGGGGCGAGGCGACGGCCTCGGACATCGACCGACTGGCCCAAACGCTCTGCCAGTTTTACAAGAAGCAAACCTCCAGCCCAAAAATCGCAACTGCGGGGTGGATTGACTCCCTGCAGGAAAACACCGACGAAAACTTTGAACAGACGACAGAACAGGTCGGGACTGCGCTTTCGAAGCCGTCGTACGAGGCGCTTCAGTACTACACCGACCGATTCTACGATCAGAACACGGCCCTCTTCCACCGGCGGCGGGCCGGGGGACTCATCGTGGACGGACATGGCGACCTCCGCCTCGAACACGTTCATCTGACCGACGAGCACACTTGCATCTACGACTGTATCGAGTTTAACGAGCGCTTCCGTCACCTGGACGTGGCCAATGATGTCGCCTTCCTTGCGATGGACCTGGACTATAGCGGACGTCCGGACTTCGCGCAGCGGCTGGTGGAAACGATGGCCGACACGCTGGGGGACCCGGAATTGACGGAGATCATCGACTTCTACAAGTGTTATCGGGCGTACGTCCGCGGCAAGGTGGAAGGCATGCGCGCGGCTGATCCTGAGGTGCCCGCCGACGAGCGTGCCCAGAGTCGAGCCCGGGCCCATCGGTATTTCCAGTGGGCCCTCCGGTACGCGGTGGCGGGCACTGCCCCCCTCGTCGTGGTGATCTTCGGCCGGTCCGGAACGGGCAAAAGCACACAAGCCGCTGCCCTGGCCCGCGACCTGGGCTGGGCCCACCTCTCCTCCGATCGCGTACGGAAAACGCACGCCGGCCTTCCCCTCCATAAGCGCGCCTCTGAGCGTGAGCGGGAGCGTCTTTACAGCGACCGCATGACGGAGCGCACCTACAGAACCCTGCAGCAACGGGCGGTGGACCGCGGCCGCAACCACCAGGGCACAATCCTCGATGCAACCTACAGTGATCCGGACCGACGCGAGGACCTTCGCACCGCCCTCCGGGCCGCGGGCGTCTCCTGCACATTCGTCGAACTGTGTGCCCCGGACGATGTCCTCCGAGAACGGCTCGCCACTCGCTCCGCCGAATCTGCTACCGCCTCCGATGCGCGAGCGGACGATTTTGACATGCTGAATGCCCGCTATCATCCCCCCACCGCCCTCGAGGATCCCTTTCACGTGCGCGTCGACACCGAGGCGTCGCCCCCCGACACGACCCTCTCTATTCTAAAAACCCTCATCCGGCTGAATAACTGAGCCGCGGGGCATTCTACATGGCAAACGGGATATGGCCAACGGCAGCCCCGCGGAAAGCAACAGCCTAAGCGACCGCTAAATCCAGTGCAGCTTCGCTAGAGACGACCTGCACACCGGCGTCATTCATCTCCGCCCAGGCCTGAGATAGCGATCCGTCTTGATCAATGCCGCGCGTGGCGTTCTCAATAACGTATACGTCAAATCCCTCCTGTCGCCCATCCACGGCCGACCACTTCACACAGAAGTCGGTCGCAAGGCCACAGAGGTACAACGTATCGATGCCGCGGTCGCGCAAGTACCCGGCCAGTCCCGTTGGGGTCTCGCCATCATTCTCATAAAAGGCCGAGTACGAGTCAATCTCGGGCCGAAATCCCTTGCGGATGACGAGCTCGGAATGCGTGGTGTCCAGTTCGGGATGGAAGTTTGCCCCCTCCGTCCCCTGTACACAGTGGTCCGGCCAGAGCACCTGCTCCCCATAGTCGACCTCAATCACATCGTACGGCTCATGATCGGGGTGCGACGACGCAAAGGACTGATGGCCTTCGGGATGCCAGTCCTGCGTCTGAAGTACATGATCGAACTGCTCGGCCAGCTCGTTCACAACTGGGATAATCGCATCGCCCTCCGGCACCGCGAGCGCCCCCCCCGGGCAGAAATCATTTTGCAGGTCTACGATCAGGAGTGCATCCATAGCGAAAGGGAAATTCGTTGGGGTGGCGGAATGATGTCAATCCTTTCTGCTTCGGGAAAAATACGCCTCACTACACTGGGTTGTTTGGTCGATGCGAAACGAGTACATTCAAAATAGACGGCTAGCCACATTGGCTTCCGTTTGACCGTACCACCCGTGCTCGTCTCCGACGGAAGAAGAAACCAACGCCGTCAACCTCCCCTGCCCTCTACGAACGCTGGTCGTACAGAAACGACACAAGGCCCTGCCTGCGAAGGATCAAGGAGAATGGGTTCGGGGTTCAACCACTGCACGTTCACGAACCCCCGCTCCTCCTATGGCTTCCGCAACAACGTCCGCTCCCCCCTCGCCTCCCGAGGATATCGACGCTCTTCTTTCCACGCTCCGCTCACACGCCCCCGCTGTACAACAGACCACCGCCGAGCAGCGCAAACGCAAGCTACAACGGCTCGCCGACGCACTACTCGCCCGGCGCGATGCCTTCTGCGACGCCCTCCACGCCGACTTCCGAAAGGCTCCGGTGGAGGTCGACCTCACGGAAATCAAAACTGTGACGAAGGAGATCGAACATACGATTGCCCATCTGGAGGACTGGATGCAGCCGGACCGAGTAGGGTCTCCCCTTCTTTTCACGGGCACCCGGTCGGCCATTCACTATGAGCCAAAAGGGGTCGTGCTGATCCTATCGCCCTGGAACTACCCTGTGAATCTTACACTCGGCCCTCTCGTGGGCGCCATTGCGGCTGGCAACTGTGCTGTACTGAAGCCCTCCGAGCATACGCCGAACACGGCAGCGGTTCTGCAAGACCTACTCCATGACCTCTTCGAGGAACGAGAGATTCGGGTGCTCACTGGAGGGCCGGACGTGGCACAGTCCCTCACGAGGCAACCGTTCGACCACATTTATTTCACGGGAAGCCCCGCCATTGGGCGAAAGGTCATGAAGGCCGCCGCCGAGCACCTGGCGTCCGTCACACTTGAGTTGGGCGGAAAGTCTCCCGCAATCGTCGACGACACCGCCGATCTCGACCGGGCAGCCGGACGCATCGTCTGGAGCAAGTTTACAAATGCGGGACAAACCTGCATTGCCCCCGACTACGTCCTCGTGGAAGCCCCAGTGCATGACGCCCTTGTGGACCGGCTTCGAGACCGTATCCACCAGTTTTACGGAGCAACGCCGCACGCACAACGCACGAGCGACGACTATGCGCGTCTCGTGCACGAAGACCACTACCGAAAAGTGTTAGACCTCTTTTCCGGGGCGCTTGACGCTGGCGCGACTGTGGCGGTCGGGGGCCAGCACGACGCGGAGACAAATTACGTCGCTCCCACCGTTCTAACCGACGTTCCGCTTGAGGCCCCAATCATGCAGAAGGAGATTTTTGGGCCTCTGCTCCCGGTACTTCCATTCCAGACGCTCGACGAGGCCTTCCGAATTATCAACGCCCGATCGGCCCCCCTCTCCCTGTATCTATTTACCGAACGAGAGTCGACCGTCGATCGTGTGCTCTACCAGACCACGGCCGGCAGCACCTGTGTGAACGAAGGATTCGTCCATTTCGTCCATCCACGCCTGCCGTTTGGGGGGAAAGGCGAAAGCGGCATTGGACGCGCCCATGGGGTACGGAGCTTCCGCGAGTTCTCGAACGAACGATCGGTTCTCCGTCGCACCTACGGCTCCGAGCTTCTGGACACGCTGTATCCTCCGTATGGTCGACTAACGAGCCGCGTGTCTGACTGGGTGCTACGCTTCTTCTGATCGATTCTCTCCTAGCGCTCGGAGCATGCGCTCATAGTCAGCCTCTGTGAGCTTTTGCTGTGACCGAAGCCGGTCCAGGGCCCGCCGCACGGCCTCGAAATCCGTCTCCTCCGATCGATCTGTGGGCCCCAGGTCGACATCCTTCAGCATGGCTGCATGAAGAACGTCCGCGATATACTCGGCAGCCTCAGGAGATCCGGAACAGTCGAGGGAAAGATCAAACGTGGCTCGTCCCCGATTCACCGTCAGATCGACCTTTTTCCCTCCCAATCCCCACCACCGGCTCGTGGCTTCAACTCCCACCAGATCCCGATACTGGACGGTCTGTGCGGACTGGAGGTCGTTGTTTTGAAAGACGACGCGATCCGCCAGCAATAGTGCCCCGTCGCCCGCTGTGCCACTCAGGGTGGCGTCGTAGAGGGCCAAGACATCTGCCGGCTCGACGTCCGCCGCGTAGTCCGAAATTGCATGTCGAAGCTTTTTCGACGGAATGTCCGGGGCCACGTACAGTCCCAGTTGCGGCGCGTGCGGGACGCGGTCCCGGACGAGGTCAGTGATCGTCATCATTCCCTCGATACGCAGTACAGAAGAAGCCTCCCTCCTACGGCGCCGTGGCCATGGCGGTTGCGTCGAAGAAGGCAGCGGTTGTTTCGATCACGCCGCCAAAGAACACCCCGAGCACGAGAAGCGCCACCGCACACACGACCAGCGTGCCGAGTGCGGCCGGAGTGGCCTGTGGCAGTGCCGCTTCGGTATACCCCTCAGCCTCTACGTCATCGGGCGACTGCATCCAGAAGACATACACGACACGAAGGTAGTAGTACGCACTGGTCGCGCTCATGAGCACCCCAATCACAACCAGCCACGTGAGGCCGGCTTCCACCGCCGGGGCAAAGACGAGGTACTTGCCGATAAAGCCCCCGAGTGGCGGAAAGCCAATCAGACTAAACATGAAGATGCCCATCGTAGTGCCCAACAGCGGTCGTTGTTCTCCAATGCCGGCGAGCGACGAAAGCGTTTGTTCACGCCCCTGCTTCTCGTCCCACTCCAACAGTCCCATTACGCCGAACGCCCCGATATTCATGATGGCGTAGACGAGCAGGTAGAACAGAGCGCCGGAGTAGCCCGCACTCGATCCGGCCGCCAGTCCGACCAGCACGTATCCGGCATGTGCAATCGACGAATAGGCCAGCATACGCTTTACGTTGCGCTGGGAAAGGGCCATCACGTTTCCCAAGACCATCGTGATCACGGCGATGACCGCCAAGACCATCGTGGCCTCCCCTCCGGGCACGGCGTAGAACAAAACGAGAATGAGCGCCGCAAAGGCTGCGGCCTTAGACGCCGTCGACATATACCCAGTGAGCGGCGTAGGCGCTCCCTGATAGACGTCAGGCGTCCACATGTGAAACGGCGCGGCGCTCACCTTGAAGAAGAAGCCGACGAGGAAAAGTCCGAGTCCACCCCAGAAGAGAAGTTGACTCGTCGGGGTAGCCAGCTCCGCCTGTGCCATTGCCGGAAGCGTCAGCGTGCCTGTGGCCCCGTACATCAGGGCAATGCCGTAGAGAAAGAAGCCAGTCGCAAAGGCGCCAAGCAGAAAATACTTCAGAGCACTTTCGACGGCGCCCTCGTCCTCCCGCACAAGCCCTGTGAGAACGTATAGGCATACCGACATCGTCTCCAGGCCGAGGAAAATGCTGATCATGTCGTTGGCCACGCCTAGCAGGAGCATCCCGACCGTCGCGTACATGATGAGGGCGTAGACCTCCCCGTAGTCGCGCTTGAGTCGGCTCAGGTACGGATTTGAGAGCAGGATCGTCGCCAGCCCCGTGAGGAGAACAATGAGGTTGATGAAGGCCGCAAACCCACCCGTCCGAATCGTGTCAAAGAAGGCAGTGCCCTGCGGCGCGCCAAGATGGGCGACTTCCCACACGGCCCCGAGGGCAAGAGCCCCGACGCCCATCCAGGGGATCGCCGGGTGGTTGTTGCGGAAAGAGTCCAGCCCCACCATCACGAGACCGACCAGCGCCACAATCCCCATCGAGAAGACGGCGGGCAGGTCAGCAACAAGGGCAGCGTACGCGTTCGCAAGATCCATGATCGAAGTAATCCTATTTTGTCGTCTGCTACTGATCTACGGCAGACTCATCGGCAAAGTATCACGTTACTCTAACCGGACGAATGCGGAGGCATCGCCGGAAAAGGCATTTTTGACTGTCGGGGCAGATTGTGAGCCCAACGCAGCGACAAACTGCGGCCGCATTACACCCAGACAAAGTCCTCGATTTGCGACGCCAACTCCACGTCCATGTCCGTTACCTTCCCTCCTGCATCGTGGGTCGTCAAGGCAATCGAGACGGTGTTGTACACGTTCTCCAGCTCGGGGTGGTGCATCATCTCCTCTGCGTAAAAGGACAGACGCATGATGAAGCTGATCGCCGCCCGAAAGTCCGAAAACTCAAATGTTTTCTTGAGCTTGTCGTCCTCGTAGGTCCATCCGGGCAAATCGTCAAGCGCCTCGTCAATCTCAGCGTCGGAAAGCGGGTCGCGGGAAGGCATGGGGGAAAGAAGTTCTGTCCGAAAGAAAAAGCGGCAATTGTTGAAGTCAAGGCTGATGCCTTTGCCCCGTGAGTCGTGACGCACAACGCGCGAGAACGCGCAAGCCCCGTCGTCACGACTCCCGAATCACGGCTGCATCTTCAACTTCTCCGCATCGATCGTCACCTCATCCATCTCCGGCGGAGCGGCCGGCAACTCCGCGGTGGGATCCGACGGCTCGGCCTGCTCCAGCGCGGCGGCCTGTTTCTCCTCAATGGTCTCCAGCAAAAACTCCGTCGTGGGCTGGGTTTGGCGCAGGAAGGGGTTGGGGAAGAAGCCCATCACGAACATGAGCACCACCAGAGGGGCCATCAGAAGGAGCTCTCGTCCATTTACGTCGGCCATATTGGCGTTGGCCTCATGGTCCAGCTCTCCGAAGAAGGTGCGATACACCATGTGCAGGAGATACACCGCTGCAAGGATGACGCCGGTCGTGGCAAAGACCACGAGGACGGTCGAGTCGAGCACGGTGCTCTTGAAGGAGCCGAGGAGAATCAGAAACTCCCCCACGAACCCGTTCAGTCCGGGCATCCCGGCAGACGCGAGCACGCTGAAGACCATGAGCGTGGTCAAAACCGGCACGGACGCCGCAAGTCCCCCATAATCGTCCATCAGCCGCGTGTGCCGCCGCTCGTAGAGCATTCCCACAAGCAGAAAGAGCGCGCCCGTGGAGAGGCCGTGGTTTACCATTTGGATCACCGCTCCCTGCATCGCCTCGGTCGTGAAGGCAAAGAGGCCAAGGACCACGAAGCCAAGGTGACTTACAGAGGAGTACGCCACCAAACTCTTCGCATCGTCCTGCACCCGGGCGATGAGCGCGCCGTAGATAATCCCGATGACGGCGAGGATGCCGATTAGAAGAGCTCCGCTCTGTGCCGCATTCGGAAAGAAGGGCAGGCAGAAGCGAAGCAGTCCGTAGGTTCCCATCTTCAGCAGCACGCCGGCCAGGATGACCGAGCCCCCCGTCGGAGCCTGTACGTGCGCATCCGGCAACCACGTGTGCAGGGGAAAGAGCGGGACCTTGATCGCAAACGAGAATGCAAACAAGGCAAAGAGCCAGCCCTGTGTGGCAAGCGGGACGTTATACTCCAGCAGTTTATACCAGTCGGTCGTAAACACTCCGTTGTTTACTGCTGCCCCAGCCTCGTAGCCCAAAAACAGGATGGCCACCAGCATCAGCAGCGACCCCACCAGCGTATAGATTACGAATTTGACCGCCGCATAAATCCGGTCCTTGCCTCCCCAAACCCCGATAATGAAGTACATCGGGATCAACGTAAGCTCGAAGAAGATGTAGAAGAGAAACAGGTCGAAGGACGTGAACACCCCAGTGATGCCGGTTTGCAGAAGCAGCAGGAGTGCGTAGTAGCCCTTCTGTTTCTTGGTGATATAGGTCCAGGACGAAAGCACGACAATCGGTCCCAGGAGAGTCGTGAGCATAACGAGGAGCAGGCTCAGCCCATCGATGCCCACGAAGTACTTCACATCGAATGTCTCTGGGAACCAGGCACTTGACACGTCCGCAAGCTGGGGAGCGATGGCGGTACTCACGGACGGATCGTAGCCCACGAAGAGGCCAATCGACAGCACAAACGTGAGCGTGGTTGTCGCCAGGGCCGTCCACCGGATGCTGGACACCTCCCGCATAAACAGCGTCAGGAGCGCGCCAACTGTCGGCAGAAAAATGACCAAGGACGTGAGGTAGGGAATGTCCATGTGAGCAATCAGCTACGCGGTCGCAGTGAATCTATGCATGCAAGCAGCACCGTCCTCTATCGTCGTTCCGTGAAACGTGAGCCGGAATGCGTAAGGGTGCTGCAACTCAACGGAGTCTGCCTCCGCCCATCACGTTTCACGGATCACACATCACGCCCGGCCCCGGAATCCCCCGGACCGGGAACTCCTAAATTCCAAACAGCATGATCCCGATTACCAGGACCACGCCCAGCACGAGGCCAAGAGCGTAATTCTGCACGATGCCCGTTTGCACCAGCCGAAGGGTGCCGCTGGCGCGCTGGGCCAATCGGGCCACGCCGTTCACCGCCCCGTCGACTACGTGCGTATCGAAGGCCGCAAACGCCTTGCGACCAAGGCCGTCGATGACGGTATCCACAACGACGTTGTTGTAGAAGTCGTCCCAGTAGTACGTGTCTTCCCAGACTTGGTAGAGCCCCCCCACGCCCCGTTCCAGGCGTGCATCGTACTCAAGACCGTAGGCCGAATACACCGACCAGGCGTAGTAGACAGTTCCAATCGCGATGGCGGAGCTAAGGCCAATGAGTCCCCACTCCAACACCAGCGGCACGTGGCCGTGCAGCGACGCTTCGGCCACCGGGCCGCCGTAGTCGGCCCCCAGATAGTGATGAATCCAATTCCACTTCCCTCCCTTGATGACTGCCGGGAGCCCGATGAAGCCTCCAACCATGGAAAGAATCCCGAGCGTCCAGAGCGGAATCGTCATTGATGACGGCGACTCGTGGGGCTCGTGCCGGTCGGGGGCCGTCCAGCGCGGCTCTCCCTCGAACGTGAGCATGTAGGAGCGCATCATGTAGAACGCCGTAAGGAGCGCCGTTACAATGCCCACGCCCCAGACTGCCCAGGCATACCCGTGCCCGGCATAGCCAAACTCGAAGGCCTTGAATAAGATCTCATCCTTCGAGAAGAAGCCCGCCGTCAGCGGAATGCCGGAAATGGCAAGCGTGGCTAGCAGGTAGGTCGTGCTCGTCGCCGGCATGTACTCCTTCAGCCCCCCCATCGTGCGCATATCCTGCGGATCGAAATCCTCAACGTCATGCCCTTCGTGCTCCATGCTGTGCTCCACCTCCTCCATGCCGTGGATCACGCTGCCAGAGCCGAGAAAGAGACAGGCCTTGAAGAAGGCATGCGTGACGACGTGAAAGATCGAGACGAAGAAAGCCCCAACGCCCGCCGCCATGAACATGTACCCGAGCTGTGAGACCGTTGAGTACGCCAGTACGCGTTTGATGTCATTCTGCGCAATCGCAATCGTGGCCGCCATGAGCGCGGTGACCGCCCCTACGACCGCAATGATCGCCATCACGACCGGTGCACTCAACACCACGACCGACAACCGAGCCAGAAGATAAAGCCCGCTCGTCACCATGGTTGCGGCGTGGATGAGGGCCGACACAGGGGTTGGACCCGCCATCGCGTCCGGCAGCCACACGAAAAGCGGAATCTGGGCACTCTTTCCGGTCGCCCCAATGAAGAGAAGAAAGACAATCCAGTTCACCGTCTCCACCGGCAGCTGCGGCCCCTGCGAAAGGATGACGTCGAAGCTCAAGGAGCCGAGAGCCTGAAAGATCATGAACATCGCCACCAGGAAAGCAAAGTCCCCGATGCGATTGACAATAAAGGCCTTGTTAGCAGCGCTGCTGTTACTCAGGTCCGTGTACCAGAACCCGATGAGAAGGTACGAGCAAAGCCCCACCCCTTCCCAACCGAGAAACAGCACCGGCAGGTTGTTCGCCAAGACGAGGTTGAGCATGGCAAAGATGAAGAGGTTGAGGTAGGCGAAAAATCGCCAATACCCCTCATCGCCATGCATATACCCAATCGAATAGAGGTGGATAATGCCCCCAACGCCCGTCACCACCAGGGTCATGATGAGCGAGAGCTCGTCCACCCGGTAGGCAAAACTCAAATCCAGGTCTCCCGCCGCCATCCACGTATAGAAATCCGCGACCACCGGGTCGCCGCCGTAGGTGACAAACAGGTAGAGGGCCAGCAGAAATGGCACCGCGACGACCGTCGTCCCGATGGTCCCAATGAGCGTCTCTCGGGTGCGAAACTGCGGCAGAAACAGGGGCGCAATGCCGTTGAGAACGGCCCCAGCCAGCGGCAGCAGCAGAATGAGACGAATGAGAAGGTCAGGCTCCATCGGCGCAACGGTGTCGAATGACGAAAGGCAGTTCTACGAGGCAGGCCCCACACACAAACGGTCGGCCCTTCAACAGGCAACCGGCCCGGGGATCTAATGCTTGAAGAGATTGATCTCCGTAATGTCGACGGTCACCTTGCTTCGGAAAATGGCGATCACGATGGCGAGGCCCACCGCCGCCTCCGCCGCCGCCACGGCAATCGAAAAGAACACAAGCATCTGACCGCTCGGGTCGCCCATCGACTGGCTGAACGTTACCAGCGTCAGGTTCACGGCGTTCAACATCAGCTCGACCGACATCAGCACCACGATGGCGTTTCGGCGGAAAAGTACCCCGAGAGTGCCGATCGAGAACAATACGGCACTAAGCGCGAGGTACCAGTTTATAGCAACGTCCATTTTGTTACTGGTTAGTTGTTGTTCGGTGCGTGCGGATCGCTGAGATGACTGGCCGTCGACGGGGCGTCCCGCCCGCCCCACCGACCAACGGATCCCTGGATCTACTCGAAGCGGCGTTGGGCCAGCATGACCGCCCCCACAGTAGCCGCCAGGAGCAGAATGCCCGCGACCTCTACATGCAAGGCGTAGCGCGTAAACAGGATCTCTCCCAGCGTCGAGGCCGCTCCGACCTCCGCAGCCGTCTCGGGCGTCACCGGATCGACCCCTAGGTCAAACTGCAGGGCCACGACGTAGAGCAGCTGACTCAGGACCACCATTCCCAGAATAAATCCCCCGACCCGGGCCCAGTCAATCTCGTGTAGCTCCGGGAGGGCCGAAAGGTTGAGCAGCATGATCACAAATAAGAACAGGACCATGATGGCTCCAGCGTAGACCAGAATCTGGATGGCCCCGATAAAGGCAGCATTCAGGGTCATGTACAGCCCCGCAATGCAGAACAGATTCAGTACCAGCCAGAGGGCACTCGTAACGGGACTGCGAGCGATGACCATGCCGAGAGCAGCCGCTACCGCTACCGTCGCCAGGAAGAAAAACATGAAGGGGGACGCCATAAACCCGACCGAGCTGAGTGAAAGCCTGTTGGTGCTGAGGCACCCGCCGAGAGACAGCAAGGCCCTGCTGATCGGCGGGCAAGTTCAACGCGCAAAGTAACGCGCCATGGTCGTAGGGGCAAGATTCGGCCCGGTAAATCGTTGATGAAGAGCCAGAATCCTGGATTTTTCCCCTCAGGAGGCCGAGATCGTGGCGTGTGAGACGGCGGGCTCGGGCTGGGAGGCCCGCCCAGCCTCCATCGTCGTCGGCTCGACCGTGAGGGTTCGACCAAACTCCGTCTCGAACATTTTTCCTTCCTCCTTCCCGGACCACACCTCCAATTGCGGATCTCCTTTCGTCGCAATGGAAAGGGCAAGGGTCTCGTCCGTCAGTCGCGCCCGCAAGGCAACCACGTTCTGAAAGTGGCTGCGATCCAGCCCCTCAGCAATCCGAAGAAGCGACGCCAACTGTCGGACCCGTCGCTTCTGTGCCTCGGTGCACTCCCGATAGTGCTCGTGTGCATCGGTGGGCGAGGCTGCCCGATGATACCGGGCCACGAGCGACATGAGCCCCTCCTCTTCGGGCTGAAAGCCCTGCAGATCCGCATTCTTGATTAGGTACCGCGAGTGCTTGTGATGCGTGTCGTGGCTAATCACGTACCCAATATCATGCAACAAGGCCGCGTACTCCAGTAGCTCGGCATCGCGGGCCGGGCCGTCGTAAAGGGGGCGACACACATTGAAAAGAAATGTCGCCGTGGCCGCAACGTGTTGCGCGTGGCGCTCTTCCCACTGAAATCGGTAGGCAAGCTCGTGCACGCTCCGGCGTCGGGGATCCCGAAACGGCGCCATGCGACGAATCCGGGTGTAGTTGGTGTCCATGAAGTGCACGACCATCCCCTCCCGCAGGGCATTGGACGAGACTTGAAGGGACTCCACCGCCGGCAATTGGTCGAAAAGGGTATCAAGCAGTACGGCCCCTGCCCCAATCTGGTCGACGCGTTTCGGATCAATAGAGGGATGCGTCCTCCGGTCCTCGGCCGTTGAATCGATCACCCAGTCCAGTGCCTCCCGAACCGACGGAACGGCAAGCCGCTGCTGAAAGATGGTGCGCCCCTCCTCTCCCGCCCAATCCGCCGCCAGTCGAGCCAGCGTTTTCATCGTCCCCGACGATCCCACGATGCCCGTCACGTCGTGCGATTTACACGCCGCCACCACAGGCGCAAGCACGTCTTCGAAGTGGGCACGCATCTCAGCCTCGGCCTCCGCCGACAGTGGGTCGTCGTGGACGAATTTTTCGGTCATCCGCGCGGCGCCGAGCTTTAGACTGGTCGCAGACACGCGTTCTCCGCCCGATACAAGAATACATTCCACCGACCCCCCACCGATATCGACCAGAAGCGTCGGAGCCGTAAGGTCCACGGCCCGTCGTACGCCCTGGAAAATCAGCTTGGCCTCTTGCTCCCCACTAATGGGGCGGATCCGCAGCCCCAACTCTCGTCGCACCCGGCGGATAAACTCTCCCCCGTTGGCGGCCTCCCGGATGGCACTCGTCGCAAAGGCCAAAAACTCGGTCGCGTCCCAGCCCCGCGCTAGCAGATGAATGCGCCGAAGGGCGCGCAGCCCTCGTTCCATTGCCTCTTCCGGCAGAGTATTGGCCTCGAGGCCGTGCTCCCCCAACCGCACCATTTCTTTCATTCGGTCCACCACCTGAAAACTCCCATTGGCATGGGCGTCCACGATGACAGCGTGAAAGGAGTTTGTCCCCAAGTCAATCACGCAGACGCGAATAGGCGACCGGGTCCCGTTGGCCCCATACGTGGTTTCGGGCACGAGAATACAGGCGGCACGCTCGTCGGACTCAGACATAGAGGAAATAGAAACGCAGGGCGCGGACAAAAGCTTGATTATTGTCCAAGGAAAGAAACAGAAGCCTCAGGATCATCCCTCCTCTGAAAGCTCAAATTCGATACGTTCGACTCCCGCTCCTTTCGAGGTCCGCTTGGTGATCCGGATGCGTCCCACGTCTGCAAGATGGTCTACGTGGGTGCCTCCGCACGGACACAGATCGAAATCGCCAATGGCTACCATCCGGAGGGGGTCAACGTGGTCCGGGATTAAGTCGAGAAGTCCTCGCCCATCTGGGGTCTGCTCCTCCGCCTCTTCCCGCGCCATTTCCGTCTTTCGAACGGGGAGGTCTTGCTGGAGGATCGCATTCGAGCGGGTCTCAATCGCGTTTACCTCGTTCGAAGAAAAGTCAGCGGGCTCAAAGTCGATACGAGACCGATCGGGGTGAATCTGATTGCCCGCTGTTTGGGCCTCGAATACGTCTAACACAACTTTCGACACCACATGCTGAGCCGTATGCATGCGACGAAGCTTCATGCGGCGGGCCTCGTCGATCTGGCCCTCCACCTCGTCGCCCGGCTCCGGAAGGTCGCCCCTTACCTCCTCCAAGTAGTGCCGCACGTCGCCGTGCTCTTTCTGCACATCCACGACCTCCGCCGCTCCCCCGTCCCAGTGGAGTGTGCCGTGATCGGCGGGCTGCCCGCCTCCCTCCGGGTAAAAATAGGTTCCATCCAGCACCATGTAGTCGTCGGCGACCTCTTCGACCGTTGCCGTAAAAGACGTGACGTCGTCGTTGTCGGGAAGATATCGGAGTTCAGTCATGGTATCGATGCGGATGGGTGTGCGAACGATCGGCTCGATCAGCCGCACCAGCAACGACCCATTTCGTTCCGTTTCCCCCTCCCAAAATAGCACCGCCGGATCTGTCGTGTTTATTCCTGGAGGCCGGAAGCCAGTGGTCCCGAACCATCCGCCCGCCCGCCTTCCCTCTTTGCGCCAAACAGTCGAACAATGGGCCTGATTCCGAAGCCGGCGAATCACTTTCTTCTCCATCGGCGAGCCGAAAGGAAAGCGGAATCGCCCTCCCGAACAGCTACCGCCACGTCGTATCTTGTCCGCAATCCGGAACGGCCTGGACTGGGGATCTCCTTGAGGGGGCACACCAGCAGGCGTCCGCTTTCGAATCATCCAAACGGAACGACAATGGCTACAGTCAAAGAATCAAAACGGCTTAATGGCGTCGACCTGGAGGTTCTCAACGAAACGATTAGTGCCCTGCAAAACGACCCTGCCCTCGGCAAAAGTCAGTTTCGGGCCCGTAACAAGTGGGTAAGCGGCAACCACAACCGCTCAACTATTTCCGAGTTTTACACTGCCAAGGAGGAAATGACCCACAAGCAGTCCTTCGAGTTGCACGCCGACGAACCGCCCATCCTGGCCGGCAACGACGAGGCGCCCAACCCCGTCGAGCACCTGCTCAATGCTCTGGCTAGCTGTGTGACGACGAGCATCGTCGCGCACGCGGCCGTTCGCGGCATCGAAATCGAGGAAATGGAAGCCGAATTGGAAGGCGACATCGACCTCAACGGTTTCCTGGGCCTCGACATGGGCGTGCCGAAAGGCTACACGGACATCCGCATGACCTATCGGGTAAAAACCGACGCCACCAACGCGGCCAAGCTCCGAAGCCTGGCCGACTTTTCACCGGTCTACCACACGATTACGAACGGTGCCAAGGTGGACATCGACATTCAGCCGATGTGACCCCGGTTGCGCAGTACGTCCGGTGATGTTAAGGACACGGCGGGTGAGAAGCCGCTCACCGGATGAACAGAGGGGTTGCGCCTCAGAACCACAGCTGTCCGGCTCTGAACGCGCCCCTCCCGACCGATAAAAGCAGACAACAAAAAAGCGCCGCCCCGGAGCGTCCGGAGCGGCGCTTCTGTTTTCGAAGACCCGAGAGAGAAAGGGGCTCACTCTCCACTTCACATTCCGAATTCCGCACTCGCTCAGGTGCCAGCGGAATAGTCCGTGGCGTAATGTTCCTGCTCCTCGGAAAGGCCGTCGATCTCAACGCCCATCGTGTTGAGCTTCACGCGGGCAATCTCGTCGTCCATCTCCTGCGGGATGTCATACACCTTATCCTCAAGCATCTCGCCGGACTCGTGGCGCTGGACGAGATCGAGGTGAGCGCGGAACTGGTTGGCGAAGCTCATGTCCATCACTTCGCTCGGGTGCCCCTCCGCCGCGGCGAGATTCACAAGGCGGCCGTCGCCGAGAACGTACACGCGCTCGCCGTTTTCTTTCGTGTACTCGCGGTTGTTCTCACGCACCTCACGGGCATCAGTGGAAAGCTCTGCTAGCTCTTCAAGGTTGAGCTCCACGTCGTAGTGGCCCGTATTGGCGACAATCGCACCGTCCTTCATCTTCAGGAAGTGGCGCCCGCGGATCACGTCCTTCATGCCGGTGGCCGTCACGAAGATGTCGCCCTTCTCAGCGGCCTCGTCCATGCTCATGACCTGATGGCCATCGAGCGTGGCCTTGAGGGCCGTCGCGGGCCGCACCTCGGTCACGATCGTGTTGGCGCCCATGCCCTTCGCACGGGTGGCAACGCCACGGCCGCAGTGGCCATAACCCGCAACGACGAAGTTTTTGCCCGCGATGAGGGTACTGGTGGCGCGCAGAATGCCGTCGATCGTGCTCTGCCCCGTGCCGTAAACGTTGTCAAAGTCCCACTTCGTCTCGGCGTCGTTAACGGCGTAGACCGGATACTGCAGCTTGCCGTCGTTGTCCATCGCGCGGAGGCGATGCACGCCGGTCGTCGTCTCCTCACTGCCGCCGATGATGTGGTCCATCATGTCCTGGTGGTCGGAGTGGACCGTAAAGATGAGGTCCGCTCCATCGTCGAGCGTCAGGTGCGGCGGCGTGTCGATCGTCCGTTCGATGCACCAGTAGAAGTCGTCGGTGTCGAGGCCGTGCCAGGCGTAAATCTCCGTCCCGTTGTTGGCAAGCGCCGCAGCAATGTCGTCCTGCGTCGAGAGCGGGTTACATCCACTCCAAGCCACCTCAGCGCCGCAGGCCTGCAGGGTTTCCACGAGCACGGCAGTCTCCTTCGTCACGTGCAAACACCCGGCGATCTTGTAGCCCTCAAACGGCTTTGAGTCAGAATATTCTTCGCGCAGCTGCATGAGAACGGGCATTCGGCTCTCGGCCCATTCAATGCGCTTGCGCCCCTCGTCGGCCAAACTGAGATCGCGAACTTTGTATTGTCCTTCCTTGTGGTCCATGTGCGTATCGGGATGGTGTAATGCAGAAGATGTGTGGTAACAATTGGGCTACCGGCCCTGTCGTGCTGTATCAGGACCGCAGCCAATGCCCTGGTCCCCGGTGAGCGAGGATGAAAAAGGGCCCCTGTGCGACCGGGAATGGCGTACCACCGGCTGCTACACACCACGGGGGGAACAGTTTATCTGTTTGGGGTAAATTTCCCCTTCGTTTCCTCAAAGCATCACTTCTCCTCTTCTCCCCTCATCGGGCGGTTTCCCGTTCCTCTGTTTCGCCAACGGTGCATACAGGGGCGCTCCGGAACCGTCTCCTGGAGATCTGGCGGATATGTAAGCTCACTAATCCCTACTACCTCAAGAATACCTGCAGGATCTCAGGTCCAGCGAGATTTAGGAGACTCTCGGGTCAACCCACCCTTTTTTGTCATCCTGTTCAGAGTGGAAAGAGCGTCGCCCAGGCGGGTCTTCTGATGCGCCCCAAAGCGTTTCTAAACGAGCCAGAAGAGCATGCAGAATTTCATGCTCTTCGACAACAATGGAAATCCACTGATTCCCGCTTCTTCCGGTCCCCCATTGACGCGCCCTTTCCCATTTCCCCTGCAGTCCTCAGGGAGTATCGTATCGTCCCTTCTTCTCGCTCTCCTTTTAGCTGCCATTTTACCGGCCGTTCTTCTGTCTCCTCGCCCCGCATACGCGCAGGTCGGAGAAGACGCGCCGCTCTTTCGGGAGATTGCCACGATGGATAGCCTGCTCTTCGTGGAGGGATTCAACGGCTGTGACCTTTCGACCACCCGCTCGGTCCTGGCTGAAGAACTCGACTTCTACCACGATCAGTCCGGTATTCAGGACAAGCCTCAGTTCATGGCGGCCATCGAACAGAACATCTGTTCTTCTCCCGAGCGAAAGCCGATCCGGAGACTGGTGGGTGGAAGCATGGAGGTTTTCCCCCTCTATCGCGATGGCACGCTGTACGGGGCCCTCCAGTCTGGACAGCATGAGTTCTACATCCAAGAGCCGGAGAAGCAGCCCTACAAGACCAGCATCGCCCAGTTTACCCACGTCTGGATTCGTGATGGTGAGGAATGGCGTCTCACCGAGGTGTTGAGTTACGACCATCAGGCCTCATCTGAATGAAGGCGCGCTCACAATTTATATTACAATAACAGATACGTAAAAGTATAAAAATAACTATTATACTTAGACACAAACAATAAAAATGCCCCCCCCCACACAAAGAACTGTCTTGATGATGAGGAGAGAGGATAACCCTATTTGGTGCAGATGACAATCATCGATGACTTCACTTCAATAAGGGATTTCTGAAACGGAACGGTGAATCCCCGTCTACCCCGTTTGGGCGATTCTGAACTGGGACATGGTCGTTCCAAACGGAGTTTCAAAACCAATAGTATCAATACTTGTGCATCTGTTTGGGTTTTAAAACGGCGGATATCTCCACTCCCCTTCCGGACTGCCGACAGCCTGGATCTGCGACGTTGAGTGGGGATTTCCCACTTCCGGTTGGTCATTTCCCCGTACTGCCGAGCCCGCTGCTCAGCGGAGAGACTTCCCTGATCTGGATACTGAGAAACCGGCTCTGACCGCCGTCTGAACCGGACTTGTACCGAAATCCGATCGTGTTCAATACAACCTGCCCAGAGCTTTTTCAGCTTAACGTTTGGGGAGGCGCCCCCTCAAAAGTACTGCCCTCCTCGTAGCCTAAAAACTCCAGGCCGTCACCGTTCCCCCATAGCTTTGCGTAAGCGCCTTCACGATGGGAAGCCCGAGTCCTCCTCCACCGGCACTGCTCTGCCGCACCCGTGCGATAGAAGCGCTCGAAAAGCCGGTCGGCGGCCTCGGGGTCAGATCTAGTTCCTGAGTCCGACACGTGCAGCACAACGTCGCCTTCTTCCTTCGCCACCTGCACCGTAACCTGCTCCCGTCGCTGTGGACCGGAAACGACTCGTTCACTGAAGGTAAAAAATCAATCATCCACCAAAGCCATGAACACACTCACGATCCAGCTCTCCGACGAGACCACCAACCGCCTGGAGGCCTTTGCTTCTTTTTCTGGCGGTTATCCCTTCTACAATCAAGGAACTCCGTCCGATAAATGACGGATGTCGGCTCGAATGAGCTGCCCCGAGAGGTTGTGGGACTTCAGTTGGGCCTAGGCACACGACACCACGCCCTCTCCGGAGTGCTCCGTGTAGAGAATGCACCAGTCGCAGGGATGTATCTTTCCTTTCACGCTGAGGCACGCCCCGAAGCCATCTCCGTTCTGGTCCGGCACGTAGAGGCTGCAGTTTCCACAGTACTGATTCCCGCTGGGCTTGTGCTGAAGCGCCACTCCGGGATTGTCCTGCGACTGCTGCCCGCCGCGCGTACGCGTTGCCCCCGAGAGGGACTCTCCTTTGGCTTCAGACTCAGGGAGCGTGTCGTTGTTCGGATGCGGAACCTCGTGGCTAGGACCCTGATCGGCAGAGTCGTCCCCGTCGCCGTCCCCATCGTTTCCGTCTCCCCCTCCACAGCCCGAGACAACGGTGAGCATACTTCCTCCAATGAGGGTACTACCGATCCACTTGAGGGCTTCTCGGCGATTCAGTTCGTTAGTCATGGAATTATAGGGAGTTCTGTGTAAAAGAATCGGTACAAAAAGGGGTCCACCCCACGGACTATTTAGCAATCGGCATCGCGGTTTTGTCGTTCAGGCGTCCTTTAGCGAGTCGAACAACCGGAAGGCAAACACAGCAATCCCGATCCACATGCCCGTACGAACGGCCAGTGCTACAACCGTCCTCATTTCGTACGGCCTGCCCTGCAGCACGTGAAGCCCAAAGGCAAGATACGTCCCCGCCGCCCCGCCAGCAATCGCGACGGCAACCCAACGGGCCCACTCCCACCCTTGCCACAGTCCGACGCCGGCCACCACATAGAAGAATCCGGCGACAAAATTACTCCAGACGACAAAAGGGATGAAGTCTCCTACCGCCTGCCGAGCCTCCTCACCACCAAAGAGCACAGTTCCTCCCGACCAGATCGTCAGAAGGCCGAAGGTAACAGCAACGATTGCAACGAGATGCCGGGCAATTCGGATGTGACTGGTTTCGGTCATTGGCGTCGAGGACGCGCTTGTGTCCCAGGTTTTTAGAGTTACCGCTTTGAGAAACAGCAGTCTCCGCTGAATCTCGCGTCACGTGAATAACGTGCTGCTCGGCAACAAGACGCGCCAAGTCATGAGCCAGGCCAGCACGTTCGAAACGTCGATCAGTACAAGAATGCGTCGTAGATTCAGCGTGGAGCAAGAAAGACAAAAAGGGGGTTCCGAGTGCTGAGGTCAATTCCATTAAGGGTCTAAGCTTTCGTCTTCGAGTACTGCCGCACGGCCACCGTCAGGATGAGAATGCCGTACGCCAACAGGATGGCTGTCGGCTGCCAGATCTCCATCGGCCCCGCGCCCTTCATGAGTACGCCCCGAACGACCTCAATGAAGTGCTTCAGCGGGCTCAGCTCAGCGAACCACTCCGCCCAGGCCGGCATGCTCGTGACCGGGGTAAAGAGGCCGCTCATAAATAGGTACAGGACGAGCACGAAGTACGTGACGAACATGGCCTGTTGTTGCGTGTCGACGGACGCAGAAATCCACAGCCCGATGCCGAGAGCACTCGTCAGGTAGATTCCCGCCACACCGAAGAGAAGGAAAAGACTGCCTTCGAACGGGATGTCAAAGGCGAGCCACGCGATCCCCAATCCCACAGCGAATTCCAGCAGCCCGAGCGCCCAGAAGGGCAGCAGTTTCCCAACAATGAACTCTCCTTTCGTGAGGGGCGTCACGTTGAGCTGCTCAATGGTTCCGATCTCCTTCTCGCGGGCGATGTTCTGAGCGGTGAGCAGTGTCCCGATAATCGTGACGAGGATCGTGAGGATGCCCGGCGCCATGAAGTCGTCGTATTCGAGCGTCACATTGTACCACAAGCGGGCCCCCACGTCGAGCTGAGCCCGCTTCGCCGGAGCCGTCGATTGGAGTTGCGGCGACTGCTCGGCACCGAGGTCCGCGGCCACGCCCTGGAGAATTTGCTGGGCGTAGGACTGAATCACGCCGGCCGAGGCCTTCTCGCCGCTCACGACGAGCCGAACGGCCGGCTGCTCTCCCCGATTTAGCTCACGGTCGAAGCCCGCAGGCACATGCAACGTGAGGTCAACCTGCCCCGCTTGAAGGCTTCGACTCGCGTTCTCCGCGGAAGACGAATGCTCGGTAATCGAAAATCGCTCGGAGGCCGCAAAGGCCTCGCTCACCCGTCGCGACGCCTGGCTGTGGTCGTTGTCTACGAATTGAACGTCGGCCTGCCGCACCTCAAACGTAGCTGCACTCGTCACGAGAAGCAGTTGCACGACCGGAATCATGATGATCTGAAACAGCATGACCCGATCTCGAAGGACCTGTAGGGTCTCTTTCTGTACCAGATAGAAGATTGTGCGCATGGCGCTCACGGATGGAGATATCAAGGGCAATCGGATGAATGGAGAGAAGAGACGCCCCTCCTCCCCACTCAGAGTCCCCGTCATTCGAGGCGAACGTTAAAGCTGAGCGTGCTGGCCCCCAGGAAAACGCCAGCCATCCCGACCAGAACCAGCGTCTCGAGTCCCAGAAGGTCGAGGCCGGCTCCCTTCAGCAGGATCTCCCGGATGATGTGAACGAACCACTTGGCCGGCACGACGTGCGTGACCGGCTGGAGCCAATCCGGCATGCTCGAAATCGGAAAAATCATCCCCGAAAGGAGGGTGGTCGGTAGCATGAGACCGACGAGCGTCCCCATCATGGCCGTTCGCTGGGAGTCGGTCCGCGTGGAGATAAAAATCCCGAGGCTGAGACACACGAGCACAAAGAGGAGGCTCTCCCCTAGCAGTAGACCGAGGCTTCCGCGTAAGGGCACGTCGAACACCGAGTAGGCTACGCCAAGTACCGTGACCGCATTCGCAAAGCCGACCACCACGTACGGAACGACTTTCCCGGAGACCACCTGCCACTGCTGCAGGGGAGAGACGAGCATCGTCTCCATAGTACCGGTCTCTTTCTCACGGGCAATGGAAAGGGCCGTCATGAGGGCCGATACGATGGTGAGCACGAACGCCAGCAGGCCCGGCACGAAGAAGTAGGCCGACTCGAGCGTCGGATTGTAGCGGGCGCGCGTTTCGATTCGGAAAGGGATGCCTCCGGCGCTTGTATTGAGGGACTGTTCGTAGTCGCCCAGCAGGGCCTGTGCGTAGTCCTGCCGGATGCGCCCGATGTTGGGATTCATGGCGTCGGTGATGAGAAGCACCCCCGCGCCGGACGGGGCTCGAAGCGCCGACGCAAAGTCTGACTCTACGACCAGGGCCTGGTCGATGGCACCCTGCTGAAAGAGCGACTCCAGTTGATCGGTGCTCCGCAGCAAGCGGGTTACGTGAAAACGATCGGAGCCCTCGAGCGTGGCCTTCAGCCGATGGGTCTCTGCATCGGGACTCGGGGTCACGAGGGCGAGTCGAATGTCCTCCACGTCCGTCCGAATAGCGTACCCAAAGAGCAGCACCTGCACCAGCGGCATCAGGAGAAGAACCGTCAGCGTGCGCCTATCCCGCAAAATGTGGTAGACTTCCTTGCGGATGAGCCCGAAGAATGCATTCATCATGTCGTCTTGCGGTTACGGGTGGCTTCAAATCGAATTGCTCTTCCTGCATCGAGTACAGGTAAACGCGAGGGCGTCTGGCAGGTCGTCCTTTACTTCTTCCCTCCTAGACATTCAAGGCCGAGGGTTCTGCACCGGAATCAATCCCCGGGGCGTTTGGAGTACGGACGTTCCTCCTCACGACTCACCGGATGTCGCCACTTTCACAAACACGTCGTCCATCGTCTCGGCCGCGTAGTCGGACTTGAGTGTCGCAGGGGAACCGAGCGCGTCGATCGTGCCCTCGACCATGATCGATACGCGGTCGCAGTACTCGGCTTCGTCCATGTAGTGGGTCGTCACGAGCACCGTGGTGCCATCCGAAGCCGCCTCGTAAATCATCTCCCAGAACTGCCGGCGCGTGACGGGATCGACGCCGCTCGTCGGCTCGTCGAGAAAGACGACGCCCGGTTCGTGGAGCAGCGCGACCGAAAAGGCAAGCTTTTGCTTCCACCCCAGTGGAATGGAGCCGACCCGCTCGTCGGCCGCGTGCTCAAAGCCAAGGCGCTGGAGTAGCCGATCGCGGCGCTTTCGGATTTCGCTATGAGGAAGATCGTAGATGCCGCCGTACAGGCGGATATTTTCTTTTACCGTCAGGTCATCGTATAGCGCAAACTTCTGGCTCATGTAGCCGATGTGACGCTTGACCTGCTCCGGCTCGGTGCGTACGTCGTACCCGGCCACCTGCGCCTCCCCCTCTGTCGGCTCCAGAAGGCCGGTGAGCATCCGGATTGAGGTCGTTTTCCCTGCGCCGTTGGCCCCGAGGAAGCCGAAGACCTCTCCCTCTTCAATCTCAAAGGAGATGTGATCAACGGCCGTGAAGTCCCCAAATCGGCGCGTTAAGTTCAGTGCCGTGATTGCTGACATGTCGAGGTAGGAACGAGTATTTGGATGAATGAAGGCGAGGAAAATTGTCGGACAGCCGTTGTTAAGCCTCGGAGCCGAGCGCCATAAACACGTCTTCAATCCCGGCCTCAATGGGCCGAACCTCAGCCTCGTCGAACCCCTGCTCGCGTAAGAACGCGTGCACCTCCTCGGCCACCGAGGCGGGCGCTTTATCGTGCCGAGCGTCGGCGTAGTGGAGTTCATCCCCGAACGGAAAGACCGACCGCCCGTGGTCTACACTGCGGAGAGCCTTCAACATCTGGTGGTGATCCGGGCCGCGCACGGCAACCAGGGGCCACTCGTAGTCCCGTTGTATTTGTTCGGGGGCATCGACGGTGAGAATCGATCCGTCCTGGATAAGCGCCACACGGTCGCAGCGACTCGCCTCGTCCATGTACGGTGTGGAGACGACGACGGGCAGGCCTTCATCCGAAAGCTGAGTGAGCGTGTCCCAGAAATCGCGGCGGCTGACGGCGTCGACCCCGGTGGTGGGCTCGTCGAGGATGAGCAAGTCGGGGCGGTGAACGAGGGCGCAAGACAAGGCCAGCTTCTGCTTCATCCCGCCGGAGAGGTCCGCTGCGCGCCGGTCGCCGAACGGTTTAAGCTGCTTGTAGACGGGCCGAATCATGTCCATCTGCTCTTCTACCGTCGTTCCGAAGACCGACGCATAGAACTGGAGATTTTCCTTGACCGACAGGTCTGGATACAGCGAGAATTCCCCGGCCATGTAGCCGAGACGAGGGCGAAGCGCACGATAATCGTCCACGACATCGAGCCCAAGCACGCGGGCTGTGCCCTCATCCGGCGTCAGCAAGGAGGTCAAGATGCGAAAGAGGGTGGTCTTCCCCGCACCGTCCGGGCCGATAAACCCGAAGAGCTCCCCGGGTTGAATACTCACGGAGAGGCCGTCGAGAGCCACTTCATCCCCGTACGTTTTGACGAGGTTCTCCGTCCAGACGACCGGGTCGTCAGTCGAGCCGCCATCTAGATTGTGGGCGTGCGTCCTGTTCTGCATGAGGACAACTGATCTGATCTTTTTGGCTCACGCATGCCTGTCCGGAAGAATTCCCTCGGGCCTAGTGCCTACTGTTGATTGGGCACAGAGGAGGCCGCCGCAGACGAAGAAGTGACGTCCTCCGATCCGAACGAAACGTCCGCGGGCATTCCAATCTTGGCAGCGCCTTCGGGATTGGGAACGCGAAGTTCGACGGCGTACACAAAGTCCACGCGCTCTTCCTTCGTCTGGATGGGCGTCGGCGTAAACTCGGCCTCGTCGGCCACCCAGGTCACCCGCCCCTCCAAGGACTGCCGCTGGTCGGGGCCGTCGTCAATGAACACCTGGGCGCGCTGCCCAATCTTGACGTTCGAGAGCTGGCCCCCACTCACGTAGGCCCGGAGTATGAGGGTGTCGAGGGCAGCGACAGTGTAGAGCGGCTCCCCGGGGCGTACCACCTCTCCCTTCTCGGCGTAGGTAGTGAGCACCGTGCCGGCGACGGGATTCGCGACCCAGCTCTTGCGGATCCGCTCGTTGACCTGCGCAATCTGCTCGTTTACGGCGTCTATCTCGTCGGCTAGACTGGCCTTCTGAGTCCGGGTGGCCTCCACGCGCCGCTGAAGCACTCGCACCTCGTCTTCGGCCTGATCCACCTGCCGCTGCGGAGCCGCATCCCCCTCTTGGAGCGTCCGCACGCGCTCCAACTCGCGCCGCGCCGCCCGGAGCTGCTCCGCGCGAACCTCAACCTCCGCGGTGACGCTCGCCATCTTCGAACGGATCGACTGCCGACGCGCCCGAAGCTCTCTGCGCTGCAGGGCAAGCTGCGTCGTGTCGACCAATCCAACGACGGTTCGACCAGTCGCCGGATCCTCTTGCGACGATCGAAGTGTCAGTCGCCCTTTGCCCAGTGGAGCGGCGGCGAGACGATCTCCCTCCTCCACGGAAAACCGAACGAGCTGTCCCTCCGCCTCGCTCGACACGGTCACTTCGTCAGCTTCAAACGTGCCGTGTGCGTCGGCCTCGTCCTCCCCATTGCAGCCGGCTAGGACGACGGCGAACACGAGAAGACTCGCGAGCAGGACGGAAAATCTGAAAGAGGACATGCGAAATGAGAACATGATGGTCGTCTGGGACAGTGTGTGAGAGTGGCGATCGGATGGAGCAGTGAGGGCAACCATGTTCTTCGGAGATCGAACGGGCGGGTCGGAAGAGCGAGGGAGTGGCGCATTCAGCCTCCGCGTTACGGAGAGGGTGTCTCAAAGGGAAGCAGTGTGCCGGCTGCGCGCTGAAGCGTGTACCGCCCCATCACGACCTCGTACTGCACCTCGGTCCGGGCCAGTCGGGCACGACGGAGTTCCGTTTCCGCTTCGAGCAACTCCAGGTTCGTAATGGTACCGGCCTCGTAGCGCGTCCGGGCCAGTTGAGCGGCCATACGGGCCTGTTCGAGGCGCATCTTCGTCGCCTCCAGCTGATCGAGACGCGCCCGAAGCGTCGAGGCCGCCTGCTCGACACGGGTCTCTACCTGCCGTCGCACATCGGCCAGCCGGGCCTCGGCCGCCTGCACCTCCGCCTCGGCCTCTTCCACTCTGCGCTCCGTGGCAAAGCCCTCGAACAAGGGCACGCGCAGCGAAAGGCCGACGGAGTGATTCAGCCGCGGCTCGTTCAAATCAGCCGGATAGCCATTTTTTACGCCGCCCTCTGCGGTGAGGGCAAGGGTCGGGGCGTCGGACCGATCGGCCACCTGCACCTGCCGACGCGTCGCCCGAAGGCGTGCCTTCGCACCCTGCACCAACGGGTGTCGAAGAAGCGCGCTGTCGGCGAGTGCCTCAACGTCAACGGGCGAGGAGACCGCGACAACTGAATCAAGGGCACTGCTTAGCGCCGGAGGATCGTCCGAGGCGCGTCCGAGCAACCGCCCCAACTCGGCCTCTTGACTCTTTCGCTGGCTTTGAAGACGAGTGAGTTGACTTCGAGCCTCCGAGAGCCGCGAGAGCGTCGACTGAATCTCAAATTCAGTGGCCGCCCCGGCGTCCTGTCGACGACGCACCACCTTCAGTGTCTGCTCGAGCTGCTCGATCTGTCTTCGTTGAACTCGACTTCGGGCATCGGCGAGGAGCGTCGTATAGTAGACCCGGATTGCCTGGAAGGCCAGCTCACTGCGCTCGGTGTCGACCTGTCGCTCGGCCGCAGTGCGGCCGGCTTCCGCCTGACCAATCCGTGCCCGCGTCCGCCCGAAGTCATACAGCGTCTGCCGCACCTGGAGGTGTCCATCGTACAGATTGTTGGGCTGAATGCCTACGGTGCGTCCCCCCCTAGACTGATTCGGTCCACTGGGCGCCCCCGGCACCGAAATTTCCGGCACAGGGTCCTGCCGGCGGTACGTCCCCACGGCCTCGACCCGAGGCCAGTACCCGCTTCGGGCCTGTCCAACACGGGCCTCCGCGGCATTTACGTCTTTTCGAGACGCTACGATCGACGGATATGTCTTCAACACTTGATCCACCACGCGCTCGATCGTGAGCGAATCGGTCATAGACGCGTCGGTCGCAACCGGCTCAGCCCCGGACGGTCCGGCCTGGGTCGTCGGCCCCTGTTGAGCGTAGGCCCCGGCCGCCCCCCCAACGGCGAGCGCGACCACGGCCATGACGAACAGCCATCTACAAGTGGTGAGGGGTGAGAAGACGGAAAATGTCATTGTCTCCATGGGCATGGCGCTTGGTCAAACCGAAAGAACATCGACGAAAAGAGAGCTCCGTATGCATGAGGGTCGTTACCCAAACCATTTAATCTCATAATTAATCCTCATTGATAAAAAAAGATCGACGGTCGGGATGAGGAAGCGTCCCGCAGTGCCGACCGCCGACGGCGGCATCAAGGCTGAATAGCATTGAGGAAAAATGTCGGCACCGCCTCCTTCCGGTCTTCCAGGAGATGCTCGAAGTTCTCCCTCTCCATCCCCAACGCGGCCTCAAGAAGGGGGCGCGCAATGAAGGGAAAGACGCAGAGGGACACCAGATTCACCACGAACTGCTGGGCCGAGATGGGCTGGAGCGTTCCCTCCTCGGCCCGCCGCTTCAGTTGCTGATCAAGGGGGCCAAGCTTTTCGAACGGGGCTAGATCTAATGATCGGACCCGATCTTTCAACTCTGCCGGGGTTCGATTTAACTCTCCCACGATGTAGGACGGCAAGTAGGGGTTTTCTTGAATGAGATTGATGTATTTCGGGACGAACGTTCTCACCTTCTCCTCCACCGTTTGATCGGCGTTCAATATAGCCTCCAACTGAGGGAAAAATTCCGATGCCACCTTCTCGAAGACCGTATCTGCCAGGGTTTTCTTGTCGCGATAATAGTAGTGCAAAAGCGCCTGGTTGACGTCGGCTTCCTCGGCGATTTCCTTGAGCTTGGCCTCGCGGGTTCCCTCCCGGACGAACACAGTTTGGGCAGCCTCTAGAATGCGAGACTCGGTTTCATTGCGCGGTGAAGACATGGTGCCGACGGAGTTTAGAATGGTTTTTAACTCGATAATTAATTCTACTCAATTAATTTATCAATTAACAGCGTGTTTCCCTCGTGACTGACTTGACCGTGAAGAAATGCCGAATAGGCGCCTGTGCGTGGAATCCCTTCCAGTCCAACTCGACGGGCAGAACCGGCTCAAACCCCAGAACGAGAGAAACGCCGGCAGGGCCATCAGCGGCTGTGGCAGACTCGTGAGAATGCGCCGCAAGCCGGCTGAGGCTTCCCCCTTCGTGACAGCGCACTTCTTTTGGTCGGCTGGACCGGCGCGCTTCGCCGACGCGAGCTGGTGGTTCTGACAACCGAGGACGCCCAACTCGTTGAAGGCGAGGGCGTGCCCCTCTATCCTCGGCCGCTCGAAGATCGATCAGGCCGCTAGCCCGCCGGGTAGTCCGCCTCCCTTTCGGTGCCGCATCGGTAGCTGGCAACGCCCTCTTCCCCTTCTTTTCTGGCCACTACTTTTCCAGTTGTCCGCGTCCTATTCGACACAAACGTCGTTATTGATGCGGCTGTGCCGGACCGAACGAGTCATGAAGTTGCACCCCGGCCACGCCTCATGAGAGACCTTCACCCGCTGCGTCCGGGGAGGCGAGGTCCTTTCAGAACAATTCCGCCGAGAACATCGGGCTTTGACGAGAAAATTGGGGACAGGGAAAAGCTCGTCCAGCTGGCCCAGGCAACCCTCCCTCCAACACAGGAGCGCTCACATGGAACAGGCCCCCATGCGAAAAGCCCACCTCGGCTAGGCCGAGGCAGGCTCTTCTAAAGCATCGCGCTACGTTGTGTCTCGAACGCAGAGCACATCTCTAGTGTGATGCTCTACCCCTACGCTACGCCCCCCGCTGTTTCCGGTCAAGAGGAAAAACGTAACGGAGTAGTGAAAGTGCCTCTACCCTTGCATACGGACTGTTCGATCAACTCAGAGCCCCCGCCAGCCCTCGGGACTGCGTGATCGCGGTCGGTCGATCGTGGGCGGATGCTCCACAGTCGCCTCTTTCCAGATCGCCTCCTTCCAGACCGAGGGGACTAAGAACAGCAGCTGGTAGCCAGGGATTTGGCACACGCGCAGCCGGTCCTCCCGGCGCCTACTGCCCTCCCTCCTTTTGCGCACGCCTCTCTGCCCGCACACGAAGGACTTCGGCCCGCTGCACGTCGTCGAGCGTGAGGCTGCGCCGACGAATGGACCGTTCGGTGAGATCCGGGTACTTTGCGAAGTAGAATGATGCCAGGCTCATGTTCGTGACCCTCTGCACGTCAGCGCTCTGCGCGTCCTTCTCTTCGATGAGTTTCTCGAGGGCTTTCTGGTTACCGACATTAATGAGGGCCGAAAGGGCCAGAAGCTTGTGGCCGTCACCCGGACCACTTCGGTAGGCACGAAGAAGGCCGGGGGTAAGTGCGTCCAGATCGACGACATTCCCGGTTCCGGATTCGTTTGCGATCCGGACCTTCCGGTTCATCGCCGATTGCAGGAACACGGTGCAACTCTCCTGGCAGGACGCCAGGGCAATCACGTCGATAAGGGCCCGCTCCTGGCGGGCGTCGTCCTTCGAGCCGAGTTCGGTTCGAAGGTGTTTTATGAGGGTCAGGGGTTCGGTTGTGGACTGCGCGAATGTGGACTGTGCGACGAGCAACCCGGCGGCCAAAAGGCCGACGAGACACATCGCGAGTCCTCCGCGAATTAATGTAAAACGTAGAACGTTCATAATGGACCTCCGACTGATGGGAATGGGACGTAGGTCCGCAAGGGACAGTCGGCTCTATACAGATACAACTTCAGTCGACTCTGCGAAAGCACGTCGCTTGCGCAGCGGTGGACCCTGAAGATAGCCCGGCGCCTTCCCTACCCACAGAATATACGGATTGTGAATAGATGTTGAAGGGGGCTTCCTGCAATGCACCACCGGCGCAGAGTCCCTATACGCCAGGAAATGGCGTTCATATAAAACAAGAACCGAAGTCTTCAAAATCCCTCCGGTGGAACGTACATCCGGGGACATGATCCCACTCCAGGCCCTACGCCGGTACCCGTCCTTTGGCTCATAACCATGTCGGAGCTACGTCCGGCTCCGCGAGTAGACCCAAGGGCGTGACGGCACACGTCGTTCGCTCTACGGAGCATCCGTCTCCGGTTCCGGGGACGGGCAACGGTGGAGTACGGAAGGACCTATCCAACGCTGCTTGCTGGCACTGCCACAGCACCACTCTCGAGGAAGACCCGTCCCCGGATCCTGCGTCCCCCCTGTGCCAAGCCTACAAGAGACCAGACGCTGATCGTACGCGGCCCTACATCGTGCCCTCACGAAGAGGTCCGGACCGCTTTCTACAACATCGGATATCGCAGCAAGCTGAAACGTCGCCTCCCCCAACCGCGCAAGGATAAAGACAGACAGGTCACACGAAGAACACCACCATCAGTGTGTACACCACAATTGCGAGGCCTCCCGCGACCGATGCCAGGGGAAGCTGGGTGTACACGTGGTCCATGAGGTCCGACCCAGTGGCGAGTGACGAGAGCACCGTCGTGTCCGAAATGGGCGAGCACTGGTCGCCGTAGACGCTACCGCCAACCACGGCGCTAAAGCAGAGGGTGATGAAAAACGGGTCCTGCGAAACGCTCCACGCCAGTGGCATCGCCACCGGAAACACCACCGCGTAGGTCCCCCACGAAGTTCCCGTCGAGAATGCTATGATCACACAAAGGACGAGGAGAAGTCCCGGCAGGATGGCGGGCGTAAGCACGTCTCCAACCGTTGCCACCACATAATTGGCCGTGCCCACCGCGTCGGCCACCTCTTTCAACGACACGGCAAGCGCTAGAATGATGGCACCGATGGTCACGCCCTTGCAGCCGTCAATAAAGCCATCGATCACCGTGTCGAAGTCCATGCCTTTGAACAAGGCAATGCCCATTCCGGCCAGCACCGCGAGCACAAATGCCTCCGCAATGAGTAGCATCGGATCGGGATTCTGCCCTCCCGTCCATCCCATAAAGAAATAGGTCACGATATACGGAAGGATGGCCACGCCTAGTAGCGTCCCGATGGGGGCAAGGAAGTCGATGAGGCCCGGTGCGTAATCGTCCGGCACGTCCATCTCCGTGAGTTCGCGCGAGGTGAGCGGGGTTGCCCCATCGCGATCCAATTTGCCGGTCGAGCGTGCCCGGTCCATGGCCTCACGCATCTGCTTGCCCGGGACCCAAGGAAGCACCTCCCACGCAAAGAGAAACGTCATCGCCACAGCGAATATCGCGTAGAAGTTGAACGGGAGGGCCGAAAAGAAGAACGTGATGCCGTCCTGTGCAGTCTCGAAGAGGGGAATCGTCCCAGCCACGAGACCCCCAACGTAAATGGGCCACACGTTGAACGGAATCAGCGTGGCGGCGGGGGATGCCGTGGAGTCAACCACGTATGACAATTCTTCGTGCGAAACGTCGTGCTGATCGCCGATGGGACGAGCCGTTGCGCCGGTGAGAACGGTCGAGATGGTGCCCCCCTGGTGAAAGACCAAGCCCATAATCCAGGTGAAGAACTTGGCTGTCTTCGGGCCGCGAACCATGCGCTCCCCAGCCCACGAGGCAAATCGGAGAGCTCCTCCGGTGCGTGTCCAGAGCCCGATGAGGCCTCCCAGTGCCCACAGGTACACCAGTAAGATGAGTGCAAAGTCCTCCGTGCCGATGGCTGGAAGGAGAAAGGCATCAATGATATTCACCTTCCCCGCGATAAGCCCACCTGCCGCGATGCCGATGAAGAGGGCGCTGACAACCTCCCGCATCCAGAACGCCAACACGATGGCGATGAGCGGTGGCAAAATGGACCAGAAGCCGTAGTGACCGTCGGTCTTCGGGATGTCACCAGCAAAATAAACAGCAATCCCCAATCCTCCTAACACCAACGCAGCTATCGCCCATCGCATCCATCCATCGGGCGACCCTTCGGGAGCGGCTTCTGAATCGGTGGAAGACTCGGCCTCATCAATCTCAGACACAGAGGGGTCGGGCATGATCGAAGAGCAAATTGTGCGGATATCACTCAGCCCAAATAACGAATTGAAAGGCACGGACGCCAATAGGACCCACAATCGGAGTTTTGGGGAAGAGCGCATGGCCCAGGCGTCCCCTTGCTCCTTTCTCGTGGCACCACACAAGGCGCATCCCATCTCGTCGGGCGGCCCCTCTCCACCATCCCAGAGAGATGTCCAGGACCGCAGAAGCCGTTCTGCACGAGATCCACGAAATCGCAGGCCGTGGACAATCCGCCAAGCAGATTTTCACTCTTTGACGAGGGCACTGTGCATCTTCCGCATGTGAGCCTCGTCGAATTTGATGACTGCTCGATCATAGGTCATAACGCCGTTCACTTCCGACTCCACATCAGTCGTCTGCGTGTAGACCGCTGCCGCAAGACCCTCCTCTTTCATCGAGTCGACCTCCGCAATCATCCGATCGTAGGTACCATGCAGCGCCTCTTTCGACTGAGATGTCTCGTAGTGGGTCGGCGCCTCCGAGAAATCCTGAATCCAGAGGTGATCCTCAACCACGAGCGCCTCTCCTCCGAACTCACCGAGCACTGACGCCCGGTTCTCTTCCGGCTCCGGCATGCCCGGACCCGGATAGTGGTGCTCGTCGACCACGTCGCCGACCCCGCGATCATGCCAACCACTCGCATTATCAACCAGACGCGTCGGATCGTAGCTCTCGGTCCACTCCACGATTTCTCGGGTCTGGAACTGCCCCCACCCTTCATTGAATGGCACCCACATCACGATCGACGGATAGTGATACAATGCGTCGATCATGTCTTTGTACTCGTCTTTGAACTGTTGAGCGGACTCGGGAGAACGCTCCGGAATCTGTCCCGGGCGCATATCCCCGCTGGGCATGTCCTGCCACACCAGTACTCCGAGCTTGTCGGCCCAGTAATACCACCGCTGCGGCTCGACCTTCACGTGCTTCCGGATCATGTTGTAGCCGAGCTCCTTAGTGACCTCAATGTCGTATTTCAACGCCTCGTCGGTCGGGGCGGTGTAAAGTCCGTCCGGCCACCACCCCTGATCCAGCAGACCCATGTGAAAAAGCGGCTCTCCGTTCAGAAACAAACGCGTGTGACCATCCTCTGCCTCCGCCACGGACACCGACCGCATGCCGACGTAACTGCTCACCTCATCTACGACCGTCCCCTCGTCGTCGAGCAGGTGGACTTCTAGATCGTAGAGAAACGGATCGGACGGGGACCACAATCGGGGGTTGTCCCACTCAGCGAGAAGTCGGTTCTGCGGATGGCCGGTCGCGCGGGCCACCTCTCCCTCGTCGGTACTCACGACGGCGCGTACTCGGTGGTCGTCCGTTGCACCTTCAACGTCGACCTCAATCCTGGCGCGCTCCTGCCCAATCTGCGGCGTCACCGTCAGGTCCTGAATGTAGGTCTCTGGCACCGTCTCCAGCCACACGGTCTGCCAAATGCCCGTTACCGCCGTGTACCAGATGCTGCGCGGGTCGTGGGTCTGCTTCCCCACGGGCTGGTTCCCCTTGTCCGTTGGGTCCCAGACCGTGACCTCGATCGTGTGCTCCTCCGTTTCGGCGAGTTCGTCGGTAATGTCGAATGTAAACGGATCGTATCCGCCCTGGTGCATTCCCACATACTGGTCGTTCACGTAGACGTGGGTCTCCCAGTCGCTCGCCCCAAAGTGCAGGAGCACACGTTCGTCCCCGGCTGGATCGGCCTGAAACGTGCGCCGGTACCACACACGGTTCTTGGCCCCCACCGTCTTCTTCACCCCCGACAGGGCCGACTCGACTGGGTACGGGACCAGAAGTTGATCATCGTACTCGCCCTTCCCCGCTTTCCCACTGATTTGAAAATCCCACAGGCCGTTCAGGTTGGTCCACTCTTCCCGTTTCATCTTGGGCCGAGGGTACTCCGGCAAAGGCTCCTCTGGATTGACGTCGTCCGCCCACCGGGTCATCAACGGATTGTCAGCCGGGCGCCAGTTTTCGGTCTGGGCCTCAGCACGAATCGGAAGAAGCGCACCGAACAAAAGAGCGATCAGCCCACCGACCAGCCAATGTTTTCGGGACATCGCGTTAGTCATGGTTGATTAAAGATGGAAGACTGTCAGAACAGAACTTGTCTTTCGTACCGAGCGGACGACCAAGAACGCGGCGTCAACCCACAAACGGAGTGTGCTCTACAATATGCTTACTGCAGGCGTGCCTTGCCATCTGCGCGCGGCCTGATCGGTTCGGACAGGGCACTTGCAAGGGCGAGAGCCGCCCGGGAGACTTCCCACTGTGGAGCGAGACAGCGACGGGGATCGGACTTGATTCGGCAGGGCGTGAACAAGAAAATCGGCCGCAAAGACGATCCTCCGGGGAGTCGGATTCGACTCCCATCCAACATTCATCTCCCTCAGACAGAATGGTGACAAAATCGAACCGATTTTACCTTCATTATTTCGATTCGATGAAGGATAATAAGAACCACGATTAATCCCAAATAGCATTCCCTACCCCTCAGAATGCCTCCATCGGTGGGGCGCCCGGTCTGCCTCCTTAATGACCATCGTCAGGCACGCCCTACCGCAAAGCAGATCCCGAAGGCTATCCAGCCAGGATCCCTGCCACTATGAATGCAACGGCGGCCAGCCCGGCCTGTACCAGCGCGTAGGGCAGCTGCGTGTTGACGTGATCCACGTGGTCACAGGCCGACGCCATTGAGGAAATAATGGTGGTGTCCGACAAGGGCGAGGTGTGATCCCCAAAGATGCCCCCCGAAAGCACCGCCCCCAGCATCAAGGACAATGGCAGTGCAATCTCGGCAGCCAAGGGCATCACGACCGGAATAAGGATAGCAAAGGCCGTCCAGGACGAGCCGAGCGTGAACGAGACGAAGCTCGTCACTCCAAACACGAGTACCGGCATCCACCACGCCGCGGCCTGTCCTCCTACGAGCTGCACCACGTATGCCCCCATCTCCAGCGCCTGGGACACCTGCCCAAGCGCAAACGCAAGCACGAGAAGCAACGTGACAGGCACAAGACCGGACGCGCCCTTCACAACCCAGTCCATGGCATCACTCACAGACAGTGGTGGCTTCCCTCCAAACCGCGGCACTGTGTAGAGCAGAAGAGCTGCCCCCAGGGCTGTTCCTACAGCCCACAGCACGGCCGTCGCCCCACTGCCTTGCATCAAGTTGCCCTGACCGGTCACGTACAAGCCGACGAAGATCATCGAAACCATTACCCCAACCGGCAGAAGCAGATTCCGCGCCTGCGGCTCTACGTGCTCGGAGGGTTCGATGCGGGCCACGTCGTCTTCTACCATCGGCTGGGCTCCCTCCCGCAGGACCTGTCCCGTCTCCTCGGCTCGCGTTTCGGCTCGTCGCATGGCCCCGAAGCGCCATCCGGTCAGGGCCAACATGAGGGAAAACCCGATGGCGAAAAGCGCAAAGAAGTTGAAGAGCACTGCCTTCGCAAGCACGGCAACGGCAGAAACTCCGAGATTCTGAGCGCCGAGGAGCCCCAGCACAAAAGCGCCCCATCCGTTGAATGGGATCGACATGCAAACCGGTGCACAGGTGGCGTCGCAGTAATAGGCAAGCTTCTCTCGAGGAAGGTTCAGCTTATCAAAAAGGGGTCGGCTTACTGCCCCCACGGTGAGAGACGAAATATTCGACTCCACAAAAAGGACCACACCAATGCTCCAGGCCAAAAGCTCGGCACCGCGCCGGCTGGACCCCCATTCCCGTTCCCGGGCCCATGCGATGAAGCCCTTTACGCCACCTGAGGCCTGCACGAGAGCGATGAGACTTCCCACAAGCAGGCAGAACAAGAGAATTCGGGTGTTGCTTTCACTTTCGAAGACGGCCACGAGTTGATCGGCCAACTCCCGAAGGCCGCCCACTGGATTCCCCCCGGCCAGGATCGTAGTCCCCAGCCAAAGGCCCGCAAAAAGGGATAGATAGATCTGTCGTGTCCAAAGGGCCAGCACAATTGCCACGACGGGTGGCAACAATACGATCCAATCCATTCGCGAAGACGATTAGTGAACGTGCAGTGATACCGAATGCTCAAACAAATCCGACTCACAATGTCGGGATCCCGGGAGCGGGACTCGCATCAGAATGACGTGGACTGCCATTTCCGAGGACGTTGTCTCCGTCATCGACGCCGGATTCCACCAATATCAACTACTGGGGGTGATTATACACACCGTCGGGGCCTAAATCGACTTCGAGGATCCACGTCGCCCGGGCGAAATCCCGCATCGGAGCGCAGGAGGACGGTGTTCTCAAAGAAGGCAATTTCTTGACGGGACAGAGCTCAGGAATGTACAATCATTTTCGGTAGACGATATAAAATGATTGCGGACTCCGCAAAGAAGCGCGGCAAGCCCGTGCTTATTCCGTCGGGTCAGCAGCAGTATGACCGAGCGTTGCGGGGTATTTTCGAGTCCAACGGTCGCTCATTTGACGAAGACCCTCGATGAGCAGGGGCTCCGCCTCCAATCGACTCGATGCTCTGCACATTTCGCGACCAGAGCCAAGGTCTGTTTGATGGATTGATGTGAACGCCGGGACACTGTGGGAGAATGTACAAACGGGGGTCGAAAAGAGTCCTGTTGGGAAACGACCGGTCGAATGCCGAAACCATAATACACGAGGTTCGCGACGTCGCCCCTACAGAACGTCTACCAAATGACGTTTCAATCTGCGCGACAGGAGAGACGCTCGACAATCAACTGGGAATTTTTGACCTCAGTCCGGAAGTAACTTTGGACGTTATTCCCCTTCGAAGTCGGCTCCTCACGACGTGGCATACTGGCGCCCCCCTTATCCCGTTTGCTCACGATAGACTGCCTCGATACAGGCACTGAGCGACAATGCCCAGTCAAAATTGAACGCCTCGAAGCCCTCGAAGGCCGTTTTCTGTTTCATCTCTTTGAGAGAGGCGCCAGCCTGACGCTGCTGCAGTACGTACTCGTTGAGCGCCGAGAGGAAGTCTCGCATCACGAGCAAATCTTCTCGTCCCCCCGTTGGCCCAAACTCTGGGTTGGCATGGCCGTGGATAAAGATCGTATCGTCGTCGAACTGGTCGTGGATCGTCTCAAGCTCCGAGATCCAGTTCTTCGAGTCGGCTCCCCCCTCCACATCGATGAAGGGATAGGCCCGGTTGAACACCAGATCGCCTACGTGTACGACATTGGCCTTCTCGAAGTGAATGGTAGCGTCGCCTCCAGTATGGGCCGGGCCGTGATATCGAAGCGTAATCGTCTCGTCGCCTACCTGCTCGGAGACGGTCTTCTCAAACGTCTCAGTAGGATATACACTGTTGGCTTCGTCATCAGCGGCCTCTCGCATAAGAGAGGGAACGTTTTCGTGGGCAATAATGCGGTCGGTATACTCTGCAAAAACCCCATTGCCCCCAGTGTGGTCGCCATGATGATGGGTATTAATCACGAAGTCGAGTGCCTCCTCGGTTCGGTCTCGGAGCCCAGTCCAGCAGTCGGGGGCTGTTTTGGGCGACTGTGTATCCACTACCACGAGGGCCCCGTCCCGAATGAGCCAGCCGATGGTCCCCCCCTGTTTGCGGAAAATGCCCACCCCGCGACGAAGGGCCGTGAACCCGTCGGAGGTGTCCTCTAAGGGCACCCGTTGGAAAAGTGAGGAAGCCGCCGGAGCAGCGGCCATTGCCATGCCGAGGGTCTGGAGAAAGTGCCGTCGAGAAAGCATAGCGGCGGAAACGAAGGAGTGATTGGTGGTCGGAGCAAAAAACAAAACGGCCAACGCTTCTTCCGTAGAGACGGACACTTGGCACAGCCTTCCACGCCAGACTAGCGCCCACTGACAGTAATGGGGCTACCTTCTCGCTCAAAGACATGTTTCTACGTCTCCCCCGCTCCCCCTTCCCAATTTCAACGTGCCAGAGCAATCTCAATGATGTAAGGCCCCCTAGATAGACATTGCCGGTCCGCACCTCTACCCTAAAGAGGTGCACACGACCTTCCTTATTCTTGTTGCCTCATGAGGCATTCTGCTGTTCTCTTAGTCGCTTTTCTTTGCGTCCTTTTTGCCGAACCCGTATCGGGCCAGGATGCTCCTCCTCCGTCCTCAGACCCCGCCATCCAAGCGATGGTCGACTCGGTAGACGCCAGCCGGATCGAGGACGACATCCGAACGATGGTCAGCTTCGGGACGCGCCACACCCTCTCAGACACCACCTCCGAGGATAGCGGCATCGGGGCCGCTCGCCGCTGGCTGAAGGCCGAATTCGAACGCATTTCGCGCGCGTGTGGCGGGTGCCTGGAGGTCAAATTTCAGAAGACCGTGGTGCCCGCAAGCGAAACGGAGCGCATCCCCTCGCGAACGGCCGTCTATAACGTTGTCGCGATCCAGCGCGGCACCGAACACCCGAACCGATACGTCCTCATGGGCGGGCATCTCGACTCTCGCGTCTCCAACATCATGGACAGCACCAGCCGCGCGCCGGGCGCCAACGACGACGCCTCGGGCGTGGCCGGAGCCGTAGAGGCCGCCCGTGTGCTATCGAAACGCGACTTTGCCAGTAGTATCGTCTACGTCGGATACACCGGGGAAGAGCAAGGGCTCTTCGGCAGCACGCATGCAGCAGAGGTTGCGGTGGAGAAAGACTGGACGATGGCCGGCGTGCTCAATAACGACATGATCGGCAATATTCGCGGCATCGACGGGGTAATTGAAAATACCACGTTCCGCGTGTTCTCTCAGCGTCGGCCGCCGGACCTGCACGAGGAGTCGTGGGCCACTCGCTACTTCGGCGGCGAAAACGACGGGCCTTCGCGCCAACTCGCCCGTTACGTGGCCACACAGGCCGAAACTTACAGCCGCCACCTCGATCCGATCCTCATTTACCGCCTCGATCGCTTCGGTCGCGGGGGCGATCAGATGCCCTTTGCCGATCGCGGCTTTCCGGCCGTCCGCGTGATGGAAACGCACGAGAACTACAACCGGCAGCACCAGGACCTCCGCACTGAAAACGGCATCGACTACGGCGACACGATCGAGGGCGTAAATTTTGAGTACGCCGAGAAGTTGACCGGGGTCAACGTCGCAACGATGGCGTCGATCGCTGCCGGTCCCCCTCGCCCTGACAGCGTAAAAATCGGCGGAGCCGTCTCGCCGTCCACCACCCTCGCCTGGACGCCGGTCGACCACAAGAATCTGGCAGGATACAAGGTGTACTGGCGTCGCACGGCCGCCTCGCGCTGGCAGCACAGTAAATTTGTACCCGCCGGCACGACCCGCCACACGCTCGAAAACGTCGTGATCGACAACTGGCTTTTCGGCGTAGCGGCAGTGGACGAAGCGGGACACGAAAGCCCGGTCGTCTTCCCCTCAGCCCTCCTGGAGTAGCGGGAGTGCGCTCGTGAAGGTACGACCAGCGACCGAGGATCAGTGGCGCTCGAACCGTTCCGTTCAAAAGGAAACGGCCCTCATGAGATGCGCTTCGCATCTCCTCCCCCCTCCGATTTCTGATCGGCGATAATCCCCTTTCTTCGCTCTCCCACCCGAGCTTTTGGACTCCCCCTTAACGAGCGAAGACAGGAGATCGATGAGCATGGGACGTTCGTCCCTCTTCTAAAGTGGCGGGAAATTTGCCGTGGATATTTACTGGAATCATTGAGGACATTCAGAGGACCTCAAACCGTTCCTGCTTCTTCTGTCTCGATGGCGTTACCAGGGGTTTACTCTATGTAACGAATGCCAACGTCTACATAGAGACCCGTCATTGTGGGAATTGTGAGAAGAACGCCTTCGTACCCCCTGCACAAACGTCCGCGTGGGTGCAGGCAGGACCATGCGCTTGATCCTAAACCGAATCATTCGGTATTCTAGAAGAGCTTTCCTCCCTCCCCTCCGACACCGTTCATCTCTCCTACTCACCTGACCCAATAACCGATGAAGGACGTCACCATCGACGACGTGGCAGATCATGCGGGGGTCTCCAAATCGACGGTCTCCGCTGTGATTAATGACCGCGACGTCGTCAAAAACAGTACGCGCCAACGCGTGCTCGACACAATTGAAAAACTGGACTACCGGCCTCGGGGCTCGGCACGACGCGGCTTTCGAGCGCCGAACGGCCAGAGTCTTGGGTTCGTGATCAAGGAGGCGGACAATCCCTACTACTCTGAGGTCCTCGTCGGCATCCAAGAGGTGGCCAATGAGCAGGGATACCTGACGTTCGTCAGCAGTTCGGAGGGAGACTTCGACACGGAGAAGCAGATCATTGATCAGTTCTCCAACAAGGACCTGGATGGGCTGATCATCACTCCTATTCTCAACGAGAACACGGACCTTTCCCACATCTTCGAGCTCAAACGCAACAACATCCCGTTTGTGCTTCTCGAAGGCATCCGCGGCATTCAGGCCAACCTCGTCGACATCGACAACGTCGAAGCCTCCTCACGGGCCATCCGCCACCTGCTCGATCTCGGACACGAGCATATTATCCACCTGGCCGGCCCGGAATATTCCAAACACAGTAGTGAGCGCGTAGCAGGGATCCGCCGCGCCTTTAGCCGCTCTCCGCTCATCTTCGACGACGAGATCGTTCTCCCGGCGGGCGACTCCTTCGAAGAAGGCTACCGCACGGCCCTCGACCACTTCTCTGAGGATGTGCCCACCACTGCGGTGACGTGCTACAACGATCTCGTCGCCCTCGGCACAATGAAGGCCCTTCGCGAACTTGGGCTCTCGGTGCCGGATGATGTCTCTGTCGTGGGCTTCGACGATCTGAACATGCTGGACTATTTCCCAATCCCCCTCACGACCGTCCGCGTCCCCAAACGGTTGATGGGCCGTAAGGCAACTGAGCTCCTCCTCAATCAGCTCCAGGGAAACGGAACCGATACGTGCCAGCGCATTTCGCTGGAGGCGGAGCTTATTGAGCGTTCCTCAACGGCTCCTCCCCGGTAAAGTCCCCTGTGTCCCGAAGTGCTTCTCTGGAAGATTGGAGCGTATTCGGGCGCCAAACCGGTTCGACTTCTCTTACCCCGATTCGTGCCGATTCCTTGTGCGAACAGCCCCGTGCGTTCGAGACGGGCCGGCCAATGCTTCCCCAATTGCTTCCCTGGGCGACATCCCCTATCCTCCTGTGGCTCCGTCCCCTGCCAGGGAACGATTAGCGCCTCGTCACTCCTGCGTTGCTCTCTCACACCACTGCGCCTGATTCATGGACTCCGCCTCCGTTCCATTTGCAGCGCTTGACTACATTATTTTCGGAGTCTACCTCTTTATCATTATCGGGCTCGGCCTCTGGGTCTCCCGAGAGAAGGAAGGACGGCAAAAAGACAGTTCCGATTACTTCCTAGCCAGCAAATCGCTTCCCTTCTGGGCAATCGGGTCCTCGCTGATTGCCTCCAACATTTCGGCAGAGCAGTTCATCGGCATGTCGGGATCGGGCTTCCGGGTGGGGCTGGCCATTGCTTCCTACGAGTGGATGGCCGCCGTGACCCTCCTCGTCATCGCGTACTTCTTCCTTCCCATTTATCTGGAGAAGGAAATCTTCACGATGCCCCAGTTCCTGGAGCAGCGCTATGATGGACGCGTGCGGATGTTGCTCGCCATCTTTTGGCTGTTGGTGTACGTCTTCGTAAACCTGACGTCGGTTCTCTACATGGGGGGCCTCTCGATGAACATCATCATGGGGCTTCCGCTTTGGGGATCTATTGCGGGGTTAGCGCTCTTCGCCACCGCATACAGCCTCTACGGGGGGCTCAAGGCCGTCGCGTGGACGGATGTGGTGCAGGTTGTTGTACTGGTGGGTGGGGGACTGCTGACAACCTGGGTCGCTCTTGATGCCTACGGTGGAAGCAGTACTGGCCCCGTGGGCGGCCTTACCCAACTGATGGGGGACGCCTCCAACCGATTCAATATGATTCTCTTCGAGGGGGAGTTGATGTATCAGAACGACGAAGGTGTTACGCAGGACGCCTATCAACTCCTGCCCGGCCTCAGCGTGCTGTTCGGCGGACTCTGGGTGGCCAACCTCTTCTACTGGGGCTGCAACCAGTACATTATTCAGCGCGCGCTGGCGGCCAAAAACCTGCAGGAGGCGAAGCGCGGACTCGCTTTTGCTGCCTACTTGAAGCTCCTCCTTCCCCTCATCGTGGTCGTGCCCGGCATCGTTGCCTTTGCTCTTGACGCCCCCATCCAGCGGGGAGACGAAGCGTATCCGTGGCTTTTGGGCCAGTACGTGGGCACTGGCTTCCGGGGACTGGCCTTCGCCGCCCTCGTCGCGGCGATCGTCTCGTCGCTCGCTTCAATGATGAACAGTGCCTCGACCATCTTCACCATGGACCTCTACCGCAATTACGTAGAGGAGGAGGTGTCGGAGAGCAAACTGGTTCGGATTGGGCGCATCGTGGCTCTCGCCTGCATCGTCGTCGCTACGCTCGTGGCCCCCCAACTGGCGGATCTCGATCAGGTCTTCCAGTACATTCAGGAGTACACTGGCTTCGTAAGCCCGGGGGTGCTGGCCATCTTCGTCATGGGCCTGTTCTGGAGCAAGGCCACGCCCAACGCCGCGCTGGTGTCGGCGGTGCTGTCCATTCCGCTCTCGGCTGCCTTCAAATTCCTCACCCCGGAGATTGCATTCCTCAACCGAATGCTGATCGTGTTCTTTGTCTCCGTGGCGTTGATTGTCGGAATCTCCTACGTTGAAAACCGGGGCGAGACGCACCCGAAGGCCATTGACCTCGACGACGTGGAGCACGACTCCGACCCCATCTTCCAAGTTGCTGCGTTCGGCATTCTCGGCATTACGGCCGCGCTCTACGTCATCTTCTGGTAGGGCCCGTTCCCCCAAGCGGGCAGCAGAACGCACGCGCGGCCGTCCGGACCGCTCCCCTCGGCCACAGCTACTCGTGCTCTGTGCGGCACTTGTCTAGCAGAACAGTGGACAGCTCCGCGAACGGCACATCCTCCTGCTCCCCACTTTCCATCTCCTTGACCGTGGCCTCTTCCGCCTCCAGCTCGTTGCCTCCAATGATGAGCGTATAATCCGCCTCCTGGCGATTGGCCTCCCGCATCTGCGCCTTGAGAGACCGTCCCTTCAGGTCAAGTGCCACGTGAAGACCGGCCGCCCGAAGCTCCTGGGTTGTCCGAAACACCCACTGCTCGGCCTCCTCCCCAAGAGCAGCAATAAACACATCCGGAGCCGGGAGACCGGGCCGTTCGGCCTCCGCCGCATCAAGTGCCAGGAACAACCGTTCCATTCCCGCCGCAAAGCCAATGGCCGGCACCGGCTCCTCACTGCCCAGCACTTCTGCCAGACGGTCGTATCGTCCCCCGCCGGCCAGGGCGCTCTGCGCCCCAAGGTCCGGACTTTCAAGCTCGAAGGTCGTTTCCGTGTAATAGTCCAATCCCCGTACGAGGTGTGGGTCTTCCACGTACGACACACCGAGGTCAGCCAAGAAGCGCTGTACGCGGTCGTAGTGCGCCCGACTCTCATCGCTCACGTAATCGATGAGCTGAGGAGCATCCTGCAAAATGGCTTGTTCGTGGTCGAGCTTCGTATCAAGCACGCGCAGCGGATTTCGCTTCAGTCGGCGTCGGCTCGTCTCCGACAGTTCATCGGCGTACGGCTCCAGGTATTCGCGAAGGGCGTGCACATATTCCTCCCGTCGGTCCGGAGTGCCAAGGGTATTCATGCGGAGTCGCGTGTCCTTGATGCCGAGCTCGTCGTAAATGGCCATCATCACAGCCACCGTCTCAGCGTCGGCCCGGGCATCGTCCGTACCAAGCACTTCCACCCCGAACTGGTGAAACTGCCGATAACGTCCCTTCTGCGGCTGCTCAGCACGAAAGCACGGCCCAATGTAGAAGAGCTTCTGCACACCGCCCCGCTGATCGAGGTGGTGCTGCAAGTAGGAGCGAACCACGGGCGCCGTAATCTCCGGCCGCAGGACGTACTGCGTGTCCGACCGCTCAAACGCAAACATCTCCTTCTGTACAATGTCGGTAGCCTCCCCAACCCCGCGGGCCACCAGCGCTGTCGGCTCCAGAATCGGTGTGCGGATCTCGTCAAAGTTGTAGCGCGCCATCACGTCGCGCACCGTCGCCTCCACGTAGCGCCACTCAGCGCTGGGCGCGATACGAGTCCCCCCGTCGTCGGTATACGGGTCCGGCAAGATATCGAAGGTTCCCTTGATGTTCTGAAACGTCTGGCTCACAACAGCTGAAGCGTAAATAGTGGTGCGTGAATGAAATTCCCCTTTTCATCGGGCTCGGTCCCTACCCCCGGAGCTCCGCCTCCCCTTCGCGAAGCACGTCAATCACCGTTTCCGGATCCGGCGCCTCAATCAACCGCTCACGAAGAGAATCGCGGCTCACAAGGCGCGAAATGCGTCCCAGGATTTTGACGTGCCGAGACTTATGCTCTTCTGGGCCCACCAGCAGGAGAAGAAGACGAATGGGCTCGTCGTCAATCGCCCCAAAATCCACCGGTTCGGCCGTCGTCGCAAAAGCAGCGACCGTTTCTGTCACCGCCGGAGTTTTTGCGTGGGGCAATCCTAACCCCTTGCCCACCCCGGTCGACATCATATCCTCCCGTTCAAAAATCGCCTGGCGCACCGCGTCGAGGTTGTCAATCCCCTCGTGCCCCTCTAGCAGTCCGATGAGCGCATTAATCACGTCCGTCTTTGACCGCTCCGGGAGTCCAATCCGCACGTGCTCGGGTTGTAGGAGTTGATTGATTTCGGTCGTCTGAGTAGTAGGCATGCACGCGACCGGGTCGATGAAGGAAGCACGCGGAAGAGAATACGGAGGCATACTTGCGCTGACCCCGCGCATCGGGGGAAGGCCATCGCGCAGGCGATACCGTTCCCCACAGAATAGGGCAACGACCGGTCGATTTCACGTGTTCAAAGGAACGGGCCCTAGATCCGGATTCCACAAAAACCGAAAACGATATCCGTCATGCCCTACGGTGCGCCCCGTTTCTCTTCCGGTGCATCCTGCGCCGTCTGCCCTCAAAGTTAGCATGAAATCCTCGATTCCGACGTCGGATCCCGACATTCGCCCCGCACGAACGCAATCGGATCTTCACTCGGTTTCATGTCGATCCCTTCGGAAAGCTCCGCCCCTCTCCCATACGCTCATCTATCCCGGCAGAAGTAAAAACGGTACGGCAGACGGCCCCCATCGTCCCGTCCGAGTTTGCGGATGCAATTGTCCTGCCCTTCCAATTAAGCAACTCTCCGTCCGGGCCTCTATGTTCAGGGTCTCACACCTCCCTTTCAGTACTTGCTCCCACCGATGCCTGATTCCGCGAGTGGTTCCGGTTCCTCCTCCAACGGGTCGTCTGCCCCGGACTCAGATTCTCCAGAGGCCGCCTCTCCCGCCTCGGAGCATACCGCCGAATTGGACGAGAGTCTCCAGCCCGAAGATGCCCCCATATCGGGCCGCAAGCAGTTCGGTACGTTTGGAGGGGTCTTCACCCCGACGCTCCTCACGATTCTCGGGGTCATCATGTACCTGCGAGAGGGATGGATCATCGGAAATGCAGGGCTGATCGGGGGACTTCTCATCATCACCCTGGGCTTCAGCATTACACTGTGCACGGCGCTCGCCATGTCGTCCATCACCACGAATATTCGGATTGGGGCGGGCGGGGCGTACGCCGTCATTGCACAGTCGCTGGGCCTAGAGGTGGGCGGAAGCGTGGGCATCCCACGGTATCTGTCGCAGGCCCTGGCTGTGACCATGTACATCTTCGGCTTCCGCGAAGGCTGGCTCTACCTCTTCCCCGGCCATCCGGCACTTCTCGTCGACGCCGCCACCTTCGCCGTGCTGTACGGCATTGCATACGTGAGCGCGGACTTCGCCATCCGCGTGCAGTATCTCATCATGGGCGTCATTGTTGCCTCCCTCATATCCATCGGAACGGCAGCCGCAACCGGCTCCATGCAATACGGCCTTGGCGAGATTCAGCTCTGGGGCGACTTTGTCGGCTCTCCGGAAAATGATTTCGGCGGGTCCTCCTTCTGGATCGTCTTTGCCGTCTTCTTCCCTGCGACGACGGGCATTATGGCCGGCGCCAACATGAGTGGCGATCTCAAAGACCCGAAGCGCAGCATCCCGATCGGCACCCTCGCTGCCATCGGGGTATCGTTCGTCATCTACGTGCTCCTGGCCATTTGGCTGGCGCGCTCGGCCACCCCACAGGAGCTGACGAGCAACTACACGGTAATGATGGATAAGGCCTACTGGCCAACCGCCGTTCTCGCCGGTCTGCTGGGGGCGACCTTCTCTTCCGCCCTGGCGTCTATGGTGGGAGCCGGACGGATCTTACAGGCCATGGGCGCCCATCAAGTGGTGCCGGGCTCCGACTGGTTGGCCGAGCTCTCTGAAAACGGAGAACCCCGCCATTCGATGATGGTGACCGGGGCTCTAATCTTTGGCTCGTTGCTGGTGCGCGACCTCAATGCCATCGCCCCACTGATCACAATGTTCTTTCTGGTCACCTACGCGATGATCTGCGCCGCGGTGCTCATTGAACAGAGCCTCGATCTCGTAAGCTTCCGCCCCCGCCTTCGTATTCCGCTCTGGGTTTCTTTTCTCGGCCTGCTGGGCTCGCTGCTGGCCATGTTCATTATCAATCCCACGATTAGCTTCGTCGCGCTGATCGTCACGCTCGGCTTCTACGCGATTCTTGCTCGACGACAGCTCGACGCACCGTTCGAGGACGTCCGCAGCGGCATGTTCGTCGCGCTGGCCGAATGGGCGGCCAAGAAGGTCACGGAACTCCCCACCATGCAGGAGCGCGCCTGGAAGCCCAATCTGCTCGTGCCCGTCGAAACGGCCAGCGACCTCCGCGGCTCGTTCCTCACCATCCAGGACCTTACCCACCCGCAGGGATCGGTTAAAATTGTGGGCCTCAGTCCCAACGGCACGCCCGAGGTACTGGACCGGCAAATTGAAACGCTCACGGACTCCTTCCGCGATCGTGGGGTTTTCGCCTCCGCTACGCTCATCGACGCCGGCGGCTTTGCCGATGGACTCCGGGCGGGGATGCAGGCACTCCGCGGGGCCTTCTTTCGCCCAAACATCGTCTTTCTCCGCATGCCGGACTCGCCGGACCGGGAGGCCGACTACCACAACGTCATTCAGGAGGCCGAGCGAGAAAGTGTCGGCGTGCTTCTGTATGCTCCTCACCCCCGGGCCGCGCTCGGACAACGGCAGACCATCAACGTCTGGATCAAAGACCGCACGCCGGACTGGCGCTTGTCAATGGAGATCGGCAATCTGGACCTAGCCCTCCTCACTGCCTACAAGCTGTCGCAGAACTGGAACGCCCGGATGCGGGTGGTTACAGCCGTCCCCGATCCCAACGAGCAGGAAAAGGCCCAGGATTTCCTGGAGAAGCTGATGGATCTGGGACGGTTCCCAAATGCGGAGGCCGTCGTGGGCCCCAAGCCCTTCAACGAATACGTGCCGGAAGCCCCCCAGGCCGACCTCAACATCTTTGGACTCCAGCCGGACCCGGACTTCGATACGATCCGAGACCTGGTGACCCAAACCGACTCGACGTGCATGTTCGTCCGCGATTCCGGTCGCGAATCGGCATTGGCGTAACGTCCCGGGGAGCATCCGGGGCGGTGCTCCCTGATGACGTCCATCGTCCGCCTCGCCGCAGCGGTGGGGTCACAGGCGCTTCAGACCGGCCAAAGTAGGACCGTGACCAGTCGGGAGATCAGCCAGACACGACCGCCGGCGTCCGGTCAAAACGAGTCGTACTCTCCCGCACGAAGTGTTCGTCCGACGGGACATATCGACGTTCTTCGATGTGAAACGCCTCGTCTTCAATCGAGAGGACGTTGTAGAAATTTGTGGGTCCATGAGACGTTCGCCACCGGTTGCTCGTGGCCGTTCCCGCACTCGCGACGATGATGCGCCGCTCCCCCGGAATGATGGTAATCGGCTCAATCTGGGAAATGTGAAGATGACCACAGAGGATGAGATCCACCCCAACCTCGACCGCGGCATCGAGCGTTTTGCGAGCCTGACGGGCCACATCGTGGGGCCCAAGGGACTGGAGCTCCGTGAGGTGATGGTGCAGCACGAGCACCCGGAAGGCCTCCGCCCCGACGTCCTCGAAGGCGGTACGGAGAACCTGCCGATCCCCCGGCCCAATCCGCCCTCCCTTTATGGTGGCGCCGAAGGCACTGGTGAGCCCCTGCACGGCCACATCGTCGGTCACGAAGGACGGCGCCAGGTCGGCGGTGATGTATCGCTGGTAGCGCCGGAGGGGCGTCGCCAAGCGTCGCACTGGGCGCCACCAGGGATACACGTCATGATTCCCCGCAACGACGAGAACAGGCGGAGATATGCGATCGAGCATCGCCCGCGCGGCCTCAAATTCCGAGTGCCGGGCCCGCTGCGTCAAGTCGCCGCTGAGCACCACAAGCTCAACCGCCCCCCCATTCACTTCGTCAACCAGAGCATCCACAATGCCGGGATGGGCAATGCGCCCGAAATGCAGATCCGACAGGTGGGCGAGGGTCATGATTCAGCAGCTTCGTACGGATACATTTTCTCCGTCAAGAAACGCCAATCGGGTGAAAATCTGGCAATGGCAACCGGTCGGTATTTCGTATCGCGCATTCCGCATACCAGTCGTCGAAAAGACGGAATACGAAATAGGCAATACGGGGCTCAAACGACACAGGGGCGACACCTCCGCCCCTACCGTTGGTCCCCGACGCCACTGCCTACAACAGCAGATTCATCGGCTCCTCCAGGTACGAACGGACGCTGTCGAGGAACTGGGCCCCAAGTGCCCCATCCACGACTCGGTGATCGCAGGAGAGCGTGACCTTCATGCGCTTGCCCGGCACGACCTCGCCGTCTTCCACAACCGGCGTGTCGCGGATCTCTCCAATCGCCAGGATCGCCGAGTTCGGCGGATTAATGATGGCCGTGAATTCTTCCACCCCAAACATGCCAAGGTTGCTCGTCGTGAAGGTCGCGCCTTCGAATTCCTCCGGCTCCAGGTCGCGGTTGCGCGCCCGCTCGGCAAGCTCGCGCGTCTCCCGCGCAATCTCCGTAAGCCCCTTCCGATCCGCATTGCGGACCACCGGCGTGATGAGGCCTTCGTCAATCGCCACCGCAATGCCAATATGCACGTGATTGTGCTTCCGAATCTCGCCCTCGTCGGCGAGATAGGAAGCATTAACATAGGGATGGTTCTTAAGCGAGAGCGCGCAGGCCTTCGTGATGAGATCGTTGAAGGAAATCTTCGCACGGTCCTGCTGCTCGGCAAGCTCGTTAAGCTCCGAACGAAGCTCGACGGCCCGCTCCACGTCGATGTCGACGGTGAGATAAAAGTGCGGCGACGAGTACTTGCTCTCCGCCAGACGCCGGGCAATCGTCTTCCGCATCTGCGAAATGTTCTCGCTCTCGTATAGCGCCTCGTCGTCCGGGAGGTCGTACGAGGGCGTCTCCATGGCCGGTTGCGGCGTTTGCGCCGGCTCGGGAGCGCGCTCCCGCTCCTCAATGCGCGCCTCTACGTCGCGGCGCACGATGCGCCCCTCCGGCCCCGATCCGTCGACCTGGAGAAGATCTACGTCGTGTTCGTCGGCGATTCGACGAGCAAGCGGCGACGCCTTAATGCGGCGTCCCTCCGCGTCCGTTCCGGCGGGCACCGGCTCCGGCGTTCGGTCCGAAAGCTGACCGTCCCCGACCGGCTCCTCAACGGCATCGGTGTCTGGGGTCTGTGCAGCAGCATCATCGGACGACTCGTCCGCCGGCTCCGGTTCTTCGGCGGCGCCCGTGCCGTCGTCGTGCTCAGACAGGATATCAGAAATATCTTCTCCCTCTTCTCCAATCACGGCGATCAGCTGCCCGATGGGCACTGCATCGCCTTCCTCAATCATTTTCTTGAGGAGTATCCCTTCATCGAAGGCCTCCAGGTCCATCGTCGCCTTGTCCGTCTCGACCTGCGCGAGGATATCCCCGGACGACACCTCTTCCCCTTCATCCACCAGCCACGCGGAGAGGACCCCCTCCTCCATGGTGTCGCTCAGCTTCGGCATTTCGATCGGAATCGCCATAAATCAGTTTCGAGTTGCGAGGTTCGAATGTCGAATGAGAACGGTGGGGAGTGTCGATTCGTCAATTCACAATTCGACACTCGAAAAACGTCACTCCGCGTAGAGGACGCGACGGCAGGCGTCCACGGTTTCTTCTGCACTGGGCATGTACTCGTCCATCAGATTCGGCGCGTAGGGCGCGGGTGTGTCGGGAGCGGTAACGCGGAGGATGGGCGCATCGAGATAGTCGAAGGCGCGGTCCTGCACCTGATGGGTCACCTCCGACGCCACACTGGCAAAAGGATTACTCTCGTCCACTACGACGAGGCGGTTGGTTTTCACCACCGACTGTACGATCGTCTCGATGTCGAGAGGCTTGATTGTGCGCGGATCGATGACCTCCGCCTCATAGCCCTGTTCCGCCAGCTGATCGGCCGCCTGCAAGGCCACATGATAGCTCTTGCTGTGGGCCACAATGGTGACGTCGTCCCCTTCTCGGGCCACGCGGGCCGTGCCGAGTGGGATCGTGTAGTCCGCCTCCTCGCTGACCTCATCTTTCATCCCATACATGAGCTCACTTTCGAGGAAGACGACCGGATCGTCGTCGCGAATGGCGCTCTTGAGCAGGCCCTTCCCGTCGTCCGGGATAGACGGCGCCACGACCTTGAGCCCGGGAAAGTTCGAATACAGGGCCTCGGTCGAATTCGAGTGCGTGGCCGCAAGCTGCCCGGCCGCCCCGTTGGGCCCCCGAAAGACGATGGGCACGTCAAACTGCCCCCCCGACATGTATCGCATGTTGGGCGCATTGTTGATGACCTGGTCGAAGGCCACGAAGGAGAAATTGAACGTCATAAACTCGACGATGGGACGAAGGCCGTTCATTGCCGCGCCGATGCCGAGCCCCGCAAAGCCGAGCTCGCTGATGGGCGAATCGATCACGCGGTCGGACCCAAACTGGTCGAGCATGCCTTTGCTCACCTTATAGGCCCCGTCGTACTCGGCCACCTCTTCCCCAATGAGGAAGATATTCTCGTCGCGCTCCATCTCTTCTGTCATCGCGGCGCGCAGCGCCTCACGAAATTGCAGCGTTGCCATGTCGTTCGAGTGTGGAATTTGGAATTCGGACTGTGGAGTGGACGGACCGGGAGCACTTTTCGGGATCACGCATCATTCCGCAATCCCCACTCCCAATTCCGCATTCACTAAGTGGTGAAGGGATAGTCCTCCTGAGCGTAGATGTGGTCGTAGATGGCCTCATCATCCGGGAAGTCTGCTGCATCGGCAGCGTCAATGGCATCGGCTACCTCCTCTTGCACCTCACTGTCGATCGCATCGATGTCTTCATTCGTGGCGAGGTCGTGGTCCACGATATACTGCTGAAGGCGATGGATCGCATCTTCGCTCTTCCGCTGGTCGAGCTCATTTTCTGCACGGTACTCGGCCGGGTCCGTGATGGAGTGGCCCTGATACCGGTACGTGCGCACCTCCAGCATCGACGGCTGCCCCTTGCGGGCATAATTCTCGACGTGATCCTTCACGGCCTTGTTAACGCTGAACACGTCCATCCCGCTGGCGAGGGAGCAGGGAAAATCGAAGTTGTACCCATGCTTGAAGAGGTCCGGCTTGCTTACGACCCGGTCGACCGCCGTGCCCATCGCGTACTGGTTATTCTCACAGATGAAAACCACGGGCAGATCGTAGATGCCGGCCAGATTACAGGCCTCGCGGAAGGCGCCCTGATGCATGGCCCCGTCGCCAAAGAAGCAAAGACAGACGTTGTCCTCGCCTCGATACTTGTTCGCAAAGGCAATGCCCGTGCTAAGCGGCAGGTGTGCCCCGACAATAGCATGCCCCCCCATCATCTTCCTCTCGTTGTCGAAGAAGTGCATCGACCCCCCCTTGCCTTTCGAGCATCCGGTCTCCTTCCCAAACAATTCCGCCATGCACTCCTCGGGCGTCATGCCCATTGCCAGCCCCATGCCGTGATCCCGGTAGGCGGTAATCACCGAGTCCTCCCCGAGCCGAATGGCATTGATGCTCCCGGTCGAGACGGCTTCCTGTCCGATGTAGAGATGCAGAAAGCCTGAGATCTTTTGCTGCTGGTACATCTGTCGGCAGCGATTCTCAAAGCGGCGCTGCAGCAGCATGCTACGGAGCAGGTCGAGCACCTCTTCGTCCTCAATCCCCAAATCCTCGTGTCCGACCTGGTCGGCCGGATACGTGTCGAAGGAGACCGTCTCTTCAAGAGGGCCTTCCGGAATGTCGATGGATTGCTGAGTCCACGGCCCCTCCGGTTCGTCGGAGGCCCCGTCGCCCGAGAGAGGACTGGACTGCTTCTCAGTCGTGGCGGCCTTATCCGTCGTGCCGTCGGCCTTTGCCTGATCATTCGTGTCAGCCATGTCTCGCGTCCAGGTCAGTTGTAGAAAAGCAGCGAACCACAACGAAAAACGGGCATCCCGTCTCTGCCGTCGCGGCCGGCCGGGCTCGGACATCCGAGCCGGCAGTACTAAACGTCGTCGTTCGTGACGAAAGAAGCAATTTTTCCACGCCTTTGTATCTGAGCCCCGACCCTCGGTTTCGACTGCGATCAATCTTCGTGGATCTCCCCACGCTCATTGTCATTTCGGATTCCACCAATTAGGTTTGTGGTCGATTTAGGCGCCGCATCCCGTTCGCCCCGGTCCGTCTTTTCTGCTCTTCGCACCAGACCGCTTTGCATTGGTGACTTCTTCTCCTGAGAAAGAAGCGTCTACCGACGCGCTGGTCATCATTCCTACCTATAATGAGGCCGACAACATTGGGCATGTCCTCGACCTCGTGCTCGCCCAGCCCACGCCCATCTCCGTCCTTGTGGTGGACGACAACTCCACCGACGGGACGGCGGAGGTCGTCCGCTCGGCAATGGAGGACGCCCCCGACCGCATCGACCTCATTGAACGTGCGGGAAAGCTCGGACTGGGGACTGCGTACCTGCGGGGCTTCCGATACGCCCTGGCGCACGATTACACGTATATTTGCGAGATGGATGCCGACCTCTCGCACGACCCCGACGACCTGCCCCGCCTCATCGAAACAGTGCGCAGCGGCAAGGCCGACCTGGCCATCGGCTCCCGCTACGTCGGCGGCGTCCGCGTGATCGACTGGCCCCTTTCCCGCCTCGTGCTCTCCTACGCCGCCGGCATCTACACCCGAAGCATCACACAGATGCCCATTCAGGACGTCACGGCTGGCTTCAAGTGCTTTGATCGCCGTGTTCTGGAGGCGCTCCCCCTCGACCGGGTCAACTCTGACGGCTATGCCTTCCAGGTTGAAATGCACTACCGCACCTGGCGGGCGGGCTTTTCGATTCAGGAGGTCCCCGTCATCTTTACTGAACGCACGGAGGGACAGTCCAAAATGAGCAAGGCCATCGTCCGTGAGGCTGCTTTCAAGGTCTGGGAATTGCGACTGCGCGACCTCTGCGGGCGCCTCTGACGTGCTCCCTGTTGTTTTTTTCGTATTTCCTAATAGTTCGGCGTAGATCGAGTCCGTCTCACCCCGTACGTTGTTATCGATTCGTGCAACGGAAGCGAATTTTTCACGAGAGAGGGAGGCCCGCACTCTGTCGTGACTCAACCGGCTCTCCCCTACGGATCAAACCGATCCTGCAGCGCCGCGTCCACAACGACGCCCACCTGCATCGTGATTTCTGATATGTTGACCAATCCAACTCACCCATGAGCACCGACGTTGCCCCCTCCTTCAACGACCTCGCCCCCCCCACCGATGGCGAGCCCATCACCAAGTCGGGCGACACGCTGGAGGTCCCCGACCATCCCATCATTCCGTTCATCGAAGGCGACGGCACCGGCCCCGACATCTGGAACGCCACACAGCCGGTCTTCGACGCCGCTGTTGAAACGGCCTACGGCAATGATCGCGAGATTGAGTGGTTCGAGGTGTACGCCGGCGGCAAGGCGCAGGACGAGTACGACGAGTGGCTCCCCGAGGACACCTTCGAGGCCATTCGCGAATACCTCGTCGCCATCAAAGGCCCCCTCACGACCCCGGTCGGCGGCGGCATCCGCTCGCTCAACGTGGCGCTGCGGCAGGAGCTCGACCTCTTTGCCTGCGTCCGCCCGGTGCGCCACTTCCCCAACGTGCCCTCCCCCCTCAAGGAGCCGGAGCTCGTGGACATGGTGACCTTCCGCGAGAACTCGGAGGACATCTACGCGGGCATCGAGTACGAGATGGGCACGGAGGAAAACGAGAAGGTCAAGAAGTTCTTGATTGAGGAGATGGGCGAGACGGCGATCCGCTTCCCCGACTCCACGGCCATCGGCGTGAAGCCGATCTCGGAGGAGGGCACGAAGCGCCTCGTCCGCTCCGCCATCGACTACGCCATTGAGCGCGGGCGCGACAGCGTGACGCTCGTTCACAAGGGCAACATCATGAAATTCACCGAGGGCGCCTTCCGCGACTGGGGCTACGAGGTCGCGAAGGAAGAGTACGGCTCGGAGGACCTCGACGGCGGGCCCTGGCAGGTGCTTACCACCGACGACGGGCGCGAGATCATCATCAAGGACTACATCGCCGACGCCTTCCTGCAGCAGATTCTCCTGCGGCCGGACGAGTACGACGTGATCGCCACGATGAACCTCAACGGCGACTACATCTCCGACGCGATGGCGGCCGAGGTCGGCGGCATCGGCATTGCGCCGGGCGCCAACATCAACTACAACACGGGCCGGGCGCTCTTTGAGGCCACGCACGGCACCGCGCCGAAGTACGCGGGCATGGACAAGGTAAATCCGAGCTCGCTGATCCTCTCGGGCGAGATGATGTTCCGTTACATGGGCTGGGAGGAGGCCGCGGACGCCATCATCGACGGGCTCGAAGAAACGATCCGCCAGAAGCGCGTGACGTACGACTTCGAGCGCAACATGGAGGACGCGGAGCTCCTGAAGTGCAGCGAGTTCGGCCAGGCGATTGTGGAAAACATGGGGTAGCGCTCGCTTCGCTCGCGCGTCTGGACGTGTGAGCGCAGCACTACCCAAGGTGTCGGCGGCATCGTGGAGTGATCCACGGTGCCGCTTTTTTGTTTCTCATCACCGTTTCTCGCTGTGGGGCCACTCTTCATAGAGAAATGCGGTACGCATTTGGATAAACGCTTTTGTACTTTTGGATGATATAGGGTTAATCAGCTGCGTTGAGTGCTCCTTCAGTCCAACTGCTGAAATGAAACGGGCTTGACCGAAGCTGGGACAATCCACCAACTGGAGTAACCCTATTCCCACACTAACGGCGTGAATCTGCTGTTTTTCTAAAAGTGCCCGCCCCCCTATGGCTCAGTCCACCGTCTCCTTCGACAACCAGAAGTCGAAAGAATTCACGAGCGAGCTCCGCGATCGGGTCGATGCGTACTTTGAGGAGAACGACCTCTCGAAGCACGCGAACACGCGGATGGTCGTGAAGACGGTCGCTATGCTCGCAATGGTCTTCGTCCCCTACTTCCTCATCCTGTTCGGTGGCCTTGGAGTGTGGCTCATGCTCGGGCTCGCCCTTGTTATGGGCGTGGGCATCGCCGGCTGCGGATTCAGCATCTCGCACGATGCCCTCCACGGCGCCTACTCGTCGAACAAGACCGTGAATTACGGGCTCGGCCTCACGTTCGACCTGCTGGGCGCCAGCAGCTACCTGTGGAAGATCACCCACAACGTGATCCACCACACCTACACCAACATTCAGGGGATCGACGAAGACCTGGAGGTGTCGCCACTACTGCGGCTCTCGCCCGAGTCGGAGCATTACTGGTTCCATCGGGTGCAGCACTGGTACGGCTTTGCCGTGTACAGCTTCTCAACACTCTTCTGGGTGTTTGCGAAAGACTACAAGTACCTTTTGGAAGAGGATCTCGGGCCGTATCAGGGCATCTCCCATGACTGGGAGGACTTGGCCACCCTCTTCGGCATGAAGCTGTTTTACTACGGCTATATGATTGTGCTGCCGCTCGTCCTACTCGACGTGACGTGGTGGCAGTTTGCGATCGGCTTCGTGTCAATGCACCTGACGGCCGGGCTCATTCTGGGCGTCGTTTTTCAATTAGCGCACGTCGTCGAAGGGCCTGAGCACCATACGTCTGAGGGCAACGACATGATGGAAGACGCGTGGCTCGTCCACGAGATGAAGACGACGGCCAATTTTGCGCGGTCGAATCCGCTGGTCTGCTGGTACGTCGGCGGCCTCAACTTTCAGATCGAGCACCACCTCTTCCCCCGCATCTGCAGCGTGCACTACCCTGCCATCAGCGGGATTGTAGAGGAGGTGGCAGAAAAGCACGGCATTCCGTATCACCACCATCCCACCCTCTGGCAGTCCATCCGCTCGCACTATCGCATGCTGAAGAAGCTGGGCACGCCCCCCACGGCCAATGCCCCCGCCTTGTCGACCTGAACGACGTGGCGGATAACGGAAATGATCGGCGCTACCGTTTCCCCAACAGGAGACGTACAGGTTCCCAAGAGGAAAATCCCGGATCCGCAACCGACGTTGGGGATGGATCCGCGAATGTGTGGACGTATCGTGTTATTCGGGCTGTGGCTTGCAACGACTTCGGCGAAGTTCGTCCCCATTCAGTCGCTGAGGTTGAGTAAGCACTCAACGCAACTGGATAACACTATGAGGACGTGAGAGAGCCACATCCTTACATCCACACCTTCCAACCTACATACACTACACGAACGCATTCTCCCCGGTCACGTCCTGCCCCACGACCAGGGTGTGCACCTCGTGCGTGCCCTCGTAGGTGACCACACTCTCCAGATTCGTCATGTGGCGCATCACGGGATACTGACTCGTCACCCCGTTGCCCCCCAGCATCTGGCGGGCGGACCGCGCCACGTCCAATGCCATGTCGCAGTTGTTGCGCTTGGCGAGCGAGACCTGCTGCGGACGCATCGTTCCCCCATCTTTGAGCGTGCCGAGGCGCCAGTTGAGGAGTTGTGCTTTCGTGATTTCTTGTACCATTTCCACGAGCCGCTCCTGCATAAGCTGAAAACCACCGATGGGCTGGCCAAACTGGTGGCGGTTCCGGGCATGCTGACGGGCCGCGTCGTAGCACGCCATCGCCGCCCCCACCGTCCCCCAGCAGATGCCGTAGCGCGCCTGCGTGAGGCACGAGAGCGGCCCCTTGAGCCCCTCCACGCCCGGCAGTCGGTGGGCGTCGGGCACGCGCACCTCGTCGAGCACCACCTCGCTCGTGACGGCCGCCCGGAGCGACCACGTGTCGTCGATCGTCGGCGTCGACACTCCATCGCGATCCGTCTCCACGAGGAACCCGCGTACCACGTCGTTCTCATCCTTCGCCCAGATGACGGCCACGTCCGCAATCGTGGCGTTCGTCGACCAGCGCTTGTGTCCCTCCAGAACCCAGCCGTCGCCATCGCGGCGGCAGCGGGTCTGCATCTCAGATGGGTTTGACCCAACGTCCGGCTCCGTGAGACCAAAACACCCAATGGCCTCGCCCTGCGCTAGCTGTGGGAGCCAGCGCTCCTTCTGCGCCTCCGTCCCGTACTTCCAGATGGGATACATCACCAGCGAGCCCGTCACCGAGCAAAATGAGCGAAGGCCCGAGTCGCCTCGCTCCACCTCCTGCATCATGAGGCCGTAAATGATGTTGCTGTGCCCGCCGCCTCCGTACTCCGTCGGCAAATTGGGTCCCAAAAGGCCATGCTCGGCAAACGCCGGAATGAGGTCCTTCGGAAACTCCGCCCGCTGGGCGTACGCTTCGATGATCGGCTGCACCTCTGCGGTCACAAACGACCGGACCTCGTCCCGAATATCCGTTGCCTCATCGGACAATAGATCATCAAGATCGTAATAATCGGGCGCCTCAAAGGCCGACGGGTCCCACGTGTCGGTGCCGTGCTCAGCGTTGCGGGAAGCAGCGGTGGAAGAGGGCGATACGTCGGTCATGAACGTCGTACAGCTGTTGTGAGCGTATATTACGGTGTCGCCGGACGCCGTCGTTACGTTTTCCGTCGCGACGTCGGCCTTCCCTGATACACGGATGTGGCTTCTTTCTACCCGGCCCCTGAGAGTTGACGATTTTCCCGCAGTGGGCTACGTTCCGTGTGGCATCCTCCCGGGGTCCTGCAATGCCCCAGCCGATGTTGTCCTACGGATCCTTTTCCTCGCTTGATTCCAGAGACCTACCGTTCACCGCTCATGCGATTTGCCGCTCTCGTTCTTGCTCTTGGCCTTCTGTTAGGACCTGTGGACGATGCCCACGCTCAGCAGCCCCGGTTCGGCGTTGGCCTACAAATGATGGGCACGACCGTCGACAATAACATTGGCCCGGGCTTCCGCTTCCGCACCTCGGTTCCCATCAACCAGGACGTCTCCTTCGGTCTAGGCGCAGGACTGACCGGCTACATCTTCGAGGGACGCGACGATGCTGCGTACGCATTTGACCCTTCGGCCTCTCTCATCGTTACGATCCCAGGCACCGGGCGACAGCGCGTGTACGTGCTCGGGGGAGGCGGGGCGTACGTCCCGTTTGGCGAAACCTCCGCTCCGAGTGGTCCAACCGTGCACGCCGGCCTCGGCAAGGTCTGGCTGTTAAACGAGAGCTCCTTTTTTCTTGAATTCTCTCCAGGCCTCTTTGTCGGAAAAGAAGAGACGAACGTCATTCTTCCCCTCCGCGTGGGCGTCATCTTTTAGGCAAACGACCCTTCCTATTCTGACGGCCGCCCTTGTCCCGACTGGACGCCGTGCGCGTCGGTGACCGATGAAGCCCCCTGTCGAAGGCCCTTCTCCGCCTCGTCCACCAGATCGTCCAGGCTGGGCCGCAGCGTGGACGCCCCCGCCTTCTCGGCCCGCGGTTCATCAAGCGGAGCATACAGGTCCACCCAGCGCTCAAACCGATCGCCGACCTTCATGACGGAGTGCAATGCCCCTTTTTTGCCCGAACGCAAAAACACCAGATCAACGCAGGCCGCTCCCAAAGATAACGGCATCAACACAAGGTCCTTAAACCCCTCAAGCCAGAGCTTAACCTGAAAGACGAGCACGTTGCGTAGAATTTGTCCTCGCGACTCGGCGGGAGGATCGGACGAGGAATCCGTCATGGGATGAACGGGCCTTTGCGTAGATTGGAAACTGCGGGTATGAGGATCCACACAATCAAGATCGAACGTCCGCCAGCGTCCACAGTGCGCTACAACACACGTCGTAGGATGGACTGGAGGCGCTCGTGGTCGTCATCCAACAGACGGCTGAGCGCACGCCCGGCCGTAACGAGGGCCTCTCGCCCTCCATGCTCCGCTCCATTTGCCTCGTAGGTGCGGCGTAACACGGCCACCAGCAGGTCATCCACGGGCACGGCAGGATCGGGGTGCTCCACCAGTGTGCGCAAAAAGTCAAAGGGAGCCCCGAGGGCGCGCACGTGCTCGTCGGCACACCGATGCACGAAATCATGAATATCGGGCGGATGCGGAGGAAGGGTCTGGCGTACGTGCCCCTCCCGATCCCGGCACGCCAATACCTGGGCACGAACGGTGGTGCGAAGCAGCTCCTGCACCATCGGCATCTCTTCGGCTCGTTCTTCCGACGATAGCCCGAGCGCCACGGCCTCGCGGTTCGAATCGTAGCTTCCGGTCTCGACGTGACTCACAAGACCGAAGAGCATGTTTTGTCCCTCACCCTCAACGCAGACCCACGACCCAAACGCCGGGACCTCCACCTCCTCGTAGACCTCCGCTACAAATTGGCGCGTGCTGGATTCGATCACTTCGCCGATCGGAGCGTCCTGCTGCATGTGCGGAATCCTCCGATTGAAAGAATGTGCCGAGAGGAACACCGTATGGGTCCCGAATGCAAAAGTTGCCCCGGGCGTCTCCTTCTCATACACGTGGCGCCTGCTTGGACCGGCGCTTTCGTGAGTTGGTGGGCGACAGCCCCGCCCGGCGCAGCCGACGCTCCATGAGCCGAAAGAACGCCTCCCGTTCCGACGCCCGAATGACCGCCCGCTCGTGTGCCTCCGACAAGGCCAGCGGATACCCGTCCCCCTTTTCACAGTCGCGAAGCACCGTAGCGTGAATCCGATCGAGGAGTGATCGCTCATCGGCCACCCAGCGGGGAACCTCCACGCGTGCCATCTCGGTTGTGCCGGACGTGGACGGCACCTTCAGATAGAAGTAGCACACCTCCGATCCTTCCGGATACGCCCGTTGGATGTGGGAGGTGGATCCAAAAGTAGCCGACCGTTGGCCCGGAGCCAGCACCGAATCAAAAACGTGGCGATCGAGCAGTCCTTCCAGTGAAGGCTTCGATGGGGACACCGCAAAGGCGTCCGGGGAGGCCACGTCGAGCTCCCCGACCATAAAGCGAAGCAGATTTACCACTTCCGTCGTTGCCGGCATACTCACGTAAGAAGCCAGCGGCAACGCAGCCGCTCGAAACGACTGGAGGTAGTCGGTGTACCGAGCAATCAGCGCGTCCTCGGCCGCCTCGTTGTTCATCCCCCGGATCATCCAGCGAATGAGCGTGCCGTCCGCAAGCGCTACGAGAGGCCGCCCGTCGATCTTCTCCTCCTGTGCCGCGGCAAGCAAATGCTCGAGCTCCATCTCATCGCGGAGCGCCGAAACAAGTTCAGTCGTCATCGAGCCCAGTACGGCATCGATGTGATCACGCAAATCATCCTCAAAGCGAAGACGCGGCACAGAGTCGAGCAGCGGCTCTTCCTGCGTTCCATACTGGAAGCCTACGCGACTCACGTTCAGCAAAAAGAAGGTTGGATCGACGTGACGATCGGGATAGATCTGCGATCCGTCGGTAGCCACAACGGTAATGGGCGTGGGACGCGCCGGCGCATCGGTGGTCGTCCGCGGTGCCTCCTGAAGGGCCGCTACGAGGCGGCGGGGCTGCGCCTCTTCCACCGCGGCCTGCACCTTGGGCCACTGCTCGTCACAGGACGCAAGGACCGCGCGGGCCCGTCTCCGCTGCTCGACACGCCGGTCGCGCACAGAGGCCTCGTAGTCCTGAAACTCGTCAAGCTGCGCGCGAAGCTGAGAAATATCAAGCATAGGAACGCGTGCGGTGCAGACGGGGAATGGACGTCAGCAGGGGCCTTCGGCAGTGATGGTGTGCACTGGTGTCGCCTCCCAAGCACACCCTGAAGAGACTTACTGAAGATCAAAGACGACCTGGATACTGGCATTGACTTCAATCTCTCCCGCCGCGTAGGCGTCCGGCTGCGGGGCGGCATCCTCCGTCGCCGTCTTGGCCGCAAACTGCATCTGGACGCGGGGTGAGGGCTCGTTGAACCCAAACGACTGCTCGTGGATCTGTCGCACCTGTCCCAGTTCAACATCGAGCGTGGACGCCAATAATGCTGCTTTGTCACGGGCATTTTGGGCCGCCTTGCGAAGGGCCTCATTGCGGAGAGGCGTGCGCTCGCTCAACCCGTAGTCAATGCCTTCGAGCCGGTTGGCACCCTGCTGCACGACACGCGTTACCAATGTCGGCAACTGCTCTAGGTCGCCGACCTCCACCACCACTTGTCGGCGCGCTTCGTAGCCCTTCTCCTCATGCTCTTTGGTCTGGGGATTGTACTCACGGCGCGGCTGCAGTCGCAACATCTCCATCCGCATCTTGGACGCCGGAATGTCCAGTTCGCGAACTGCGTTCATGGCATTTTTTGCGGCCGTTGCGTTCCGGGAACGGGCCGCTTCTGCGGTCTCTGCACGCGTAACGATCCCGAAGCGCACAGTGGCCTCATCGGGCGCGGCCGTGACTGTTGCCTCCCCGCTCACCCGGACCGTTCGGGTCGGAGCCTCAGACTCCTGGGCCTGTGCAGGAAAGACAAGAAGACCACAGAGCAGAGCGAAGAAGAAATGGAAACGGACAGTCATCAGTAAAAAAATCGGTTTGCAAGAAAAGATACACGGACAGAAAGAACGTTCCTCCTGTCCAGTTATTATCGAGCCTCGTTCTGTCGTCCCCAACACGCCTCCGGCCGTCAACACACACTCCGCCAGCGTCCGTCTTTCCACAGTGTCGGCCAGAGCATGATGTTTTGGGGAAGTCCGTCGTTCCGCGGAGCGGTGCCCAAAAGCGTTCGTTGGGAGAAAAGAGCCGGTCAACGGCGACCTTCCGTCCCCTTGCGTCCTTCTTGGTCTCGCTGAACTGCCAACGCACGCTCCTGGCTTTCTTTCCTATGCCCACACTTGACACACGCGCCATTCACGATGGCGAACCGTCTCCACGCGTCGAAGGTGCAGTCTCCCTTCCCATATTTCAGACCGCCACGTACACGCACGAGGATCCGAGTGAGGAGGTCCGCTACATCCGGTACAACAACACGCCGAACCATGAGGCCCTCCACGGAAAACTCGCCTCCCTGGCCTCGACCGACGACGCACTCGTGACGGCGAGCGGGATGGCAGCCATCTCATCAGCGATGCTTTCGCTGCTGGACGCCGGTGATCACCTCGTCGCCCCGCAAAGCCTCTACGGAGGCACCCTCGACCTCTTCGACGATCTCCTCCCCCGGTTTGACGTTGGGCACACCTTCTTTCCCGAAGACGATGCCCCCTCCACCTGGAGCAGGGCCCTCACGGACTCGACAACAGTGCTCTACGCCGAGTCCATCACCAACCCCCTGCTGGAGGTGCCGGACCTCGAAGCAATGGTCGACTTTGCAGAGACCCACGACCTAATCACAGTGATCGACAACACGTTTGCCTCCCCGGCAAACCTGCGGCCCGCCGAACTCGGATTTGACGTGGTCCTCCACTCCGGCACGAAGTATCTGGCGGGCCACTCGGACCTCGCAGCAGGAGTCGTGGCCGGTTCCAGTGACCTCTTAGAGCAAATTGGCCATACGCACAAACTGCTTGGGGGCATGCTGGACCCCCACGCCTGCTTCCTGCTCCACCGCAGCCTTAAAACGCTGGGCGTGCGGGTCCGACAGCAGAACGAGACGGCCCACGCCCTCGCCGACGCTCTCGACGCACATCCCGCGATCGCACAGGTCCGGTACCCCGGCCTTTCCAGCCACCCCGATCACTCTCGTGCCGAAGCGTTGATGAACGGGTTTGGGGGAATGGTGAGCTTCACTCTTGCCTCTGACACGAACGTAGACGCATTCTTTGATGGCCTGACCCTTCCCATCCGTGCCCCGAGTCTCGGGGGCGTGGAAAGTCTCATCACCCAACCCATCCACACCTCCCACGCCAGTGTTGATCCGGCCGTTCGCGACGCAATGGGCATCACCGAGCGCTTTGTTCGTATTTCCGTCGGACTAGAGGACACCGAGGACCTCGTGGAAGACGTCACGTCGGCGCTCCAAGATGCCTGAGCGACAGCCGGACCACCCGCTCCATTAAAATACGAGATCAGCCACGACGGGCAGATGGTCCGAGGGAAATGTGCGCCCCCATCGTTCACTGAGGTGTCCTTGTCGTCGAACGTCCACCGAGGGACTCGTGAAGATGTAGTCGATCCGCGCATTTTCATCGACCTCGAACCCAAAGGAATTATACGTCGATTCGGGACCGTGAGGAGGCGTTTCTGAGGCAATGCGAGTATCCTGAAGAGCGACCCTCGCGTCTTCCGCAGTGAGGATTTGAATGGGCTCCTTGGTCGGCACGGCATTGAAGTCTCCGAGCAGCACGACGGGCGCCTCGCCCTTAATTTCAGAGATGCGCTGCTGAAGCAGACGTGCGCTCTCTGCTCGTGCCGTTCCCCCTCGATGGTCGAAGTGGGTATTCACGAGCACGAACACTTCGTCGGTGATACGGTCTCGGAAGCGTGCCCACGTCGCTATGCGTGGCAGCGCGGCATCCCACCCCTGACTCCCTGGCTCCTGGGGGGTGTCGGACAACCAGAACGTATCGTACTCCAGGAGTTCGAGTCGAGCGGTCTGATAGAGCAGCGCACTGAACTCCCCTCCCCCTCCCGTCCGTCGTCCAACCCCCACACGCTGGTAGCGTCCCAACTGCTCCGTCAGATCCATCAGCTGATGAAGCTGACCTTCCTGGGTCCCTACCACCGCCGGCTCGTGAAATCGAATCATGGAGGCGACTCGTGGGCCGCGCTCCGTCCAGACACTGTCCTCCGGATTGTTGTACCGGATGTTGTAGGACATCACTCGGAGCGGAATCGTGGTCGAGTCCGTTGTCCCGGGCACATAGGCCGGCAGTTGTATCCCCCGTAGCTGCTTGCCTGCCTCGTCGCCGGAGGTAAGACTGCGGCACCCGAGGAGTCCTATCGCAAGCCCAAAACTCATCAACAGCGGAAGAGAAACAAGTCGAGACGCTCGAGAGGAATACTCAGAGATCGTCATCAGCCGGAGAAAGCGTGTTAATGAGGAGATCGCGGCCCTTCGAATGTAATGGCCTTTTCGAGACGGAATCGATCGCCGGTCAGTGCGCGCGGCGATTGATTGTTGTCCATCGTGCCGTGAAAAGGATACCCGACTCGTCCCGGAATGTCGACCCTCAGAGGCCCGGAATTGGGAAAGCGGGAATGACTGCCTCCTACGGTCGCGTGCCTCTGAACCAACGGCCGCAGGAAGTGCTCTTCGGCTGCCGGACGAAAACACCGACCGATCGCTCCAGAAGTCTCCCCTCTCGGTGGACCTGATCCCTGATTACGCCCCCCTTATACCGATCGGAAATCACGGATGAGAATCGAGCGCCTGTTCTGGCACCGGGAAGAAGCTTCACGCCGTTCGTTTGCCCCTCCCCCCGCCGCTTTTCGCACAATATTGCTGGCAGTCCGGCGTCCTGCTGCTTTGGTTGAAAATGCTACTTTCCCTTCGATTTCTTCCCCACATCCACCCTTCGCACCTATGCAAAAAGTAACCGTTATCGGGGCCGGCAACGTCGGCGCCACCGTTGCAGACTGTGTCGCTCAGAAGGACATGGTCCACGAAGTCGTTATGGTCGACATCAAAGAAGGCATGCCGCAGGGCAAAGGCCTCGACATGATGGAGTCGAGTCCGGTCCACGGCTTCGACACGACCGTGACGGGCACGAACGACTATGGCCCCACCGAAGACTCCGACGTCTGCATCATCACCGCCGGCCTGCCCCGCAGTCCGGGCATGAGCCGCGACGACCTCCTGGCCAAGAACACGGAGATCGTGGGCGGCGTCACGGAGCAGTTTGTGGACGGCAGCCCGGACAGCACAATTATTGTGGTGGCCAACCCGCTCGACGTGATGACCTACGTCGCCTACGAGGCCAGCGGCTTCCCGTCGAACCGTGTGATGGGCATGGCCGGCGTGCTCGATACCGCTCGCTACCGTTCCTTTATCGCACAGGAGCTCGACGTGTCGGTCCGCGACATCCAGGCGCTCCTCATGGGCGGCCACGGCGACACGATGGTGCCCCTGCCCCGCTACACCACCATCGGCGGCATTCCACTCACGCAGTGGCTTGACGACGACACCATCACCGACATCGTGGAGCGCACGAAGGGCGGCGGTGGCGAAATCGTCGACCTGATGGGCACCTCTGCCTGGTACGCTCCTGGCGCGGCAGCAGCCGAAATGACGGAAGCCATCATCAAGGACAATAATCGGATCCTTCCGGCCGCGGCCTACTGCGACGGCGAGTATGGTCTCGAAGACCTCTTTATTGGCGTGCCCGTGAAGCTGGGTGCAAATGGTGTAGAGGACATTATCGAGGTGGAGCTGACGGACGAAGAGAAAGATCAGCTCGACACCTCTGCCGAGCACGTGCACAGCAACCTCGACGACCTGCAGCGCCTGCGTGACGCTGGGGAAATCGGCTAACGCGTTCAGATGTGTCGGTGTGTACGCATGTAGGTGTGTAGGTGCCTTCGACATGGCTCCGCACACCTACATATCTTTCACCCCTACTCATAGAACACCCCTCGGAGCGGATCGGCCGGTTCTCTATGGCCGTCCGGATGTGCATCGTCGTGCCGTTGCGGCTCCAAGTGAGCCGTGACGTGCACGGCGTCGTCCGGGAATAAGGCGTCCACACGGTCTTCTACCTCGTGGGACCGAGCGTGGGCCTCGCGGATGGACATGTCCCCGGGAAACATGAGGTGGTATTCTACCCACACCTGCTCGCCGGAGCGGCGATGGCGCACTTGGTGGTATTCGGCAATCGTGCCGTCGGCTTTCGCCTCGGTCAGCTCGTCCAGCAGTGCCTGGGTGGCGTCGGGATCGGCTTCGTCCATGAGCCCATAGACGGAACGGCGGAGGAGACTCGTGGCCGTCCAGAGAATATTGCTGGCCACCAGCAGCCCAACCGCCGGGTCGAGCCAGCGAATGCCTGTAAGCCACACGAGCCCTACGCCGACGATCACGCCGAGACTCGTCCACATGTCCGTCATCACGTGCTGGCCGTTGGAGACGAGCACTAGGCTGTTGGTTCGCCGTCCCGTGCGTATGAGATACCAGCCAAGCGCCAGGTTAATGGCGGTGAGCCCACCGATCAAATAAAGCCCCAAATCCAACCGCCGCAGCTCAACCCCCGTCAGAAGGTCACGGACGGCCATTCCCCCAATGCCCAGGGCTGCTAGAAGAATCAGGGTGCCTTCGACGGCAGACGCAAAGTACGCGATCTTGCCGTGCCCGTAGGGATGATCTGGATCTGGAGGCGTGGCGGCATACCAGAGACTGAATCCCGCAAAGCCGGTAGCAAACAGGTGGATGACGGACTCCGCGGCGTCGGACAAAATTGCCGTACTCCCCGTGAGGAGCGTAGCGGTGATCTTGCCCCCAAGCATCACAACCGATACCGCTAAACTAAGCCCCATGGCCCAACGACGCGCGCGCTGCGTTTCGGCCCGGGAGGGATTTGTATGCGAGTGCTCAGTGGCCATGGTTCTTTTCTGAACCTACCATCTTCCCCCCAGGTTCACCGCACTCACCGCAGATTTAGTAAAATCGGCTGCGGGCGTGATGCTTGGGCCCAGCGATGCCTCGTACTGTGTACCGAAGATGATTGCCCATTTTTACGCTCCGATCCGAGATCCGGGAAGTTGAAAGTGCACGTGAGGAATCGATTCGAAGCCCTCGCGGCATAGAGATCTTCGGAATTGGTCTTCGTTGCGTCCTTAGAGCTTGTATTCAAGCAGAACTGGAAGGGCTGCAAATGCTCTGCATGCCGCTTCCAGCATTCCGCACTCTAAAAGGTCTTGCTTCGCATCGCCTGTTTCGCACGCCGTGGAGGTGACGCGCAAGCGCACATTTTTGCCTGCTTCCTTCGATTGAAGACAGGCTCTACGCCCCCGGCAATGCACCCTTTCTCACTACGCGCCTTTTCCTCGGTACGAGGCGCCCCCCTGCGCAGACACTCACACACCCCCAAACGCAGACCATGCCCCAACTCGAACACGTTGGCATTGCGATCGACGAGGTCGAAGCTGTAATCAACTGCTTTGATGATCTTCTCGGCACCCGTCCCTACAAAGCCGAGACCGTTGCATCACAGCAGGTGCGCACGCACTTCCTCGATGCCGCGACGGCCAAACTCGAATTCCTCGACGCACTAAACGACGACTCGGCCGTTCAGCGTTTCCTCGACCGTCGCGGAGAGGGACTACACCACCTCGCATTCGAGGTCGACGATGCGGATACCGCCATGGAACGCCTGCGAGCAGCCGGGTTCACGCTGCTCAGCGACACCCCACAACCCGGGGCCGACGACAAGCGCATCTTTTTCGTTCACCCGAAAGAGACCCACGGCGTTCTGGTCGAGTTCTGCGAAACGACCGCCGCAGAGTGGACGGCCGACACGATTACTCACGACGACGGCCGAACTGTCGCTACGTATGAACGAGGCGCTGAAGACGCTCCCCCACTCGTCCTCCTCCACGGCGCTGCTGGAAGCATCCGGGACGAGATTGCCCCTCTCATGCGTCGCCTGGAATCATCGTATCACCTCATTGGCGTCGACCTCAGCGGTCACGGCGCCTCTTCGCTGCCCCCCGATGACACACTAACGATGGAGCATTTTGTGGCGGATGTCCAGGCCACCCTCGATCATTATGCGGTACCTGAAGCTCACCTGTTCGGCTTCTCATTGGGCAGTGCCGTCGCCCTCCGATCTGCCCATGCCGCTCCCGACCGCGTAAAGCGCCTCGCCCTTTTCGCACCAAATCATCAGTGGGACGCGTCCCTCGCAGCCACGATGAAGGCCCGCCTTCGCCTTGATGAACGCTCCCCTGAAGAGAAGAGGGCCCTCCACGCTCAGCACAAAAATCCAGAGCGCCTGTTCTCGGCCCTTCGGGACTTTGTCGACTCCTTGCCCGCCCGCAATGATGCGATTGCGGACACTCTGTCCGGTGTACGGGCCTCCACTCTCGTCATCGGACTCGACGAGGATCCGCTGTTCCCGATCGAGTCGACACTACAGGTGCATGAGGCCCTCCCCAACGCCCGGTTGTCCATTCTTCCAAGCCGCCGCCACAGCCTTCCGAAGGGACCGCTCCCGCAGGTGGCCTCTCTCCTCCATGCCCATTTGTCCTGACACCCCTCCCTCGGAGCGGTGCCCCCTCGTCATCGCGAATACGGGTCCTCCAGGTATCGCTCCGCGCGATCATGCACACCGATCGGGTCCTCCATGTCGAGCACGGCGCGGTATCGCTCTTTCGCCTTCTCGCGCGCGCCCTGTGCATCGTACACCATTCCCTGGTACAACCGACCAAGAATGCGATAGCGATTATCCTCGATGTCGCGATCAGTGAGCGCGTCCAGTCGATCCAGATGGGCAAGGGCCTCCGTGTAGTTCTGCTCGTAAAGATGGGCCCGGGCTAGGTAAAAACGTGCAATCTCTTCCATGTGAACTCCATACCCCCGCGCCCCAGCCTCACACCGAGCTACCACCTCTTCGAACACTGAGCGGGCCTTTTCCCAGCGGCCCCATTTCGCATAGACCCGCCCCTCAAAATTATGGAAATAGGGGTTCTGCGGATGCCGCTGCCGCAGCCGACGCACGTACTGCCGTGAATCGAAATAATCCTCCTCGTACAGGTAATTGACCTGCGTGAGGTAGTAAATGGCCTCCGTCTGCACGTAGCGCCCCTGCTCGGCCGTCTTTCGCAAAAGCTGAAGGCCCCGCTCCCGGTTGCCATCTGGAATCATCCAGGTGAAGGTCTTCACTACCGGATACTCCTCCTCCAGAATAGCCGTGTAGTAGTCATACAGCCCCTTCCCGAAGACATAATCCCCATTCCCGGGAGGCGCTTGTTCGACGACATCCCGTACCGGCCCGATGGCCTTTCGGCCGTTTTGAAGAGCCTTCCACCAGTTGCTTCGGTTGGACGCAAGCCGGGCCTTGAAACCGTGAGCGGCTCCTTTGAAAAGAAGAGCATCAAAATGATCCGGATTCTCCTCCAGCAGGGCCTCACACCGGTCGATAACCTCGTCCATTTTCTCGAAAAAGGCCTCGTCGTGTGTGGTGTCCGTAAGATCGAGCATGATGGTCCACCACAGATTGAGCCCTTGAAGAAAGGGCCCGATCGGATGCTCTGGATACCGCGCATCGATTTGCTGGAAGTGGGCCCGGGCCCTCTCCGACCGCATATTGTAAAGCAGGTCGAGCCCCTTCTCGCCCTTTGTACGCACCAACGAATCATTCAGGACAGTAGAGGCAACTCGTTCGGGACCGGTGGGACCAGACGACGTTTGTGCCCGCACGGGGGACGTCACTGCCATTATCCCCAGCAACACCATAACGCTGGCACGGATGCGACTCGTCATACAACGAGAGAAGACGAAAAACAGACGATGGATTCAGCTTAACCACCGCCCGAAACGCGCTGTTCCTCCCGATTCCCGGATTCCCCCGGCCGGAATGGCTACCTCAGAGGGGCCCGAACGCTACGACAGGAGATTAAACCATGGACATTGGTCCCTCTAGCCGTCTCCGCCCCCAGTCTTTAGGCCTTGTAGACTCTTCTCAGAGAGGAGGTTCACGTCATACGTTTGCACACGGCCGTTGTGCTCCCGGTGGCGTCGGCGGGCGATCTGCACCAACCGGTGGACGAGTTCATCAAAGGAGACCCCCGACGGCTCCCAGAGATAGAAAGAAAAGGAGCCCGGAATGGTGTTGATCTCATTGAAGTAGAGTTGGTCGGTCTCCTCATCGATCATAAAGTCGATGCGTACCACCCCCGCGCACTCGAACAGGTGAAAGAGCCGAACGGCCACGTCTTGAATCGCATCTGTCCGCTCGTCGGACAATGGGGCGGGTACGATGCGATCAAGCGAGGCCATTCCCTCTGGTGCCGCGTCCGCCGATTTCGCACCGCCCCCTTTTGCCCCGCCGCCGTCCTCTTCTCGCATGTACTTGTCTTGGAACGTCAGCACCTCATCGTCATCAGACGGCTTCGGCTCTTCCAGCACGCTGGGCGTTGCCTCATGAGCATCCCCCAAAACCGAGCAGTTGATCTCACGCATCTCCTCCACCGCCCGCTCCACGATCACCTTGCTATCGTAGCGGAAGGCATCCTCAATCGCGGCGTCGAGCTCATCCCGGGTGTCCGCCCGCGCAATGCCAATGGACGACCCACAACGCGCCGGCTTGACGACCAGCGGATATCCAATTTCCTCCTCGCACCGGTCCAGACCCTCCTCCTCGTTGTAGGCCCACTCCTCCTCCCGAAACGCAACAAACTCCACCACCGGGATGCCCGCCTGCTCGCACACCCGCTTCGACATCACCTTGTCCATGCCGAGCGCTGAGCCAAACACACCGGTGCTCGTGTACGGGACGTTGAACGTTTCGCAAAGCCCCTGAAGACCTCCATCCTCCCCTGCCCCGCCGTGCAGGCCCAAAAGCATCACATCGATTGGAATGCGGCGCGGCGGCCGAGTGAGGCGCCCCCAAGCCCCGACCTCCCGATGCTCAATCAGCTCGACGTGCCCGTGGGGAGTGGGGCGGAGGGCCACCTGGAGGGCTTCATCAAGCAGCGCATCGAGATCGGCGTAGCGGTCTACATTTAGGAGCGGGGCGCCGGTATACCAGGTGCCATCCTTCGCAATGTAGAGTGGAATCGGGGTGTACCGGTCGCGATCCAGTGCCGCGGCGGCCTGCAAGGCCGAGATGACGGACACTTCATGCTCCGGAGCTACGCCTCCCAGCGCCACCCCGACGTTCAACGTATCAGTAGCCACGAAAATAATGCGCAGTTGATGACGAAAACACGATTCTCCCGATCCCGGCGTGCTACCGAGAACTCGCCATGGACGCCTCCGCCCCCACCAGTTTGTTTTCGACAAACCGCGTCAGCATGCGAAACAGGTGGAGCCGCGTCGTTCCGCCGGCGAGACTATGCGTCTTCTTCGGATAGAGCATGAACTGAAACTGCTTGCCTTCCTCCTGCAGCTTGTTCATCATCTGAATGCTATTCTGAGGATGCACGTTGTCGTCGAAGCTGCCGTGCACGAGGAGCAGGTCCTGGTAGTCCTCCAATCGCCCCGCGTATGTCTGGGGCGCCCCCTTCACATATCCGTCCTGGTTGGCCTGGGGGGTCGACATGTAGCGTTCTGTATAAATGGTATCGTAGAGGCGCCAGTCCGTCACAGGCGCTACCGATAGCCCCGTTGCAAACGTGGAGGGGCCCTCGCCTCGTAGCATTGACAGGAGTGTCATGTAGCCTCCGTAACTCCAGCCCCAAATCCCGATTCGGTCGGCGTCGACCCACGAGGAGTCGGCCAGCGCCTGAGCTGCGTTGATCTGATCGGCCGACTCCGGCTGCCCAAGGCGCTGATAGGGAACGTCCTGAAACGCCTTTCCGCGCCCGCCCGTCCCCCGATTGTCGACACTCACCACAACCATGTCGTGCTTCTTCACGAGGTACTGGTGCCAGAGGTGTCGGCTGCCGCCCCACCGATCCATCACCGTTTGTGCCCCAGGCCCGCCGTAGACGTACATGAGCACCGGGTACTGCTTTGATGGATCAAAGTCTGTGGGCTTCACGACGTACGTGTTCAGCGGCGTGCCATCCGCTGCCGGGAGCGTGGTGAAGGATGTGGGTGGCAAATTAAACCGATCGAGACGCTGCTTGAGACTGTCATTCTCCTGCAGCGGGGTGACCGGCGCCCCATCGGCCTCATGCAGGGTCCAAGTCGGCGGAGTCTCCGTGGTCGAGTGCGCGTCGATGTAATACCGATAGTCTTTCGAGAGGTCAATGCGGTGCCACCCCGAGGCCTCGGTGATTTTTTCCGGTGCCATCGCCGCCTCGTGGTGACTAAGCGACATGCCCGCGCTGTAAAGGTGTCGCTCGATGGAGGTGTCTCGAGTGGCCGTGAAATATGCTGTCAGCGACTCCTCATCGACGCCATGAAAATTAGTCACCTCCCAGTCCCCGCCGGTAATGGGCCCCAGATACGTACCGTCCGTGCGGTAAAGGTAGGCGTGATTGTATCCACTTCGCTCGGACTGGAAAACAAAGTGTTTTCCATCGTCCAAAAACGTCAAAAGACCGTTCTCAACGTCGACATAGGTGTCATTCTTCTCCTGCAGCACCGTCTGCACATTTCCGGTCGTCGGATCCCCGTAGAGAAGGTCGAGCTGGTTCTGGTCTCGATTCAGGCGAAACATCCACACGCGATGCTGCCCCTCGATTTTCGGCGTCCACTCCATCCGCGGCAGGTACTCATGCGTCATCCCTCCCTCGTTCCACGTGTCGGTGTCGAAGTACTGAATGGCCTGCGTCTGCCCTTCCTGCGTCGTGTCGACGGCCGCCATGTCAATCACTCCGATCTTAATCTCGCTGTTTTCTTCCCCGGCTTTCGGATACCGAAATCGCTTATACTCCGGATAGCGGGTCGTATGATCGGTAAGCGCAAATTCACGGGTGTCCGATTCGTCGAGTTTGAAAAAGGCAATGTGTGCCCCGTTCGGACTCCAGCGCCAGCCGTCGCGTACCCGAAACTCCTCCTCGTACACCCAGTCGAACGTGCCGTTAATGATTGCCCCCTCGCTCCCATCGGTCGTGAGGGTCGTTTCGTGGCCCGTCTGTAGATCCACCACAAACAGATTTCGCTGTCGGACAAAGGCCACTTTGGTCGCAGACGGATTGAACTTCGCAAACATCTGGTAGCCGTCTGCCCGCTCAGCAACTGGTGTGAGCGTCTGCGCTGATCGGTCGTAGACGTAGTAATACCCCTTGGTGTTGGCACGCCAGACCTGCTTTGAGTCGGTATAGATGAGGACCTTTTCGCGATCCTCGCTAAACTGGTAGTCCTGAATCGGCACCGTCCGCTCCACATCCTCCGCATAGAGGTTCGTGCCGTCAATGACCCGAGAGCTATCATCGGTTTTCAGGTTATACCGCATCAGATGAGTCGCGTCGCCGCTGTCGGCGGGCTCCACGTACGTAATAATCGGTCCCTCCTCGGCCCATCGCCCTCCTCGAAAGGCCTCTGGGGCAAACGTGTCGGACGCATGGATGGCCTCCAATGAGAATGTGGTGGAGTCCGTGGGCTGAGCACGCAGCTCGGCATCACCGCCGCCCGCAAAAAGACAAAGCGCAACAAGGAGGAGAAGTGCACGACGCACCATGAGGAACGAGGAACCTAAACGAAAGCAAACAGAGAATACTCCCAAGCCCAGTCCCAAGATATCCGTCGAGCGTCCTCCTTCGCAACAACCCCGTTCTCCCTTCCTCCAGCCATGTTGGCATTTCGATGGGAGAATGAGTGCTCCGGTCGCCTCCGGGCTGTCCCCGGCCCGTCTTTCTTGTGTCCAACGAGCCGCACACGACGCCCGAATCCGGCAGGCCACCGACCGGCCTCTTCCTCACACGATCCTCTCTTTCATAGGGATTCGCTCCTTGGAACCATTGTCGGAGAAAGAATTTAAGAACGGCTTGCGTGCGCGCGGTAAACATCATATTTCCGAACGGTTGTCACCATCGATCGCTCTTCTCCCAACAACGACGCCCTTGTCCCCGTCACGGCGACGATTGACCTCGCCGCGCTACGGCACAACGTCCGCAGATTGCAGGCCGAAGCCGACGGGGCCGACCTCATGGCCATCGTAAAGGCCGATGCGTACGGACACGGAGCGATCCCGATTGCCGAGGTGCTACAGGAGGAAGGCATTCAACACTTTGCGGTGGCTCGCCCGTCAGAGGGCGTGCAGCTCCGCAATGCTGGACTTACCGGGCGAATTTTGGTTCTCGGAGCGCCCTTCCCAAACCACCTGTCCGTTTACACAGAGCACGACCTGGACGTTACCGTTTCGTCGTTCGAAACCGCGAACGCCGCCATCGAACAGGGACGTCCCCACGCTCCCGTTCGTGTGCACGTAAATGTCGACACAGGGATGGGCCGGATCGGTCTTTCCCCCGAGGAGGCGTCCTCAGTCATTGCCGACCTTGCCGACGCCCGGGGCGTGACGCTCGCCGGCATCTGGACCCACTTTGCCACCGCCGACGAACCGGAGAGCACATTCGCAGACACCCAGCTCTCTCACTTTGAGGAGCTGCTCGATGGCCTCGACCAGGGGATTCATCCCGAACACATTCACACAGCGAATACGGGTGCCCTCCTCACCATCGGGACGCGCTCGCAACGCTTCCACGCGCCCTTGGTTCGAACGGGGATTGCCCTGTATGGCCTTACGGCCCACCGGAAGCTGCACTCCCAGCTCGACCTCCGTCCGGTCATGCGGTTACGCGCCCGCGTCACGCAGATAAAGACGGTTGCGCCGGGTACGCCCATTTCGTACGGCGCCCATTGGCGCGCTCCTTGCCGCACCTGCATTGCAACGCTGGGCGTGGGGTACGGCGACGGATATCCGCGCCTCTGCTCAGGGCGTGCCTCGGTTCGGATTGGAGGCGAGAAGCGACCCGTTGTGGGCACCATTTGTATGGACATGTGTATGGTGGATCTGGGGCCGCCCGATCAGTCCCCTGCCCAAGACGTGCAGGTCGGGGACGAAGCCGAACTCTTCGGGGCGTCTGCCCCCACCCTCTACGACGTGGCCGAGTGGGCCGAGACGATTCCTTACGAGATTTGTTGTGGAATCTCCCCTCGCGTGCCCCGCCGGTATGTAGACGACTCGACAGAAACAGAGGCCAAAATTGCGGCCAACGCCCCACCTTCTCACAATCTTTCATAATTTTGGACAGGATCGTTACGTCTTGGTATGTTGCATTAAGGAAACTAGTGCATCTTGAGAGATTGGTTCTTTGTATGACGTAGCTGATCTGACTGTATACTGCCTGCGCCGTTGTGCACCGTACCCTGGTTGTCACACGTCGCATTTCGTGTTGACTCTCGTTCATTGACCCTGTATTGAAGCCATGCCGATTACTGCTGACCCTGGTGACATTGATATTCTCGTCGTGGACGACGAAAAGGATGTCGTCGAAGTTGTAGGTCATTTTCTTGAAGAGGAAGGATATACTGTTCATGCGGCCTACGACGGTGAAGAGGCCCTGGAGATGGCGTCGGGGGACGTAGACCTGATTGTCCTCGACATCATGCTTCCCGGCGTCGACGGCTACGAGGTGTGCCGGAAGCTTCGCTCCCGTGTCGAAACCGAGGAAATTCCGATCGTCTTTCTCAGTGCCAAGACTGAAGAGGAGGACCAGATCGAGGGTCTCATGCTGGGCGGCGACGATTATCTGACCAAGCCGGTCTCCCCGCAGGTGCTTGTCGCCCACGTAAAGGCGGTACTCCGACGCTCGGGCGTCGAAGAAAGCAGCATTCTGGAGGTGGACGGCCTCAAGATCTACGAGGACGAGTATCGTGCGGAATTGAATGGTGAGGACCTGGGACTCACGCTGACGGAGTTCGAGCTCCTTCGTTATCTGGTCCGCCATCCCCGGAAGGCATTTACCCGCCAACAGCTGCTCGAAACCATCTGGAAGGATGCTATGATGGTTACCGAGCGAACGGTGGACGCCCACATCAAAAACCTCCGAGAAAAACTGGGCGATTATGCCGAACACATCCAAACCGTACGAGGCGTCGGTTATCGCTTTGTCCGAGAAGAAGAGTCGGCGGAAGCCTAGAGCCTCAGGGAGGACTCAGAAGTGAGTCCTCCCTTTTCTCTTATTGTCCTCCCGGGTCGCCTCCATTCCGGGTCTGCTGAGTTGGCCTTCGCATACCTCGCATGTCCGTGCTTCGCTCAATTGGCGATTTTTTCTTGCCTCGTCGCGCCTCCACCCAGACGTGGATGGTTCTTACGTTTGCCCTCTTCGTTGGGATAGCCGTCGCGGCGGTCGCGTTGTATGTCGTGCTTGTACTTCGCGGAGAGATGCGAACGGCCATGCAGCAAACCCTTCGCACTCAGGCGGAGCGCATTGCCGTACAAGTCGAACAGGCCGATCCGGCCCGGCGCCATGATATTGTACAGAACCTGACGGAGTTGACGGATCTCCGCGTGGCGGTCGTCACGTCGGACACAAGCTACCGTGCCTCCGGGCCTTCACAGTCGGGCGATTCTCTGGCCCGGGCCCCTTCCCTTCAGCGTCTCAACGGCGAAACGGCCCGCTTCACGCGCTCCTCGAATGCCGAGGGAGAGACCGTCTTCACTGCGGCCCTGTACCGCCCGACGGCCGATCTTATTGTCCAGATCACCCAGCAGGCCCCGCCGCTCTACCACCTCGTTCAACGATCACAGGTGGTGCTCGTGCTGGGAATGGTCTTCGCCCTCATCCTCTCGTTGATCGGGAGTTTTGTGGCGGCGTACCAGATTAAGACGCCCCTCACGCGCATTGGGGAAACCGCCCGCCGCGTGGCCAACGGGAAGTTTGCCGGCAAAATCCGCATTGACTCGCGGGCCGCTGAGTTTCAAGACCTGGCCGAGAACCTCAATCGCGCCGGTGAGGCAATTCGAGAAAAGATCGATGAGTTGGAACGGCTGACGCGACTACAGAGCGAATTTATCGGCAATGTCTCTCACGAAGTCCGGAATCCCATCTTCGCAATCAGTGGATATCTTGAAGCGCTTGGGACCCCCGGCCTCGACGAAAAGCAGCGGAAGTCCTACGCAGAGAAGGCTCTCACCAATCTGGAGCGGCTTCAGAACCTCTTCAATGACCTTATCGACATCGCCCGTCTCGAATACCGCGAGGACCTGATTAATCGGTCGGCGTTTGACCTAAAAGACCTGGTGGATGAGGTCACTGAGATGCTCCGTCCGAAAGCGGAAGAAAAAGACTTGGATCTGCAGGCGGACGTTCCCCGGTTTTTCGTGAGTGCGGATCGCTCTCGCATCCGGCAGGTGCTGGTCAACCTTATCGAAAACGCCATCGCCTACACCGGCAGTGGATCCGTGCGATGCCGGGTCCAACGACGGGCCGAGAAAATCCGGATCCAGGTTGTGGATACAGGACAAGGGATCGATGAGGATCACCTCGACCGCATCTTCGAGCGCTTCTACCGCGTTGATGAGGACCGCGCCCGAGACAGCGGCGGAACGGGGCTCGGACTCAGCATCGTCCAGCAAATCATCCATGCTCACGGCGAAGACATCCACGTGGAAAGTACGAAGGGGCGTGGGACACGATTTTGGTTTGAGTTGCCGTACGCTCCTGAGCCGAACGCAGTGGATGCTTAATCCCTCATTTGGCTTGACAGGCTATTCATCCAAATCTATATTTCGGAGGCAGTGGGTGCTCTAATACTCTCCAGATTCTGGGGCAACGATTCGCCCCTTCGCTGAGTTGTCCTTTCCTTTCCCAAACCCAACTGGACTGGAAACTCTCCCGCTGTTTCTCCAAACGTAGATTCCTAATTGAGAGTCCTTCCGTTTACCGATGCACGAAAGTACCGTTAAGTGGTTTGACGCAAAGAAAGGCTTCGGCTTTATCCACCATCCCGACGATGGTGACGATGTCTTTGTCCATTACTCCGATATTCAGTCGGACGACGATTTTAAAACCCTGCAGGCGGATCAAAAGGTGCAGTTCGAAATGAACGAGGGTCCAAAGGGCCTGAACGCTTCTAACGTCGTTGCGGACGGGGACACTGAGGCTCTTTCTTCTTCGGACTCTGATACCGAGCCCGACTTTGAAGTTGATCCATCCGAGATCGACCCAACGGCCGAAGTCGACCCGGTCCCAACGGATTAACTGCCTCTCGTACGCCCACTTTTCTTTCGCTCCTCTGCCCCGTGCCCTCCCCCTATTCCGAATCGCTCTCTCTTGAGCACGACCATTCGTCTCTCGCTCTCGACGACGAGGTCCTCACGCGTTTGATCCGACACGTGGTGGAGGCCGAAGAGGCCTCGCTGCTACACGTGAGCGTCGTGTTGAGCGGTCACGACACAGTGCGCCGCCTCAACCAGTCGTATCTCGACCACGACTACAATACCGACGTACTGTCGTTTTCACTTCGAGAGACAGAGGATGCGGACGAAGTAGAAGGCGAAGTCTACGTTGACCTCGACACCGCAGCTGAGCGTCACGAGGAATTCGACACGACCTTTGAGCGAGAGGCCTACCGCTACGTCGTCCACGGCGTCCTCCATCTCCTTGGCTACGACGACGCAACCGACGAGGGTCAAAAGAGGATGCGTGCCAAGGAGGACCAATATCTCGACGCTGTCTTGTCTGCTGCCTCTTCTCCCTGAAGGGTTGGCGTATCCTCCTCTCCCAGTCCGGATACTCCTGCCGTTCCTACACTTCTCCCCTTGAGGCTTCTCCTGGCTCCCGTTACCGAGCCTCTCAGGACCGTCCGTCATCTCCACTTTTCCTCCCCTCCTTCTATTTCTCCGGCGGTTGGAGTTCACGGAGTCGATCCCAGCGGTAAATTCCTCCGTTGTGACCGTCGTCCCAGGTAATCCGCAGCCCGACGCTTCCGGCCGTTTCGACCTCTACATCCGTCCAGCGGTTTTTTTGCCGGAAGATGTGTAGAAAATTGGGCTTCGTAATTCGCTCAATGGACTTGCCCTTGCATTCAGCACAGGGGCATGCCTGTCGAAGTGCGTCGAGTGGAAAAGTGGATACGTGATCGTCGGCCCACTCAATATTGAGCCGTTGCATTTTGATGTCAATCGATACCCGTTCGGGTGCGGGCACATTCATGAGACACTGTGAAATCGATGGGATTGGACGAGACACTTCCCATGCTCGGTCTTCCTCCCTTCTAGGGGTGTGCATTTGTCCTCGCTCTATTCTCGAGGATTGTTTTCCAGGTGCGCGCATCCAGCGAATCTGGCAAGCTGAGTGTTGACGTGCGTGCAGACCTAGTCCCGGCCTGCTCCCGAAACCTCCCAAAACAGGCCCTCTGGACCCGCATTCACGACGGGTGTAGAGGCCAGGCTGTCCTCCTGTCCCCAGCTTCCGTGGATGTGGCCACAGACCGTAAGCCTCGGATACTGCTCTTTAATCGTGGATCGGATGGTCGTGCTACCAAGAGACTGTCCCTTCGAGTCTCGATCGACAACACCCTTAGGGGGCGAGTGCGATACGAGGACCGCTTCCTCAGGGCACTCCTCCAACAACTCCTCCGCCTGCTCCTCCGAGAAATCATAACTCCATGGCCCAAAGGGGGTCACCGGTATCCCCCCACCGATCCCATAAAATGACAACCCGGCGAGGGTACACTCGTCGCCGTGAAGCACATGCGCGCTAGACCAGTCCGCACAAGCCGCTCTCAGCTCTTCCTCCGTTTCCGCATTCCCCGGCACAAGTACCGTTGGGGTTTCGATTGCACTGAGTAGATCAATCGGAGCTTGGAGGTTGCGACGCATCACGCAGAAGTCCCCCGCTCCGACAACAACGTCAGCCTGACCGGCCTGTTCGACGAGTCGGCGGCACGCTTCTCGGTCTCCATGCACGTCGCTAAAGAGAAGAAGGGTCGGCATAAGGTGGGCACGAAACAACAGAGCGTACGCATTCGAGCACAAAGGCACGCATAGTCAATTGTAATGTTCTCCCCCAGAGACTCCAACCCGTATCCGTTCATCGTCGTGTCGCCGGACAAGAGATCGGATACGGGATCCGGAGACGAAAGAGGTAGAATCGAGATTAGTGCAGAACGCTGAGACGAGAAAGATAGCCGCCGCCCTCGCCGATCAGACGTTATCTAGACCGGTCTCTTCGCGCCATCAACAGAAAAGGCACCGAGAAGAATCTCGGTGCCTCGTATACCCTTCCGAAGTACGGGGAGTGAGCTAGGCCGTATCCTCGGAGTCCTTTTCGTCTGAGGGCTCTCCCTCATCGTCAGTAGCCGTCGCCTGCTCCTCCTCGGCGTCAGCAGAGACATCCTCGGACGAGTCGGACGCCGACTCATCAGCAGAACCAGTGTCGTCTCCTTCATCTCGCCGTCCCTTTCCGCTTCCACGACGGGTGCCACCAGAGCCACCGCCGCCCGTTCCAGACGGCTGTACATCATTGTAGTCCACGAGCTCCACGAGCGCCAGCTCTGCTCCGTCTCCGGAGCGCTGACCGAGCTTAATGATGCGGGTATATCCGCCAGGACGATTGCCCACTTTCTCGGCCACTTCGCCAAACAGCTCGTTCACCGTCTCCTTGTTCTGCAGGTGACGGAACACCTGACGGCGGTTATGCTCCGTATCGTCCTTTGCCCGGGTGATAAGCGGCTCCACGAACGGACGCAGGGCTTTCGCCTTCGCAATCGTCGTGGTGATGTTCTTATTCTCAATCAGGGCATTTGATAGCGCCTGAAGCGTCCGCTTGCGGTGTGGGGACGTGCGGCCAAGTTTTTTTCCTTTCTTTCGGTGTCGCATGCTCGCAACAGATACGAATTGAAAAAAGTACGTCGTCAGGCCCCGTCGGGAGCACGGGTAGAGACCGGTGCGGGGGAGTTAGGAAGCCTTCTTCTCTTCAAGATATTCCTCCACATCCATACCGAAGTGAAGGCCTCGCTCATCGAGGACTTCAACCAGCTCCTGGAGAGACTTCCGCCCGAAGTTCCGAAACTTGAGCATCTCGTCCTCCTCGCGTCGCACCAGATCGCCAATGGTCTTGATACTGGCGGCCTTGAGGCAGTTGTGCGACCGGACCGAGAGGTCGAGTTCATCAACCGGCTGGGCAAGCAGCTCGCGGATCCGCTTCACCTCTTCGTCGACCTCCTGCTCCTCCACAACAGGCTCAGGTTCTTCGTCGAGTTGGATAAAGAAGTTGACGTGGTCCCGCAGGATGGAGGCCGCTTTCGTCACGGCTTCTTCCGGACTAACCGACCCGTCCGTATCTACATCCAGGATCAACTTCTCGTAGTCAATCTTCTGGCCAACCCGTGTTGGCTTGACCGAGTACTTGACGTTTTTGATCGGGGTAAAGATGGAATCCACAGCGATCACCCCAATCGGATCATCCTCACGCTTATTTTCTTCGGAGGGGATATAGCCACGACCGTAGCCGATACGAAGATCGACGTTCACCGTCGCATCCTCAGCCATCGTCGCGATGTGCTGGTCGGGGTTGAGCACCTCAAAGTCGGAGGTTGCCTCGTCAATGTCCTCGGCTGTCCAGTTCCCTGGACCTTCAAGACTGAGATGGAGATGCCCTTCCCGCATCTCATCCGCTTTGAACCGCACCTCCTTCAGATTGAGGATGATGTCCGAGACATCTTCCGTCACACCGTCGATGGTGGAAAACTCGTGCTGGACACCGTCAATCTTAACGGCGGTAACGGCAAGCCCCCGCAGCGACGACAGCAGCACACGGCGCAAGGCATTCCCAATGGTAACGCCGTATCCGCGTTCAAGCGGCTCAATAACAAACTGACCGGTCTTGTCGGTCTCTTCTTCGACCTGAACGCCGTCCGGCATTTGAAGCCCGTAGTTATCCATACGTAGGAGTCAACAAATTGAAATCAGTATCGGGTCATGCGAGAGGCCCGGCCCAGAACAATCGGGCCGAGCCGGATCGGCGGGGAATGCAGGCCCCCGACGCAGGGAATTTTACTTCGAGTAGAGCTCTACAATGAGCTGCTCATCAATGTTTTCCGGAATCTCTTGCCGGTTCGGATAGTCGATGAACTTCCCTTTCATCTCGTCACGGTCCACTTCGATCCAGGAAAAGGTCCGCTGCTGGTGCTCCACGTTTTCCTGAATCACCTCAAGGTCTTGGCTCCCCGGCTTTACGGAAACCACGTCGTCCGGCGACATTTCGTAGGACGGGATGTCCACGATCTCACCGTTGACCATAATGTGTCGGTGCGACACAAACTGCCGGGCCTGGCGCCGCGTCCGGGCAAAGCCCATGCGAAAGACCGTGTTGTCAAGACGAGCCTCTAGTAGGATGAGGAGCTTTTCCCCTGTCACTCCCTGCGTTCGGGAGGCTTTGTCGAACAGGTTCTTAAACTGGTTTTCCAGAAGGCCGTAGGTGTACTTCGCCTTTTGTTTTTCCTTGAGCTGAACGGCATATTCGCTCTCGCGACGGCGGCGCGACTGCCCGTGCTGACCGGGCGGATACGGCTTCCGTTCAAGAGCCTTCGAGGGGCCGAATATGGGCTCCTTGAAGCGACGGGCAATCTTTTGTTTCGGTCCTCTATAACGAGCCATTCTACAAATCAAGTTTCGTATTTCGAACGACAGACTGATATTTTCGGAGCAGCGCATCATCAGTGCCGCTCCACAACATACCCGAGAAAAAGGAGTTAGACTCGGCGGCGCTTCGGAGGGCGGCAACCATTGTGCGGAAGGGGAGTTACGTCCCGAATCGAGGCCACCTCAATACCAACCTCCGACATGGCCCGAATGGCTCCTTCACGCCCGGAGCCCGGTCCCTTTACATATACATCTACACGGCGAAGGCCGAGATCATGGGCCTCCTGTGCCGCTGCCTCTCCCGCCTTCTGCGCTGCGTACGGCGTGTTTTTACGACTTCCTTTGAAGCCCATCTTCCCCGCACTTGCCCAGGAGATGGTGTTGCCATACTGATCGGTAATCGTCACGATCACATTGTTGAACGTGGCCTTTACGTAGGCCCGTCCATTCGATTCGACAACAACGTTTTTCTTGCGAACCCGCTTTCCGCTCTTTTCTCCTTTAGCCATAACTCAGTGCCTCGTCTCGAAGGAAATGTAGAAAATTTGGGACGGATCGTGTCCAGGCGCTACTTCTTATCTTTCGACTGCTTCCGGCCCGCCACCGTCTTCCGCTTCCCTTTGCGGGTACGGGCATTCGTGCGCGTCCGCTGACCATTAACGGGCAGCCCCTCACGGTGGCGCTTACCACGATAGCACCCAATGTCCATTAGGCGCTTGATATTCATCTGCTCCTCGGTACGGAGCTGTCCCTCCACCGTGTATTCTTCTTCGATGATGCGGCGCACCTTCTTCGTCTCACTCTCCGACCACTCGCGAGGCCGCTTGTCGACACTCACCTCGGCCTCCTTCAATACATTATTCGCACGAGAGCGGCCGACCCCATAGATTTCGGTCAGCGCAATCTCTCCTCGCTTATGGTCTGGTACGTCAACGCCTGCAATCCGTGGCATGGTGTAATACAATCAATTGAATACTAGCACATACGTCGAACACGCTGTCCCCTCCTCGTCCAAAGGACGTATACGGGAATCGAGTCGCTCAGTTCTTATAGCGATAGACAATCCGCCCCTTCGACAGGTCGTAGGGCGACATCTCCACCTTTACACGGTCGCCCGGCAGGATCTTGATGTAGTTCATCCGCATCTTTCCGGAGAGCAGACCGAGAATCTCGTGTCCGTTCTCTAGTCGGACGCGAAACTGAGCGTTTGGAAGGGCCTCTATGACTTCTCCGTCCTTCTCGATGGCTTCTTCCTTTGCCATTAGCGTGTTTGTTTCTCTTTGAGAGCGTCGATTTCGTAAGGCGGTTCGATAACGTCCTCGATGTACTGGAAGGTTGAGAGCACCTCAGCCTCTTCGTCCTGTACAACAACCATGTGCTCGTAATGTGCAGACGGGCGCCCGTCAACCGCCCGGATCGTCCAACCGTCGGCATCCGTCTGGACCTCCCCAGTCCCTTGGTTAATCATCGGCTCAATGCAGATGCAAAGCCCCGGCTTCAGTCGGCGGCCCGTGCCCGCTTCCCCGAAATTGGGCACCTGAGGATCTTCGTGGAGACTCTGCCCAATCCCATGCCCAACCAAGTCGCGAACGATTCCATACCCTCGACTCTCACAATGGGTTTGGACGGCGTGACTAATATCTCCAATCCGCCGACCGGCAACAGCCTGACCGATTCCTCTTTGTAGTGCGTCGTACGTGGCTCGGCAGAGAGCCGCATCTTCTTCCGAAACGGATCCCACCCCAAAGGTGAACCCAGAATCCCCGTAGTACCCGTCCAACTTCACACCGCAGTCGATCGACAACAGGTCTCCGTCCTGCAGCGCGTAGTCATCCGGGATGCCGTGCACGACCGCATCGTTCACCGACGTGCACAACGTGTTGGGAAATACGTTGTCCCCCACCTGATACCCTTTGAATGCAGGCTCAGCCCCGTGTGTTCGGATGAAGTCTTCGGCAACGGCATCCAACTCCTCGAGGGTAACCCCTACATCAATGTGGCGTGCCACTTCTCCGAGCGTACGGCCGACGAGGTCCGCACTCTCACGGAGACGATCAATTTCACGCTGGCTTTTCATGTGAACCATAAAGGCACCACGGATTCGATTCCAAAGGTGGGACAACCACCGCATGGGGAAAAGGGATTCGGGGGAAGATGCTGTCCAATCTACATGCCTTGCCTGCGGCTCCGCATCTTGCCACTCTTCATGAAGCCGTCGTAGTGACGCATGAGCAAGTGACTCTCAATCTGTTGGAGCGTGTCAAGCGTTACCTGCACGAGAATGAGCAGACTGGTCCCTCCATAGAACATTGCAAAGCTTTGGGTTACCCCAGCCCGCATCGCAAAGGATGGGAGGATCGCGACAAAGCCAAGGAAAATCGATCCTGGGAGCGTAATTCGCGTGAGGATCGTATCGATAAATTCACTCGTCTGTTTGCCGGGACGAATGCCCGGAATAAATCCTCCTTGCCGCTTCATGGTGTCGGCCATCTCCTTCGGGTTAACCGAAATGGCCGTGTAGAAGTAGGTGAAGAACACAACCACGAAGAAGAACAGAATCGAGTACCCCATTCCACTGATATCGGAAAACCAGGTCCCGATCTGTTGCATCGTCGGACTGTTCGGAAAGAACGACGCGATCGTGGAGGGGATGAACATGATCGACTGCGCAAAGATAATCGGCATGACCCCCGCCGCATTCACACGCAGTGGGAGATACTGTGTTGATCCCCCGTAGGCTTTTCGTCCCACCACACGCTTCGCGTACTGCACCGGAATCCGGCGCATGCCCTGTGAGATCAGTACCACTCCTCCCGTAACAAGGACCCAGACGCCAATCTCAAGAAGCAGAATGAAGATGTTGTCGCCAACGGTCCGGACCTCGTTGAATAGGGCCTGCGGGAGAAAGGCAATAATACCAATCATGATAATCAGCGAGATGCCATTCCCAATCCCATCTTCGCTGATGCGCTCTCCCAACCACATCACGAAGGCCGTACCACTCGTGAGTACGATCACCGTTGTAATGGTAAAGAGAGTGGAGTTGATGACCACGGCCTGTCCTGTCGCCCCTGCCAACAGATTGATGGCGTACCCAATCGACTGGAGGGCTGTAATGCCAATCGTGCCGTAACGTGTCAGCTGGGTAATCCGACGCCGCCCCTCTTCCCCCTCTCGCTGCAGCTTCTGGAAATACGGAACCACCGCCCCCATCAACTGAATGATGATTGAGGCTGTAATGTAAGGCATAATGCCCAGTGCAAAGATGCCCGCCTGCTTAAACGCCCCCCCAACGAACATGTCCAGAAACCCAAAAATACCCCCACCGCCTTGCTGTGCATTGATCTGGGCGAGGGCCTCCGCATTCACACCGGGAAGCGTGACGAACGTACCAAAGCGGTACACGACGAGAAGACCGAGCGTGTACAGGATGCGCTCGCGGAGCTCCTGGACGTTCCAAATGTTGCGAATGCTCTCGGCAAATCCAGCCATAAGATAGGCTACTTAATCGCAGGGCCGCGAATGATGCGAGAATGATTATTCATTCTCGTCGAGAACGGTGGCCGCTCCGCCCGCGTCTTCAATTTTCTCCATGGCGGAGCTGCTGAAGGCGTGGGCAGAGATGTCGAGGGCTGAGTCCAGCAGACCGTCCCCCAAAATCTTGACGAGGCTCGCATCTCGAACCGCCCCCACCGATTCGAGCACCTCCGGGGTGATGGGCTCGTCTGCATCAATCCGTCCCTCATCAACGAGGATCTGAATGCGTCCCACGTTCGCGATGGCGTACTCCGTGGAGAACGGATTATTGAACCCGTGCTTCGGGACGCGACGGAACAGGGGCATTTGCCCTCCCTCAAACCACATTGGTCGGTTTTTCGAGCCCGATCGGCTGCTCTGCCCCTTCGTTCCTCGGGTCGAGCTATGAGCACCTCGGCCTGAGCCTTCTCCTCGGCCAAGCCGCTGTCGCGATTTTGTAGCACCCTCGGCGGGCTTCAGATTACTGAGATCCATGTCGGTCTACCAGTGCTTAATTCTCACAGACGAAGAAGCAGATGTGCGCAGGGCATCCCTGACACATCTCTCCAAAATTCCGGACGTTCTTACTCGTCCAGTTCCTCCACCTCTACAAGGTGGTGAACTTTCTTGATCATACCGCGAATTTGAGGGGTATCGTCATGGGTTACGGTATCCCGAATATGACGAAGCCCCAAGGCACGGAGGGTTCGTCGCTGAGACCCACTCTGCCCGTTCTTGCTTCGGACTTGTTCGATTTTCAACGTTCCCATGATGGTCCTTCAGCTCATAATGAACAGGAAACGGCAGGCAAAAGGAGTCGTCGTACGCTCTACCCGTTAAAAACCTTCTCCAGCGGGATGTCTCGACGTCGAGCCACCTCAAGCGCATCCTCAAGATCCGCCAAGGCATTGATCGTGGCCTTCACCTGGTTGTGCGGGTTGGAGGTCCCGATCGACTTCGTAAGCACGTTCCGATATCCGGCGCACTCCAATACGGCACGAACGCCTCCGCCCGCAATGACTCCGGTACCCGGCGCAGCCGGCTTCAGCACAACCTTTCCGGCATCTTGCTTGCCGACAATTTTGTAGGGAATGGTGCCGTCTCGAATCGGGACGCGAAACACGTTTTTCTTCGCGTCATCGGCGCCTTTCGAAATGGCACTGGAGACCTCATTGGCCTTTCCGTGCCCCATGCCGACGAGGCCGTCCTCATTGCCCACGACCACCACCGTGTTGAAGGAAAATCGGCGGCCTCCCTTCACCACCTTGGATACGCGGTTCACCGACACAAGACGGTCTACCCAGTTCTCCTGCCGCTTTTCGGCATTTACCCGCTTTCGCTCTCTTCGATCTGCCATAACTCGCTGCTTCGTATGTCTAATCTAAGGATTCGATAGAGAAGCGAGGAGGCCTAAAATTCCAGGCCGCCCTCTCGGGCTCCCTCCGCCAGAGCCTCGACGCGACCGTGGTAGTTATATCCTCCACGATCGAAGACGGCCTTCTCAATGCCCTCTTCCTGCGCCCGCTGAGCAATCAGCTCCCCAACCTCTCGGCTCTCCTCCGTTGGGCTATCGCCGTCTACGTCGTCCTCCAGACTCGACGCAGCGGCAAGGGTATGCCCCTCAAAGTCGTCGATCAACTGGGCGTAAATGTACTTGTTGGATCGGTACACCGACAGCCGAGGACGTACAGAAGTCCCCATCATGTCTTCGCGAATACTCTTGCGAATGCGCCGGCGGCGCTCGACCTTTTCTTTTTTCCCCTTCGCCATGACGACAAATATCTTCGTTTAAAAATGAAGCAATCAGGCAAAAACGGCCACTCGATTCTCTACCGGGCCGCCGTCTTTCCTGCCTTCAGTTCAATCTGTTCATCCACGTATCGGACTCCTTTCCCTTTATAGGGCTCCGGCGGACGCATGCTACGAATCTTAGCTGCGACCTGCCCCACCAACTCCTTGTCGATGCCCTCTACCGTAATGATGTCATCCTGGCCTCGCCCCGAATCAACAGAAATCGTCACTTCATCGGGGGGCAGAAAGTAGATGGGATGGGAATATCCAAGCGCCAACTCAAGTGCCCCGTTCGACATCTGCGCCCGATATCCGACGCCGATAATCTTCAGTTCCTTCTCGTATCCGTCCGTGACCCCTTTCACCATATTTTGGAGAAGGGATCGGCTGAGACCGTGGACTGAGCGGTGGCGCTTCTGATCGGTTGGTCGGTTGACGACCACCTCTCCGTCACCAATCTCGACGGTGAGGTCCGGATCAATCTGTTGCGTGAGCTCTCCCTTCGGCCCTTCGACGGTGACAACGTTCGTGTCGTCGACCGTAATCTTCACGTCATCCCCGAACGGAATGGGTCTACTTCCTATGCGAGCCATGGATGTCAATCAAGATAGTTGGTGCAAAAACGGGACGCTGGCCAAGTGAGAGGCTGTCCTAAAAGACCTTCGCGAGCACTTCGCCTCCGACCCCAAACCGACGCGCCTCTTTGTCACTCATGACGCCCCGAGAGGTAGAAAGAATCGCTATGCCAAGCCCATTCTTCACGGTCGGAAGCTCATCGGCACTAGCATACTCCCGCAGGCCGGGCTTCGAGACTCGCTTCATCATTCGGATTGCGGGATCCCCATAATCATCATACTTCAGGTACACCCGAAGCAGTCCTTGCTTTCCGTCGTCGATATTGACGTAGTTCTTGATATATCCCTTCTCAAGGAGAATCTGGGTAATCGCCCGCTTCAGTTTCGACGCCGGAATATCGACGTAGTTGTGTTCGGCTCGTTGGCCATTGCGGATACGAGCCATATACTGAGCCACTGGGTCAGAAACACCACTCATCGTTGCTTTGAGGTCGTCAGTTTGGATTTCCAAGCTCAACAAATACCGGGGCGGGCTGCTCTTACCAGCTCGCCTTCCGAATCCCGGGAATCTTGCCTTCCAGCGCCAGCTCACGGAAGCAAATGCGGCATACCCCAAACTTTCGGAGATAGCCGCGCTGCCGACCGCAAAGCCGACAACGATTGTTCTGACGCACTGGACTCGAGTCTCGCGGTAGCTTTTGGAGTTCCGTCCACTTTCCTTCCTCCTTCAGCTTGCGACGCTTCTCCTTATACTTCTCGTACAGCTTTTCACGCTTTTCTTCCCGCGCAATCCAACTCTTCTTGGCCATATCGAAACTCGAATCTGTCAGGTGTCAAGTGCAACTCGCTCCCCCGGAAGCAGCTACGCCGTCGCCGCCTCCTCGTCGCCTCGGCGCACAAAGGGCATTCCCAACCCCTTCAGCAGCGCATAGGCCTCTTCATCCGTCTCGGCACTGGTGACGAACGTCACGTCCATGCCGCTAATCCGATCCACGTTGTCTACGTCAATCTCCGGGAAGATAATTTGCTCTTGGATCCCCAGCGTATAGTTTCCGTGGCCATCGAAGCTGCGATCCGGAACGCCTTCAAAGTCCCGAATGTTGGGCAGCGCAAGGGTAATAAGGCGATCAAAGAACTCGTACATGCGAGCTTCCCGCAGTGTAACGGTTGCCCCCACGGGCATCCCCTCTCGGATATTGAAGCTCGCAATACTCTTTTTCGCCCGGTTCACGGTAGGATGCTGTCCGGTAATTTTTCGGAGCTCCTCTACCGCTGTGTCCAGCGCCTTTTCATTCTCTGAGGCCTCGCCAACGCCTTTGTTGACCGTAATCTTCTTCAGGCGTGGAACCTCCATGGAGTTCTCGTACCCAAACTGTTCAACAAGTTTGGGCCGAACTTCGTCCTCATACGTTTGCCGGAGTCGTGGAGCGTCTTCGGCCATAAATCAAACGGGATCAGTCGTAATCAAAAACGTGCAATCAGGGCCGCAATGTGGCCGCCCAAAAGTTCCGCAGACGAAGGAAATCGTAGGACATGGGGGTGGGTTCCCCCTGCACAAACGATTCAAGGCGATGCCGCAATCACTCGTCTAGTTCCTCGCCGGTCGTCTTTGCGTATCGAACCCACTGCGAACGGCCCGTTTCCGGATCCTCAACCTTCTTCCGTCCGACCCGAGTCGGCTCCCCATTGCTGTCGACCGGATTCACGTTCGAAACGTGAATAGGAGCCTCTCGCTTCTCGCGCCCTCCCTCCCGGTTCTGCATGCTGGGCTGCTCGTGGTGAATGCGCATGTTGACGCCCTCCACAATCACGCGCTCTTCTTCCGGAAAGACCTTCAGGACCTTTCCTACATAGCCGGCCTCCCGGTCTTCTCCCGCCGACCGGGCGGACGTGATGGTCTTGTTGAGCATCACCATGTCGCCCTTCTTCACGTGAAGCTTCTTCTGTCTCATGACTCTCGGGGTCTTCGTTCAACAGGCAATTCGACGGGATCGGGACTACAGAACCTCAGGTGCGAGGGACACAATCCGGGTAAACTGCTTCTGGCGCACTTCTCGCGCCACCGGGCCGAAAACGCGAGTACCCACCGGTTCTTCCTGGGCATTAATCAGCACAGCCGCGTTCTCGTCGAACCGGATGTAGGTACCATCGTCGCGACGGGTCTCCTTCTTCGTCCGCACGACCACCGCACGACTGACATCGCCCTTATTGAGGTTCCCACTCGGAATGGCCGACTTCACGGAGACCACAATCTGATCCCCTATGCCGGCGTAGCGGCGACCGCTGCTTCCAAGCACGCGTATGCACTGCACTTCTTTGGCGCCGCTGTTGTCTGCAACCGAAAGTCGGGTTTCTTGCTGAATCATGACGGTCTCCGATGTTCAAATTCCAGAATGATAGAACGGGCGCAAGGCCGCGCCAAAACCGGGGACTCCGGAGCACACTACTTGGCGCGCTCAATAATCTCAACGAGACGCCAGCGCTTGTTCTTGCTGATCGGTCGGGTCTCCATGATCCGAACGGTATCCCCCTCGTTCGCCTCGTTTTCCTCGTCGTGGGTCATGTGCTTCGACGATCGTTCCAGATACTTCCCGTACATGGGGTGCTTCATCTGGCGTCGGACCGAGACGGTGATGGTCTTGTCCATTTTTGCGCTCTGGACCACCCCGATTCGCTCCTTCCGATCATTGCGTTCGACCGTAGAGTCTGTGTCTTCGTCCGTGTGCTCCATTGTAGTAACTGGTTCGCTCGTCAGTAAATCTCAGAAGGAATGTCCGGGGAGGGGGCATTACGCCTCCTCACCCGCTCGCTGCTTCTCGTTCAGAATGGTCTTCAAGCGTGCGATGAGGCGTCGCTTGGTCCGGAGGAGAATTGGATTCTCCAGCCGCCCGCGAATCGCGTGCTGAAACTGGAGCTCCTCCAGCTGCTCCTCTTCCTCATCAATGCGCGTCTTAATTTCCTCAATGCTCAGGTCTCGGATCTGATCGGCTTCCATCGTCGGGCAGCAAGAGTCAATTCAACAGGGTTGGCCTTACGGTCACCTCGGGCACGACTACTCGGCGTGATAGCCTGGCCGCACCACGAACTTCGTTTTCAACGGGAGCTTGTGTTTTCCGAGACGGAGGGCTTCCCGCGCAACCTCTTCCGAGACGCCGCCCCCAACCTCAAACAGGACGTGCCCTTTTTGCAGAGGAGCCACGTAGTGCTCCGGTTCGCCCTTCCCCTTTCCCATTCGGGTCTCTGCCGGTGTCTTTGTCACTGGCTTGTCGGGAAAGACGCGAATCCAGACCTTCCCGGCCCGCTGAAGGTGGCGGTTAATCGCCACGCGGGCGGCCTCCAACTGGCGACTAGTGACCTGGCCCTTCTCTAGGGCTTTCAGGCCAAAGTCGCCGAAGTTGAGCCGGGTCCCTTTCGTAGCATATTCGCCACGTGTGAGTCCCTGGTTGCGCTGGACCTTCCGGTGTTTCGTGCGTCTCGGCTCAAGCATAGATGGTGTTCAGGTTCGATACTCGTCAGTTCTAGTGTGAGACTCGTGCCCGGGGAAGCGATCCCGTCCACGCGCCAATGGTCGCGCCCATATTCGGGGCCAAAAACCCGGGCCGCGAAACAAGACGCGAGCGGAAGGCCTAGCTGCCCTCTCGGCGCTGACGTCGCTCCTGCGGCGTCTCCTTCATCTGCTTCCGCTGCTGGGCCTGCACGTTCGGGCTGAGATCAGGCTGTCCCAGGATCTCACCACGATGGATCCAGACCTTGACCCCAATCGTCCCGTAGATGGTACGGGCGGTTTCCTGGGCAAAGTCAATGTCGGCCCGGATCGTGTGCAGCGGCACGCGTCCTTCAAGGTACTCTTCGCGCCGGCCCATCTCGGCTCCGCCGAGACGACCCGAGGCCCGAATGCGTACCCCTTCAGCCCCCATTCGCATGGCGGCCTGCATGGCCTGCTTCATCGCCCGGCGGAAGGAAATACGCCCCTCCAGCTGCTGAGCAATGTTCTTGGCCACGAGGGTCGCGTCCAGTTCCGGACGTTTGATCTCGCTAATGTTAATTTGAATGTCTTTGCCCGTGAGGGTTTTCAGCTCTTCGCGGAGCTTCTCAACCTCCGAACCACCACGCCCGATCACTACCCCGGGGCGGCTCGTGTGAAGGGTGAGAATCACGCGCTTCGGCGTTCGCTCAATGACGACCCGGCTGAGCCCTGCCCGTTTGAGACGGGTATGGAGATAGCGCCGGATCTCTTCATCCTCAACGAGCTTGTCCTGAAAGTCGTCTTCGGAGTACCAGTTGGAATCCCAACCACGAATCACTCCGAGACGCATTCCGATGGGGTTTGTTTTCTGACCCAAGGCTGTACCTCGTCGTCTTAATTCAAAGTGTGTCGTGTATCAGAGAAGCCCGCTGCCACTGAGCGCTACGCGACCTCAGCCGGCTCCTCTTCTGTGACCTCGACTACCACCGTAAGGTGTGTCGTGCGTTTTCGGATCGGGGCCGCTCGTCCTCGGGCCCGCGGGTTCCAACGCTGAAACGTCGGCCCTTCGTCGGCCCGGATCTCCTTCAGCTGAAGTGATCCTTCGTCAAACCGCTCGTCGTACTGATCCATCAGGTTATACACGGCCGAGCGGATCGTCGTCTCCACCACGTCCGTGACCTTCTGCGGCATGTAATCGAGAATAGCTACCGCTTCCGGTACATTGCGGTCGCGCACCAGATTGATGACGCGCCGCATCTTCAGCGGTGAGCTCCGAATGTGTTTGCGTACAGCTCGTGCTTGCATGTCTCGTCGTCAAATTTGGAGGAGAAGGTCACAGACGGCGTCGCCCGGTGCTTACTGCCCCGGCTTCTGTCGGGCGCGCTTGTCCACCTTCGCCTTCGAGTGCTCCTTAAACGTTCGGGTCGGGGCAAACTCTCCAAGCTTGTGGCCCACCATGTTTTCCGATACGTACACCGGAACGAACTGGCGACCGTTGTGCACGGCAAACGTATGCCCCACAAAGTCCGGCGTGATGATCGAAGGCCGCGACCACGTCTTCACGACCTTCTTCTCGTCGGACTCGTTCAGCGCTTCAACCTTTTCTTGAAGCTTGTAGTAGACGTACGGTCCCTTACGTAAAGAACGCGGCATGGCAAGTCAGTCAGTTGAATCCTGAAGAATGATGCTCTTACAGAGCCCAAGCCCCCGCTCCGGTTACTTTGATTTCTTCCGGCTCTTCGACTCGGTGCGACGGCGAATAATGTACTTATTCGAGTCCTTATTACGCGTCCGAGTCTTGTACCCTTTCGCCGGGACTCCCTTCCGGGAACGCGGGTGCCCCCCCGATGCACGTCCCTCTCCACCGCCCATTGGGTGGTCGATCGGGTTCATGGCAACTCCTCGGGTTCGAGGTCGACGCCCGAGCCAGCGGCTTCGCCCCGCCTTTCCAATTTCTATGTTGAAGTGCTCCACGTTGCTCGTAACGCCTACCGTGGCTCGGCATTTCGACGGTACCAGGCGGGTCTCTCCACTCGGCAGCTCAAGCGTCGCATAGTCTCCTTCGCGAGCTGTAAGCTGGGCATGCGTCCCCGCCGCACGGGCCAACTGTGCCCCCTTGCCCGGTCGCATCTCGATGCAGTGCACGCGCGTTCCGAGCGGGATATTCGTAAGCGGAAGGCAGTTACCGGTATCTGCGGTTGCCTGAGGTCCACTCATCACCGTTTGCCCCACTTCAATCCCATCGGGAGCAACGATGTAACGCTTCTCACCGTCGGCGTAGACGAGGAGAGAGATCCGAGCCGACCGGTTGGGGTCGTACTCGATTGTCGCCACCCGAGCAGGAATGCCATCCTTGTCGTTCCGCTTGAAGTCAATCTTGCGGTAACGACGCTTATGACCACCGCCCCGGTAGCGCATCGTCATGCGCCCCTGGTTGTTGCGGCCTCCACTATTGGACATTGCCTCCAGGAGGCTTCGCTCCGGCTCGGTCGACGTCACATCTTCCTTGTCGTCAACCGAGTACTGGCGCTGACTGTTGATCGTCGGCTTTCGCTTCTTAATCGCCATAGCAGAAAACGGATTTCTGACAGTGCGCAGTGCCCACCGTCAAGGATGAAAAGGGGTTGCGAGCAGTCCAGTCTGCGTCTAAATTCCCTCAAAGAAGTCGATCTGTTCACCATCGGGGTCAAGCTCTACGATGGCCTTCTTAAAGCCCGAGGTTCGTCCCTCGATCATGTTCCCCTGTCGGAACTGTCGACGGCGCTTGCCCGGAACGACCTGAGTGCGAACCTTAGCGACGTCGACCCCCGGATATCGCTCCTCAATGGCCTGTCGGATTTCGGGCTTCGAGGCATCAAGCCCACAGATAAAGGAGTACTTCCCCTCCTCCATCTGATAAGTTGTCTTCTCAGTCACGTAGGGACGAATGAGAACGCGTTTACTCATAGCTCAGCAACAATCTAAGAATTCGAGTTCCCTCCGGACACGAAGTTACGCGTGAACGGGATCGGGAGCGAGGACCTGGGTCATCCAGTCGAGCGCTCCTTCCTGAAAAACCACCACGTCCGCATCGAGAATATCAACGGTGTTGACGCTCTGCACTTCCCGAACGTTCACCTTCGACAAGTTCTGTGCGCTATGGTAGATTTCTTTTTCTACCTCCGTTGTGGCGAACAGAACTTTTTCGTCTCCAATCTCCATGAGATCGAGGAGATCGGTCAGCTCTCGAGTGCTCGGACGGTCCATAGAGTAGTCTTCGACCACCCGCACCGAATCGCTTTCGGCCTTATAGGAGAGGGCCGAGCGTCGAGCAAGGCGCTTCTCCTTCAGATTCAGGTTGTGGTCGTAGCTACGCGGACGAGCGCCGTGAGCCCTACCTCCATCGCGGCGAATCGGGGACTTGGCGTCACCAACGCGAGCATTTCCGGTCCCCTTCTGCCGGTAAAGCTTTCGGGTTGAGCCGGTCACCTCAGAACGCTCCTGGGTCTTGCTCGTGCCCTGTCGCTCATGGGCTTGGATCCGCTTCACGTCCAACCAGATGACGTGATTGTTCGGCTCCACGTCAAACACCGTTGGCACAAGGGTCGCCGTGCGGCCGGAGCTCACGCCATCGTTTTGATAAATGTCGACATCCATAATCCTATCGGGTCAGAGATTCACAGTCGCTCGGGAAGCGGCGACCGGAACGTACCGGTCACGCCCCATGCGGTTCGTAACGTCTATGCGCCAGCGTCGGTCTTCTTGTAGAGTTCGACGTATCCGCTTTTGGGACCCGGAACGGAGCCCTTAATGAGGATGGCGTCGTGGTCCGGAAGGATTCGAACCACCGTCAGATTTTGAATCTTGGTTCGCTCCCCTCCGGTTTGCCCGGCCATCCGTAGTCCTTTAAACACGCGGGAGGGATCAGCGGAGGCCCCAATGGAGCCCGGGTGGCGCTGACGGTCGGACTGGCCGTGTGTCGTCATGCCTACCCCACTAAATCCGTGGCGCTTCACAACGCCCTGGAATCCTTTCCCCTTCGATACTCCCACGACATCCACGGTCTCACCCTCCTCAAAAAGGTCCTCCACTCGCACAACGTCGCCCTGCTGTACGTCCTCGCCGAAGTCGCGAAACTCCTTCACGACCTGCTTTGGGGGCGAGTCGGCCTCAGCAAAGTGCCCTTGCATGGCCTTCGTCGTGTTCTTCTCCTTCTTGTTGTCGAAGGCGAGTTGCACGGCGTCATAGCCGTCCGGACCCTCTTCTTGCTTCACCTGGGTCACGACGTTCGGGCCGGCCTCGATGACTGTGCAGGCAACGTTGTTGCCGTCGTCATCAAAGACGCTCGTCATTCCCACCTTTTTTCCGATCAGTCCGCTACTCATGGCGATGAGGTCTTGCAAAAATTGTCAGTTCAAAACGGCTAGTCTCGCTCACGAATGAGATCCATCTCAATCCCGCGAGCGTTGCCGGGCAGACCGATTCTGTTCAAGAAGGCTTGAGCGTCTCCGTTCCATCGTTCCTGCAGAACGAAGCGAACACTCGTCCTCGAACCGTTCGGTCGATCAAAATTAAACGTCCACAAAAGTGGGCGAGCAAAGCCGTCCGTCATGCGCAAAACGCCGACAGTCGGTATGTCCACCCGTCCTCTCCCCACAACCGGATCCTCTCGCACGGGCCGAAGCAAGCGATACGCCCGCCCGCTGTCTCCTTCCGGCAGAAATTCAAGCCGGACCGTGTCGCGCAAAATACCTGTCACGTCCACCCGCTGGATCCGCCACGTTCCGACCAGGCTGCTGTACTGGAACGCTCGCTTCGACGCGCCGGAATCGCACCCGCTCACCTGTGTGGCGAGCCCAACAACCAGCAAAAGTACCAGGGCCGGAGGAAAGCGCCGGCGAAGCATGATTAAACCTTGATCTCAACATCCACTCCGCTCGGCAACTCAAGCTGCATCAGCGCATCCACCGTGTCACTGCTCGACGAGAGAATGTCGATCAAACGCTTGTGGTGGCGGCGCTCAAACTGCTCGCGGCTCTTTTTATCCACGTGGGGGCCGCGCAGCACTGTGTACACCTTTTTCTCGGTCGGGAGAGGAACAGGTCCACTCACTACCGCTCCCGTCGACTTTACCGTGCGGATAATTTTCTCCGCACTCTTATCGATCAGGGAGTGGTCGTACGATTTCAGCTTAATTCGAATCTTCTGCTGCGTGGCCATGTCTCAGTATCAATTTCCGAATTTCGAGCTTCGAATGCCGAATCGATTCATTCGGCACTCGCCCTTCGCAACTCGTCTCGCGTCTAGTCCAGAATCTTGCTCACCACTCCCGCACCCACGGTCTGTCCTCCCTCCCGAATCGCAAACCGAAGGCCCTCCTCCAACGCCACCGGCTGTATCAACTTCGCCTTGAACGTCGCGTTGTCCCCCGGCATCACCATCTCTACCCCCTCCTCCAGCTCAATCGATCCGGTCACATCGGTCGTCCGGAAGTAAAACTGCGGCTGGTATCCGTCGAAAAACGGCGTGTGGCGACCGCCCTCCTCCTTCGAAAGCACGTATACCTCACACTCAAACTCCTTGTGCGGCGTCACCGTCCCCGGCTCCGCCAACACCATTCCCCGGCTGACCTCCTCCTTCTCAATCCCCCGGAGCAGAATGCCGGCGTTGTCTCCCGCCTCCCCCTCCTCCAGAGTCTTGTTGAACATCTCAATGCCGGTCACCACCGACTCCATCTTCTCCTCCTGCATCCCGACAATGTCTACCTCGTCTTGCAGCTGCACCTTCCCCCGCTCAATCCGACCGGTCACAACCGTCCCCCGACCCGTGATCGAAAAGATGTCCTCCACCGGCATCAAGAACGGCTTCTCCACGTCCCGCTCCGGCGTCGGAATGTACTCGTCGACCGCCTCCATGAGCTCCATGATCTTGTCCTCGTGCTCCTCCTCGCTCTCGAGGGCCTTAAGGGCCGACCCCCGCACCATCGGCACCTCGTCTCCCGGAAACTCATACTCGGTCAAAAGCTCCCGAACCTCCATCTCCACAAGCTCCAGCAGCTCCGCGTCGTCGACCAGGTCGGTCTTGTTCATGAACACCACCAGGTACGGAACCCCCACCTGCCGCGCAAGCAAAATGTGCTCTCGAGTCTGCGGCATCGGGCCGTCGGTGGCCGCAACCACCAAAATCGCCCCGTCCATCTGCGCCGCCCCCGTCACCATGTTCTTCACGTAGTCCGCGTGCCCCGGACAGTCGACGTGCGCATAGTGCCGGTTCTCCGTCTCGTACTCCACGTGGGACGTCGCAATCGTAATCCCGCGCTCTCGCTCCTCCGGCGCGTTGTCAATCGACTCGAACGTCTTGGCCGCCGCCCCTCCCACACGCTCGGCCAATACCTTCGTGATCGCGGCCGTGAGCGTCGTCTTCCCGTGGTCAACGTGCCCGATCGTTCCGACATTTACGTGCGGCTTCCCTCGGTCAAAGGCTTCTTTCGCCATGGTGCTATGCGTTAGTCAGTGGCTGGAATTTCGAAAATTGGCAGACTGGATATCCTCCCCCATGAGGACAGGGTCTACGCTGCGGCTCCGACCGTGTCTTCGTCGAGGATCTCTTTTGCGATGTCATCGGGGACAGGCTCGTAGGTCTCGAACTGCATCGTGTAGATGGCTCGCCCCTGCGAGATCGACCGGAGATCGGTCGAGTAGCCGAACATCTCGGAAAGTGGGACCTCAGCGTTAATGACCTGCGCGTCGTTGCGCTGCCCCATCTTCCCAATGCGGCCACGGCGGCTGTTAAGATCCCCGATGATATCGCCCATGTACTCTTCTGGCGTAATCACTTCAACATCCATGACCGGCTCCATGAGCACTGGATCGGCGTTCCGAGCGGCTTCGCGGAACCCGAGGCGGCCTGCAATCTCAAAGGCATTCTGGTCGGAGTCCACCTCGTGGTGATCCCCATCGTAGAGCCGAATCTTGACGCCCTCGATCGGGTATCCCGCAATCGGGCCGTCCTCCATCGCACTCTCGATTCCACGCTCAACCGACGGAATGAACTCTTTCGGGATAACCCCGCCCTTGATTTCATTCTCAAACTCAAGTCCCTTGCCTTCCTCGCTCGGGCCGACCTCCATGTACACCTCGGCGAACTGTCCCCGACCGCCGGACTGCTTCTTGAGAACGTAGTGCTCGTCCACAGTGCGTGTAATGGCCTCGCGATAAGCAACCTGCGGCTGTCCAACATTGGCCTCCACCTTGAACTCTCGTCGGAGACGATCAACAATGATTTCCAGGTGGAGCTCCCCCATCCCGGCAATAATCGTCTGCCCCGTCTCCTCATCGGTCGAGACATTGAACGTCGGGTCCTCTTCGGCCAGTTTCACCAGGCCGTTCATCAACTTATCGCGGTCGGCCTTCGACTTCGGCTCCACGGCAATCCGGATTACCGGCTCCGGGAACTCCATAGACTCGAGCACGACCGGGTGCTCAGGATCGCAGATCGTATCGCCGGTCTTGAGGTTCTTCGGCCCCACGACGGCAGCAATGTCGCCGGCGCGAATTACGTCCACGTCCTCACGGCTGTTGGCGTGCATGAACATAAGGCGTCCAACACGCTCAGTCTCGTCGCGGGTCGGGCTATACACCTTCGACCCGGACTCCAGTGTGCCGCTGTACACGCGGATGAACGTAAGCTTTCCGACGTATGGGTCGGTGGTAATCTTGAAAGCAACGGCACTAAACGGCTCATCCTCGCGCGGATGCCGGACGACCTCGTAATCCTCTTCGTTTACCTCGGGCTTCTCAACCTCCTCATCGTCGTCCGCCTCTTCAGCCGCCTCTTTCGCAGCCTTTTTCGCAGCGGACTCTACCTTCCGCTTCTCCTCAGGATCGTGGCCGGTGACCGGCGGCACGTCGTTCGGGCTCGGGAGAAACTTAATGACGCCGTCAAGCAGGCGCTGGATGCCCTTGTTTTTAAGCGCCGAGCCGCAGAACATCGGCGTGATGTCGCGGTTGAGGGTCGCCGTTCGGATGACGGCCTCCAGTTCTTCGGGCTGGATCTCCTCTTCACCCTCAAGATACTTCATGAGAAGCTCGTCGTCGTACTCCGCGACGCTTTCAAGGAGCTTGATGCGCCACTGCTTCGCTTCCGGCTTCAGGTCGTCGGGGACCTCAAGAACGTCCCACTTCATCCCCTGGGACTCCTCGTCCCAAACGACGGCTTGGTTCCGAATGAGGTCAATGACCCCGCGGAACATATCGCCGCTGCCAATCGGAATCTGCAGCGGAATCGGATTGGCGTTGAGGCGGTCCTCCATCATCTCGAGGACGTTCTCGAAGTCGGCCCCGGTCCGGTCCATCTTATTGACGAACCCGATCCGCGGAACGTTATACTTGTCGGCCTGCCGCCACACCGTTTCGGACTGTGGCTCCACACCACCAACGGCACAGAACAAGGCAATGGCCCCGTCCAGAACGCGAAGCGACCGCTCCACCTCAACCGTAAAGTCAACGTGCCCCGGGGTGTCGATAATGTTCACCCGGTGGTCGTCCCAGTAGCAGGTTGTAGCGGCGGAGGAAATCGTAATGCCCCGCTCCTTCTCCTGCTCCATGAAGTCCATGGTTGCGGCTCCCTCATGGACCTCCCCCATGCGGTGAAGCCGACCGGTGTAAAAGAGGATACGCTCGGTCGCAGTGGTCTTCCCGGCATCAATATGGGCCATGATGCCGATATTACGCGTCCGTTCGAGCGGAAATCCTTCGTTATTCTCAGTAGCCATGGTAGTGTGTTGGTTGCGTGCTCAAGGGCGCCCGTGCCCAAGCAAAATATGCCTGAACAACCGCATCGAGTCCTCTCGGGAGCGCTCTAGAAACTAAAGTGGGCGAACGCCTTATTCGACTCCGCCATCCGGTGTGTGTCGTCCTTCTTCTTCACGGCCCCACCCTCTCCCCGGGCCGCATTGATCAGCTCACTCGCCAGCCGGTTCGACATGCTCTTTTCTTTCCGAGCTCGTGCGTACTGGATAATCCAGCGGAAGGCCAGTGTAACCCGGCGGTCTGGGCGCACCTCAATCGGCACCTGATAGGTCGCTCCCCCCACGCGGCGGCTCCGAACCTCTACGAGCGGAGCCACGTTGTTCACGGCCTTCTTAAAGACCTCAAGCCCTTGCTCTCCCGTTCGCTCCTCGATGACGTCAAAGGCATCGTAGACAATGCGTTGGGCCAAGCTCTTTTTCCCATCCCGCATCACGGCGTTCACGAACCGGGAGACGAGATCGTCCCGGTACATGGGATCGGGCTGAGTCGTGCGCTTTTTGGCTGCCTTGTCGCGTGCCATAGTGAGGTTCGGTCGTTCGTCGAAAACTCAATGGGACAGGAACCGCCCGCCTGGGCGGGGGGCTGGGCAATACCCTAACCCCAGACACGAAAAGCGCTGTGGCGAACGGCCAACTCCGGCCCCATCACAGCGCTCATCGCCAATGCTAGTCGGTGGGCTTCTTCGTGCCATACTTCGAACGGCCCTGTCGGCGATCCTCCACCCCCGCCGTATCCAGTGCCCCTCGAACGATATGATACTTGACGCCCGGAAGGTCCTTCACACGCCCTCCGCGCACAAGCACGATCGAGTGCTCCTGAAGATTATGCCCCTCTCCGGGAATATACGCCGTCACTTCATTGCCATTCGTGAGGCGCACACGGGCAACCTTTCGGAGCGCAGAGTTCGGCTTCTTCGGCGTGGTTGTGTACACACGCGTGCAAACCCCTCGCCGCTGAGGACTCCCTTCTAGCGCAGGGGCATCACTCTTCTTCTCTTCCGTTTTTCGCCCCTTCCGAATCAGTTGCTGTATCGTCGGCACGTCAGAATATCGTCGTTATCACTTAACCAGTGAGCAGTGTGCCCGTGCATCTTCACTCAGCGATCGCCCCTCGCTGCGCACACAGGACATATGGTAGTCTTTACACCCCTACAGGATTCCGCACACCCGGCGAAGAAGGAGTGAAAAGAATTTACCCCATCTCAGCTTCGCTCAGGGGCCTTTCTCGTCTGTTCTCATTAGTATATCGGTTTATATCGGTAAACCGAAAGAGAAAGTCGTGCTCCTGCAAAGAAAAAGGCGAGCGAAGCTCGCCGAGCAAGGGCCATTGTGCCTGAGCGCCGACCCGTCTTCATCTTTGCGGGCCTCTCTACGGGAGGCCGTTCGCCTGGGTTTCGGTAGAGGCCCCGGATGCATCGGATTCAGACGAACTTCCAGCGCGCTCCGCGGGACTCTCATCTGCAGGCGGTGGTGCCTCCCTCAGTGCCCGCCCGCGCTGATCGACATCGACGTATTCTCCGTGGGGCCGTTCGCCCAGAATCCGAAGAAGCTCCTCGGGGCCCAGTACCTCCTGTTCGAGCAAGGCGTCTGCCATCTCTTCCAGTTGTCCCCTCTTTTCTTCCAGCATCTGGTGCGCCCGATCGCGCGCACGGCTCACAATCTTCCGTACCTCCTCGTCGATCGCCTCGGCCGTCGCGTCCGAGTACGGCTTGCTAAACATCGGGCGCTCCTCCTCCCGCTGGGACAGGTTGAAGCTGAGGTTCCCGATGCGCTCGCTCATGCCGTAGTCGGTGACCATGGCGTATGCCATTTTGGTAATCCGCTCCAGATCATTCTGGGCTCCCGTCGTCACGCGGTCGAAGATAAGCCTCTCCGCCACCCGTCCTCCAAGGGCCATCGTCATCCGATCCAGCAACGCCTCGGTCGAATAGAGATATCGCTCTTCCGGCAGATACTGCGCGTGACCGAGAGCCGACATGCCCCGGGGGACAATCGAGACCTTCACGACGGGATCCGTGTGCTCCAAAAACCACCCGACGATGGCATGCCCCGATTCATGATACGCAATGATCTCCCGCTCCTCCGGTGAGATGATCTTGTTTTTCTTTTCGAGTCCCGCAATCACCCGATCGATGGATTGCTCAAAGTCCTCCATTTCGATCTGCTCTTTATCTTTGCGGGCCGCAAGTAGTGCCGCCTCGTTGCACACATTTGCAATCTCGGCCCCGGCAAAACCGGGCGTCTGTCCCGCAAGGATTTCGAGCTCCACGGTATCGGCCAGACGAAGAGTGCGGACGTGGACCTCAAAAATCTTTTTCCGTGCCCGCCGATCAGGCTTCTCAACCAAGATTTGTCGATCGAATCGACCGGGGCGGAGCAGCGCCGAATCGAGCACGTCCGGTCGATTCGTGGCCGCCATAATGATGATGCCCTCGTCGGAACCGAATCCGTCCATCTCCGCCAGGAGTTGATTGAGCGTATTCTCACGCTCGTCGTTTCCCCCCACCATATTGCTTCGCCCGCGCGAGCGGCCGACGGCATCGATCTCGTCGATGAAAATAATACACGGAGCTTTCTCCTTCGCGCTCTTGAAGAGATCCCGCACCCGACTCGCCCCAACCCCCACGTACATCTCCACGAAATCGGAGCCCGAAATGGAGAAAAAGGGCACTCCGGCCTCCCCCGCCACGGCTTTGGCCATAAGGGTTTTCCCCGTCCCCGGCGGTCCCACGAGAAGTACGCCCTTGGGAAGCTCCCCTCCAAGCCGGGTGAACTTCTCCGGCGTCTGGAGAAACTCTACCACCTCGGCCACCTCCTCTTTCGCCTCTTCCAACCCCGCCACATCGTCAAAGGTCACGGGATCCTGGTCCGCCGCATCAAACAACGTCGCTGTGTTTTTCCCAATGTTAAGCATCTGTGACCCCGGGTTCATCCGCCGGAGTACAAACACCCACACGGCAGCCAGCAGGCCTAGCGGGATGAGCCAAAGGAGAATCGTTCCAGTCCAGTCGTCTTCGGTTCTAGCGGTAAACCGGACCGACGTCCCGCCCTTCGGGGCCACAGCCTCGTTGTGATCCCGAAGGAACGACGTGAGCTCGTGATCGGCGGGCTTCGTTGTGATGAACTGCCGCCGATCCGATGCCGTCAGTGAGCCGAGTAGGCCCTCCTCTCCCTTCCGAGCCTGCACCTGGCCGGATTTCACTGCCTCCGCCGTATAGGTGCCCTCAATCCGGGAGTCGTTGACCACCTCCACTCGCTCCACGTGCCCTGCCTCAACGTATTCGAGGAAGGTGCTGTACTCCACTCGGGGCGGAGATTCCCCTTCCCAATTGAGAATGAGGTGGATGATGAGCGCGAGGAAAATCGCCAGATAGATCCAAAGGGCAAACCGCGATCGAAATAGGGATCGGGTGTGCCGCTCCTCTCCGGGGGAGGAATCTGGACCCGGCGGTTGGGAATTGGAATCAGACATTGAGCGTTACTCAAACCGGTCAATTGCGATCAAATCCGGACGGGCGCCTTCGCTCGTCATTCGGAGCTGACGATGACGCAGCAAGATTGAGCAACGCCATACTCAGTCACGAGGGGCTTTTCCGGGTACGACCGAAGACGCCCCTCTGCGGTGCCCCGTCGATGGAAGGTGACAGCGGTCCGGACACGGCCTCCCCGCCCCTCCCGTACCGAAGCATTCGCCCCGACGGAGAAACCCGAACGACCACCGGCCCCAGTTCCGAATTGCCACTGAGGTCCTCCGAACCGAAGCCCCCTTTTGAGGTTCCTCTCTCCCGCTGCCCCTACCATAAAGACCATCAGGGATTACCGGACCCGTCGGTATACCTCCAAGGAGCCAGAGATCTGGTCTTGAAGCTGCGCCCGTGCCTTGACCGCCTCTTCTTCCGAAGAAAAACGACCAATGACAAGAAGATACTCCCGTTTTTCCGGATCGGATCCCGGTATCAGATCAACGACCCAATCGCCCGTGAGCGTTCGGTTCATCTCCGCCTCCCGAGCCGATGCCGTCCGCGAGACCGTAAATCGCTCAACGAGCAGAGTCCATTGGGTGCTCTGTGCCGGCTCGTCTGGAGGAGCCGTTCGCGCATTCGGATCGGTGGGGGCGGGGAGCGGCTCTCGCTCCGACGACGTGGAGCGCTCGTGGCCTGTTGAGTCCTTCGGGCGGGGACGAACTGCAGCCGAATCGATTGGGGGTGGGGTCCTGGAAGAGGGGCTTGCGTCAGCTGCCGATTCTGACGTAGATGCGCGTGTAGATGCGAGGGTCGTCGAATCCGGAGCGGGCCGAGCCTCTTTCTTGGTGGTGTCTACCACCGAAGAGTCTGTACGCGCGGGGTCGGCAGCAGCGCGCTGCTCCCCAATCATCGAGAGCAAGACCTGTGCTCGTTTGACTTGCGGAGCATTGGCATACTGCTGGGTGAGATAATTCAGAAGCGTCTTGAGCGGGGTGTAGACGCTCCCGGTTTCGGAAACGGCATCTCCCCCTGCTCTCTGTCCCCTCTCAGCCCGTTGAAGGGAATCGGAGCGGGGAGAATGTTGCTGTAACGGCGCCTGCTTTGCGTCTTGTGTCTGGGTAGAGTCCACCGCCCCCTTCCGAAGAGAATCCGGCGTAACGGGAGTCGCTCGTGCATTTTGAGCCGCCCGGCCCGACTCAGGCCGTGCACGGGACGAGCGCGTTTCTGCCCCTTCCGATACCGTCTGCACTGTGGAATCCGGAGTGCGTTCGAGAAGTCCCTCCACATGCCGGTCAAGAAGCGAACGAGGGGCTCGGGTAGAATCGACCTGCGTGCGGCGCCAGTAGATAATTCCCGACGCAAGCAGGGCCCGCGGCGCCGCTTTCGTTTCGGGATAGCGTGCCGCAAGGACAAGCATACTATCAAGCGCCGGCCGCCACTGTCCATTCTGCCACTGTCGGTAGGCATGGGCATAAGCGGTATCGGCCACAGCAGCTCCATTATCAGCCGGTTCTGTGGTGTCCTGGTCAAGACGCTTTCGAGCCCGCGTGGCTAACTGGGTGGTGGGATACTGATCAAGGAGGCGTTGATACGTTTGCTGGGCCGCCGTCGTATCGCCCTGAGCCCGATAGGACTCCGCAAGCGCGTAGAGGGCTCGTTTTGCAACGGGGTGATCCGCGTTTTTCTGAAGAATGCGCCGGTACCAGGTCGCCGCCGAGTCCGGTCGCCCGGCCGCAAGAAAGAGGGCGTTCGCCAATTCATAACGTGCGACGGCCCGATCTGCCTCCATCTGTGCCCGGCTCGACGAATCTCGGGGAATGTCCGCAAGGTCGAGTCCGCCTCCCCCCACCGAGGCGTCTCCCCTTTGAGCCGTCGTACCACCGGCCGATGGGGCTGCCTCGGGTGCGGACGAAGCGACTGCGTCCGAGGGACCGGACGAACGAATCGCGTTTCGACGCCGCCAATTGTCCACCCGGGGCCGATCGCCCCACGTCTCCTGAAACCGCTGGCGTCCCTGCTGCACCCGAGCGGGATCTTGATGAAAGAGAAATCCGGCGTCGGACTGCCGGGTGTCCGCCGCAGGAGTTGTATTGCGCCGCTGTTCGCGCAACGCCTGTCCGCGCTGTTGAAATCGTCGGGTCTGGGCAGCCTCCTGCTGTGCCTCGGCCTGCGCTTCCCGGGCCGCTTGCCGTTCACGACGAAGCTGAGCCACAAAGGCCTGAAATTCGTCGTCGTCCATGCGCCCGATCCGTAGCAGGGAATCCATCCGAGCGACTTCTCGGGCTCGCTCAGCCAGGTCCCGAAAACGGGTGGCTTGCTCATCGGCATCGACAGGAGCCTGGGGCAGTCGTTGAGACTCGGCCTCGCCCTGCCTCCGGCCTCGCTGAAGCCCCGTACTAGCCGTATCGAAGTGCGCCGCCGCTCGGCTGAAATCTTTATAGGCATCCCGGTACAGCGTGGCGAGATCGTAGTGGAGGCGTCCGTTTGCCGTCCCCGATGGCGCCTCCTCTCCGTAGAGAACCGACCGAAGTGCCTTGCGGGCCCGATCGTATCGGCCCTGCGCCCGGTATATGCGGGCCCGCACGAGCGCAATCTCCCCCCGCTGTTCGTAGTTCTTGTCGTCCGACGCCACATCGTCGAGACGATCGAGAGCCGCATCAGGCTCGCCGTGCGTGCCTTGTAGTTCAATCTCACTGAGACGCGCCGCCAGGGCCAGGTTGTAGGACGGGTCGTATTCACGCACGTGCCGGTACGCTGCTCGTGCCGGACGCGGCCGCTGCAGAGTGTCCCACACCTGCCCCAACAAAAAGGCGGCCCGGGCCGCCGGGCCATCCGGTACATCTCCGGCCAATCCTCGCTGCAGCGCTTCCGCCGCTGCCGTCCACTGTTCCTGTTGGACCAGTAGCTCTCCGCGTACCAGGTGCAACTGCGCCGTCCATTCATCATCGGGCTGTCCCGCAGACGCCTCCACCACACGCATCACCTCGTCGGCCGCCGTGTTCTGTTCATTCGTGACGAGCGTCCGAGCAAGCCAAAACCGGGCCTCGCGCCTCCGTTCGGTCTCCAGCGCCATGGCCTCCCGGAATTTCTGCGCGGCACCGATGTAGTTGCTCTGGTAAAAATAGGACTTTCCAATCAAGAGGAGGGCATCGTCCACCCACTTCGAATCAGGATGCTCCCGCAGAACGTCCGCACTCTTTTGGATGGCCTTTTCAAACGGGGAGTCGCTCCCCCCGCCCCTGTTCTGCTGAGACTTCAGAAAGACCGACACATACTCTGTCCGGTCGACCTCGCGCGCCCCTTCTTCAAGGGACTGAACCCCCTCCTCGAAGGCCTGCTCAGCGTTGTGGAACTTGTTGTAATAGGCGCTAAAATTGTCGTAGCGTCGTCCGAGCATGGACGTTTCCCCACACCCGGAGAGTCCAACCAGCAGGAACCCGCAGAGCAACCCCACCGCCCCCCGGAGCGGCACAGCACGAAAGGATCGATGCACGTAACGGCTCATGACAACATAAGCGGAGGGATACCAGACCGGCGGGTCCCCTCAGCATGAAGGGACGTGAAATGGAATGGAAACACCCTCCGCAGGATCCCCACGCGCGCTCCACCTCTCATCGAACGGTTCACTTGATGCGGCTGACGTGAACCGTGTTCGTGCGCCCTCGAGCCGGAAGGGGCATTCCGACCGTCAGTACGACATAATCGCCTGGATCCACGAGTTCGTAATCTCGCAGGACGCTGTGAACCCGGGCAATGCCCTGGTCTGTATCCTGTTGAAAGGGAATGTGGAACGCCTCCGTCCCCCAGAGCACACCGAGCTGGCCCACCACCCGCTCGTCGTCGGTAAAGGCATAGATGGGCATGCTGGGCCGGTGCCGGGCAATGGAGCGCGCGGTGGCGCCAGAATTGGTAAGACAGCACACCGCTTCCGCACCCACCTGCTCGGCCAACCGGCAGGCCGTATAACTCACGCTCTCCGTCACACTCTCACTCTGCTCCAGTCGCCCCGGCGTCATCGCCAGCGACGGACGATTTTCTTTCCAGTGGCCCTCCGCCTTCTGGATAATCTGGTTCATGGCCCGTACCACCCGCACCGGATCATCCCCTACGGCCGTCTCGGCAGAAAGCATGACCGCATCGCTTCCGTCGAGCACGGCATTGGCAACGTCACTGGCCTCGGCCCGCGTCGGACGTGGGTTCTCCACCATACTCTCCAGCATCTGCGTGGCCGTGATGACGGGTTTGGCCGCGGACATACTGGTGCTGATGAGCTTCTTCTGCGTGCTGGGCACCTCTTCCATCGGCATCTCGATGCCAAGGTCGCCCCGGGCCACCATAATCCCATCCACCGCTTCGAGAATATCATCGATGTTTTGGACGGCGTTGGGCTTTTCGATTTTCGCGATCACCCCGATGTTTTTGCCCGCCTCGTCGATGCGCTGGTTCAACGCTTCCACGTCGGCCCGCTCCCGAACGAAAGAGAGTGCGATGAGGTCAACGTCGAGCTGAAGCCCGAACTCCAGATCCTTCAGATCCTTCTCGGTGAGTGAAGGTGTGGAGAGAGGAATGTTCGGCAAGTTGACTCCTTTTCTTGAACGCAGGGCGCCCCCTTCTACGACAGTCGCCTGCAACTCTGAGTCTCGAACCTCAGTGACCTGCAACTCCAACAACCCGTCGTCAATCAATATCCGCCCCCCAACCTCCGCGTCCTGTGGCAGGGACTCGTAGTCGACGTAGATTCGATCGCTCGTGCTCTCCTCCATCGGTTCCGTGGTAATCGTCACCTCCTGCCCTTCCCGGAGCATGACCGATCCGTCCTTCATCTCCCCCACTCGAATTTTGGGGCCTTGCAAATCCTGTAGAATTGTGACCACCCGGCCCTCCTTCTGGGCCGCTTCTCGCACCCGGCGCACACGCTCCTCGTGCTCTTCGTGACTGCCGTGGGAAAAATTCATTCGGGCCACGTCCATGCCCGCCCGCACAAGAGCCTGGATGGTGTCCGGGTCGGAAGAGGTCGGGCCGAGGGTGCAAACGATCTTCGTCCGTCGGTCCATGATCGAGCAACGCTGAACGAAAAAGAAAGTCGATCCACCCGGCAGAGGAGCCCCGTATCTGGGGAATACTCCAGCAACCGCCGTCCAATGTAGGAGAGCGGACGCGGAAATGCATGACGCGGGGCGTGAGGATACCGTGAGCGTGTCAGGCGGGACTGGACGGCCTATCGGGATCTCTCTCAGACGTGCTTTCCTTCCCTCAGCATGAAGGGAGATTTTATGATCTGGCCTAGCTACCGGACAGTTTGCTCAGGGCACTGAAAAATCTTCTCCAACCGTCGCTCCAGACCCAGACCTGGAGCCTAACTGGGCTACGAATTGATAGGCTCCAAATCAAGTTTGGAGCGACGTTAGAAAATTGGAAAATCGTTGGTGTATTTTCAGCAGTTTCGCCCATAAATAACGACTTCGAAGGGAAGATCAGCGGAATCGCCAGGGATTTTTCGGTGCCGACAACCGCGAAATTGAAAAGTGTCCGGTAGGTAGTGATCTGGATTGAATACAGAAGGTCCCGCACGGACCTCGTGACCTCACCAAAATTCCGTGCTTTCGTGAGGGATGCCCCTGATACTGGGGTGTGTCGTCGCTACCCCTTCGTTTTGTCCTTTAGAATCTACCTAGGCCGTTAGCGCGCGCTCTTATTTCTCTCTCCCTTTCCCGCTTCTGAACGTCTAGAGGGCCTGGAGCGATGGTGGTCTTCCTTTCTCTCGGCCGGAGGAAAAACATATGTCATCGACATAGAGCACAACGCGTTCGCAGAATGCGGGCAAAGGCGCCGTCGGAACGACAAGCCGACTCCGCCCCTCCCTCCTGCTAGGGAAGAGCCGTCGGGCCAGAAGCGGAATGATCCTCCCCCGCCACCTTGCGCACAGTGTCATCACTCACGTCGGACCGGCGGATGGCCGACGGGGCCCGGCCCTGCAGGGCACTTGAGATCATAATGAGCTCTCCTACATTCTCGAGAGTCAGCAGTCCTACAAGCTGCCCTCCATCGACGACGGGCACCGTCGTGCAGCTCTCAGCATTCATTCGCTGAAATACTTCATCGAGGGGCGCCCCGGGCTCGGTGGTGAACACTTCTCGGTCTGCAACCTCCTGCACCGGTGTCTCGCGGTCGTGTGACGAGAGGGCCTGAATCAGCTGTTTGCGTCGGAGCAGTCCCACAATTGCTCCATCCTGCACGACGGGAAAGTCGTGGTCCGTGCCCGCCAACAGTTCATCCACAGCATCGTCGAGGGTGTCATCCACAGCAAGGGTCGCAAAGCGCGTCACCATGGCCTGGCGTACGGGAGTTCCCTCCGTAAAGGCCCGATAGATGGCCTGCTGAGACTCCTGTTGGGCTCCGACGTACACGAACAAGGCGATGAAGAGGAGAATTGGATTGAAGGTAAGCAACCCAAACAAGCCAAAGAGAATGGCCATGACCTGCCCCACATTGGCGGCCGTCTGTGTGGCTTTGGCGTAGTCCTGGCGCATGGCCAACAAGGCTCGAAGCACACGCCCCCCATCCATCGGAAAGGCCGGAAGCAGATTAAAGCCCGCAAGGGCAAGATTAATCCACATGAGCGACGCCACCGTGTGCCGGCCAGGCGCGCGAAGCACCTCCGGGTTGAAGGTGCCGTCCAGCACCAGAAGCCCCACGGCCAGAACAGCCGCAATCACGAGATTGACGGCCGGCCCCCCAATCGCAATCCAGAATTCCTTCATTGGCTCGGACGGGATGCGCTGAAGCCGCGCCAATCCGCCAATTGGGTAGAGCGTGATGCTGCGCGTGCCCACCCCGAAGCGCCGAGCGGTAAGAGCATGCCCCAATTCATGAAGCACCACACAGACAAAAACGCCCAGGATGAGTCCCATCCCGGCGAGCGCCGCCCCCACGCTCTGACTCTGGATGTAGTAAAATCCGAAAATGGCGGCAATCAGGAGCAGGAAGGTCCAGTGCAGGAAAATCCCTATTCCAGCAATGGACCCAATGCGAAGAGATCGTTTCATTCGCTTACAACAGTTTTCGGGAGAGAGGACAGGTTCGAACGCAGCGATGTACAGAGGCGTTTCCATCGCCTTACGACCTCCCCCACTCCCCAACGAGGAGTCGCTCCGCACCGGTTACGACAGAACCGATCCCGAAACGTCTTCGTCCCCACCCGGCCTCAAAATCTGTAGCGTGCCCGGAGGCCGACGGGGGTCATCTTGCGGCCGGGCAGATTCAAAGCGAGCCCCTCCCGTTCCCGGAATCGAGCGTTCGACCACAGGGCGTGAACGTCCTGACCGGTACTAGGCGGAATACGCTGCCTTCTCATCGGCAACGGCCCGATCGGTGTGGCCCAGGCTGAGGGGACCGGTTCCCTCCGCAATCACGAGCAGAAGTCCGCCGATGACGGCCACGTTCTTAAGGAAGTGAAGAAGCTGCTGTTGGTCTCCGAGCTCGGTGTGAAATACGAGCGTCGCGACCGTCAGAAATCCCATCAGGGCGAGCACTGCCGAGCGGGCCTTCAGTCCCATCAGCAATGCCAGCCCGCCTACGAGTTCGGTCGCGATTGCGCCGTACAGAAGCACGCCCGTCATGGGCAGTCCGTAGGCCGCCATGTGGGCCTGCGTACCGGCGGGATCGATAATTTTTGGCGGCACTGCCGAGAAAGATGGTCGAAATGAGCAGGCGTCCGATGTCGAGTGAATAGCGTCTCATAGAATTCAGAGATTGACGTTCAAAAAGAAGAATGCGAGTGAGAATCGGACGGAACGCCCCGTCCACAATGTCGACTGACGATTTGACTCACCCCCAAACCGTTCAATGTAAAACTACCCCAATAAAAAATATTACTCTCGTTCTCCAATCGGCGTCCAGGTCCGTCCCTCGGCGCCGTCGTAGCGAGCGACCGGTCGAACCAACCGATTGTTGCGCTTCTGTTCGAGGGCATGGGCCACCCACCCTCCGACCCGCGACACAGCAAAGGTGGGGGAAAAGAGCTCAGCCGGAAAGCCGATGCCGTGAAGCAGGACGGCGGTGTAAAACTCGACGTTAGTTTCAAGCCGTCGATCGGGCTTGCGCTCGGCTAGCAGGCGTGATCCGACCGCCTCCAGTTCGCGGGCCGTCTCAAAGACGTTCTCGCGTCCGGCTCCGGCATAGAATTCCTCTGCGGCCGCAGAAAGAACATCGGCCCGCGGATCTCGGGCCCGGTATACGCGGTGCCCGAACCCCATGAGGCGCTCGCCGGCATCGAGTCGCGCCCGAACGACCTCCTCACAATTTCCGCGGTCGTGGGCTTCTTGTATCATATTGAGAACCGGGCCGGGCGCCCCTCCGTGAAGCGGCCCCTTCAACGCCCCGACGGCCGCGGTGGCCGCAGACACGATGTCGGACTCGGTCGAGACCACCGTTCGCGCCGCAAAGGTTGAAGCATTGAGCCCGTGGTCGATAACGGTATTGAGGTACGTCTCCAAACCACGAACAGCCGATCGGGACGGCTCTTCTCCCCGAAGCATGTAGAGATAATTTGCCGCGTGGCCAAGGGCCGTTCGAGGGGATACCGGATCGGCTCCCTGCCGAAAGCGCCAGTACGCAGCGACGATCGTGGGCATCGCTGCCACGACTCGAAGTGCCTTGGCCTCCGTCGCACTCGGGTCACCGAGATCGGTCGAAAGCGTGACTGCCGCGAGGCCCATCCGGAGCGCATCCATCGCCGGTCGTCCCTCCCTTGCCGCTCGCCGCACCACCGACGCAACCTCGTCCGGGATCGACCGGCGACGCGCGAGATCGGCTTGGAAGTCCCTGAGCTCTTCTGCATTTGGAAGGGAATCGTGCAAAAGCAGATAGAGCTCTTCCTCATAGGTGGCATTCGGAGCAATGTCCTCCACGGGATACCCGCCGATGAGAAGTGCCCCTTCCTCCCCATCAATGGAGCTGAGACGCGTCTGCGCCACGGTCACGTCTTCAAGTCCAAAGGAAGGTCCAGCATCGTTCATAACGTAATGGGGTTGTGAGAGTGAGATCGAAGCCCTAAGCGGCCGTGTCTTCAGTGCTCTATATATAGTTCAATACTAAACTGTTCAATATAAAACTTTTTATTCATGATTACTACATATTATTACCCACAGNNNNGTACGCGCCTTCGCGTCCTTCATCCTCCCGGAATGCCCTCAACCTCACCGGTCTCGGTCCTCTTGAGGACACAGAGACGGGGTCTCGCCTTTTCACGTGGGGCACTTCCTTTCGATCTCGTACGTCGCCCCCGACGTCGGCAGAGGCATGCAGCGTATTGGAACCGGCCCGGGTGTTCAAATGACGTAATTCCAGACGGGAGCCCGATTGCCTTTGAAAAGAACGGCCTCTACATTTGGAATTCGTATCTCTTCTCATTCTCCTCACGGTGTCATGCTCCCTCGTACAACGGCGCGTACCGCCGGCATCGCCTGCGTCCTTCTCACGACTGTGCTCGTTCTGCTTGCCTGGACCCCGGCCTCCCCCCGCGAGGCCCCCCGTGTCGCTTCCGGGCCTCAAGCCGCCGCCGTCCTCCCCTCCCCTACGCCGGAATATGCAGAGAATGGAATGGTCGTCTCGGCCAAGCGCCGGGCGTCCGAGGCTGGCGTCGCAATGCTGGAAAAGGGCGGCAACGCGGTGGATGCCGCCGTGGCCACCGGATTTGCGTTGGCCGTGGTCCATCCCTGGGCCGGCAATATCGGGGGCGGCGGGTTCATGGTGATCCGGATGCCCGACGGGTCGGTGACGACGATTGACCACAGGGAGGATGCGCCCAGTGGGGCCACACAGGACGTGTATCTCGATGAAGAGGGCAACGCCGTGCGTTCGCGAAGCCGGAGGGGCTATCTCGCCTCCGGCGTGCCGGGCACCGTAGCGGGCTTGTTGAAAGCACTGGACAAGTACGGGACGCTCGACCGCGAAACGGTGATGGCTCCGGCCATTCGGCTAGCCCGGGAAGGCTTCGCGCTCCCCCAATCTCTCGCACAGGACCTAAATGAGAGTTACGGGGACTTTGCCGCGTTTCCCGCTACGAAGAAGTACTTCACAAAGGGGGACTCAACGCTGGGGTATCGGCCCGGAGAGCTTTTTGTCCAGGAAGACTTGGCCGAGACGCTCGTGCGTATCCGGAATCAGGGCAAGGCCGGATTTTACGAGGGAAGAACGGCCGAATTGATCGCCGATCAGTTCGCAGCAAACGGCGGCCTCATTGACGAGCAGGACCTGGCCGAGTATGAGGCCGTCGAACGCCCCCCCGTAAGCACCACGTACCGGGGCTACGAGGTGCATTCGATGGGCCCTCCCTCCTCCGGCGGCGTCGCGATTGCCCAACTGCTCAATGCCGCGGAGATGAAGCCGATTGGCCGGATGGGCTTCAATTCCAGCGCTACGGTCCATTATATCGGGGAAACCATGCGGCGCGTTTATGCCGACCGCGCAAAGTGGCTCGGCGACCCGGATCACGTGGAGGTTCCCACGCAGGGGCTCATCCAGAAAGACTACATGCGCGATCGAATGGCGTCCTTCGACTCCCTCCGCATTACTCCCAGCGACTCGGTGAAGGCCGGCGAACCAGCACTCGGGACCGAATCGATGGAGACGAGCCACTACTCGGTGGCCGACAGCAGCGGGATGGCCGTAAGCGTAACGACGACTCTTAACAGCGGCTACGGCTCGAAGGTGGTCATCGACAACGCCGGCTTCTTTATGAACAACGAGATGAACGACTTTGTCTTGAAGCCAGGCGTCCCCAACCTCTACGGCCTCTCGGGTACCAAGCGCAACCTCGTGGCCCCAGGACGCCGCATGGTGTCCTCCATGTCCCCTACCATTGTGGAGGATCCGGACGGACGGCCGTTTATGGTGATCGGAGCCCCCGGCGGGTCCACAATCATAACGACCACCTTTCAGGTCATCCTCAATGTGATCGACCACGGCATGAACATCGAGCGCGCCATAGCGGCGGGGCGCATTCACCATCAGTGGAAGCCCCGGATTCTCAGCTATGAGCAAAACACCCTCCCCCAAGACGTGATCTGGAATCTCCGGGCCCGGGGATGGACAGTTGAAATGGGTGTGTTCGGTGGCATTCCGCGCTGGGGACGTGCACAGGGAATCCGAATCAAACATTCAGAGGATCGTCGGGCCCCATTGCGAACCTTCCATGGCAGTTCGGACCCACGTGGAACCGGCGCAGCCGTAGGATTCTAGGCCCACAATATTTAACTTCTATACCACCCTGGCCTCAACTACTATATTTTTTGGTTACATAGGGACGTTTTCTTGAAAATAACCTCTGCTCTACGTATCGTGGGAATCGGTTCAGCGATTCTTTACAATGCCGTCAAGCGTGAGTCCCCTCGCCCATATTCTCGGATGCTCCCCCTGCTGTCATGACGTTACGCTACTTCTCCACTGTGTTTCTCGCCGGCCTCGCGTGGGTGCTTTTTGCCGGAGGGCTGGCCTTTGCCCAGCAGCCTGCAACCCTCAGCGGAACTGTTGAGGATACAAACGGCAACCCCCTCCCCGGTGCCAACGTCGTCCTCCAGGATACGGACTACGGCACGGCCGCGGGGGCCGACGGATCATATTCGATCGAGGACATCGCCCCCGGCACGTACACTGTGCGCGTGTCGTTCGTCGGGTACGAAGTCATCGAGCAGGAGATCACGCTTAGTGCCGGTGCGAACGTCACCCGCACGTTCACTCTAGCAAGCGCGCCCCTCCAGGGAGAAGAGGTGATCGTGACGGTCGGTTCGCGGTCCCGTAACGTCGCCGCGGAGGACATGGCTGTGCCCGTTGACGTGTACGGAACGGAAGAGCTCCAACTCGCCGGGGCGTTCGAAACGGGGCGCATTCTGCAACAGATCGCGCCGTCGGTCAACTTCCCACAGAATACGCTCTCCGACGGAATGGACGCCCTCCGCTCTTTTACGATGCGTGGCCTGAGTCCCGACCAGACCCTCGTGCTCGTAAACGGGAAGCGACGTCACAAAACGGCGCTGGTCAATCGTCTGGGCGCCGGAGTACAGGGCGGCTCTAGCCCAATTGACCTGAACGCCATTCCGGCCAACGCGATCGAGCGTATGGAGGTGTTGCGCGACGGTGCCTCCTCGCAGTATGGATCCGACGCCATTGCCGGCGTAGTGAACATGCAACTGAAAGATGAGGCCCTCGCCCCAACGGTCGAGACCCGCTTCGGAGGATACGTAACGGACCCTTATGATAACGACGGGACGATGTATAGCGTTCGTCCCTCGTTCGGCGTCGAGCTCGGTGACGAGGGAGGCTTCCTGAACTTCTTCGGCGAATACCGACTGCGAACGCCCACCAACCGGGCCGGCCCCTCCGGAGCGAATCCGAATTTCTCCTTCAACTGGCCCTTCGGCTGCAGTCCGACTCCCTGCGACGAAGTGGCGGACCGGGACGGAGACGGCTTCTATGAGGTCGTGCAGAAGAACCGGACGGTCGACCAACCCAACTTTCACTGGGGGGACGGCCGCTCCGAGAACTTCTTGTTCTGGGCCAACGGAGCCTACCCGGTGGCCAACTATGACGCGGAGCAGCCGACCGAAGTGTATGCCTTCGGTGGATACAGTTACCGGAAGGGGAAAGGGCAAGGCTTCTACCGCGAGGAATTCAGCGGCGACACCTGGACAAACATCTATCCGGAAGGCTTCCTGCCGAACTTTGAGAACCCGATTAACGACTACTCCGTCTCGGTCGGGCTGCGTGGAATGCTGGGCGAGTGGAACTATGACCTGAACCTCCAGCGGGGCCTCAACGACTTCCAGTACAATATAACGAACTCGATCAACGCGAGCTACGGCCCGTTTCTTTCGGGAAACCAGACCGATTTTTACGCCGGGACCGTTCGTCTAGCACAGTCCCATGTGCAACTGGACGTAGACCGTGCCTACGACGTCAGTGCCCTTGCCTCTCCCCTGAACGTGGCGGCCGGCGCCGTCTTCCGCGGCGACACCTACCAGATTGAGTCCGGAGAGGAAATCTCTTGGGCAGGATTTGAGGACCCACCCTGGCAGATCAGTCAGACGGGCGGCCGGCCCGCGGCCGGCGCCCAGGTCTTCCCCGGCTTCCGGCCCTCCCAGGAAGTCGACGAGACGCGCACCAACCTCGGCGTGTACGTAGACCTCGAAGCCAACGTCCTCGATCCCCTGCTCGTCAACGTCGCGGGTCGGTTCGAAAACTACAGCGACTTTGGCTCGACCTTCAACTGGAAGGTGGCCAGCCGTCTTGATGCCACCGACTGGCTGTCGCTTCGCGGCACGGCGCAGACCGGCTTCCGTGCTCCAAACCAGGCGCAGAAGTACTTCTCGAAGGTGTCGACGACCTTCATCGACAACCGGCCGGTGCAGACCGGCCTCTTCCCGGTGAATAGTGATGTCGGAAATGCGTTCGGCATTCCGGACCTCAAGGAGGAAACGTCCTTCAACCTGAGTGGCGGTGTCATCTTTAAGCCGATCCAGCAATTCCAGCTCTCGGTGGATTACTTTAACATCCAGATCGATGACCGAATCATCCTCTCTGAAGACTTAGGAGGGGCCAAGATCCGTGAGATCCTTCGCAACGCCAACACCGGAGCCGCGACCGCCAGCTTCTTCTCGAACGCGATTGACACGCGAACCCGAGGCCTGGACGTAACGTCGAAGTACGCGTTGATCCTCACTGACGGCGTGCAACTCCAGCTCCGCGGAGCCTTCAACTGGACGGATACCGAACTCACCGGCGGCCCTCGAAATCCGAGGCGACTCGGCGAAGAATTCAGTGAGCAGATCTTCCCGCCAGTCAACCGACGCGCACTGACGGAAGGAAGCTCCCCGACCACGACGACGAAGCTCACGGCCCGGCTCGCCACCGAGTCGGTGAATGTGACGCTTCGCGGCTCACGCTACGGCGAACAACTCATTGCCGACGAAGACGGATTTCCGGACGAGTATACGATGGGTCCGGAGTACATCTTCGGGGCCGAGGTTGGTTACAGCCCGCTGCAAAGTGACGAAGTGAACATCGCCGTCGGAGTGGACAACCTCTTCGACGTATATCCGGATCGCGTGCCCGAGGTCAACGATCCGTTCGACGTGATCCTTCCGTACCCTCGGAATTCCCCGTTCGGCTTCAACGGTCGCTTCATCTACAGCCGACTGACGATCTCGCTCTAACAGCACCCCGCTCGTCCCGGCAAGCGGAACCGCCCGCTGCCGGGATCGAGAGAGATCCCCTTTCTGACTTCGAATTCAGAACGTTTGGTTCTATGATTGACGCTACTCCCGCACTTATGTCCCGACTCCGATCCTGGGGTGCCGCCGGTGTCGGTCTGATGATCGTCGCCATCGTTGTGGTCGGCTGTGACGCCGTAACCAGTCAGGATCTCGGCGACGCGGATCCGCAGAAGCCCACCATCAAGCAGTACGTGGAAGAGGTCCGGGCCCTGAGCAGCCTGGAGGAGGTTGCGACAAAAGCCGACCTTCTGAGCGCGCTGGAGCAGGACAACATCACCGTCTTTGCCCCAACCAACGCGGCCTTCGACGGAATTGACAAGACGGACTTGCTGTCCGACGCGAACAGTGAACTGTTGAGCGAGGTGCTGCAGTATCACATCGTTCCGCAGGTCGTGAAGCTACGCGAAGGGGACAACGCCATCGGCGAGGGCAACTCCGCAACCTATACGACCGTCGAGGGAGACCCGCTCACCATTCAGGTGACGGATGGGGGCGCTACCGTCAATGGACAGCCCATCTCGAACGGCGACGCGGACGCCTCCAACGGCGTCGTGCACGTGACGGACGGAGTGCTGCTCGAAACGGCGGACGTCGTCGATCGCGCGGAACTCATGCCGACGTTTCGGACGCTGCGACGTCTCATCGGCGAGACGGGGCTCGAAGGGGTGCTTCGGGGGACCGGCCCCGGCCCGAACCCGGGCGACGGCCTCACGGTTTTTGCCCCAACAAACGCTGCCTTCTCGGAGGCAGGCTCCATTGCAAACCCCGAAGACGTCCTGAAGTATCACGTCCTAAACCAGGTCTTCCGTCTTGACGACATTCCGGTGGGATCGTCGGACGTGGAGACGTTGGAAGGATCGGATGTGACCATTGTCGGATTCGACAACGACAATAACGGACGAACGGACTCCGTGACCGTGGATGGCATCCCGGTCGCAACGCCGGACGTCACTGTTGAAAACGGCGTCCTCCACAGCCTCGACACGGTCCTCTCCCCGTAACGCCTCGCTCCCCAACTGAACGGGACTTCAGACATCCTCCCCTTCTGTTGGGCTCCACTGTCGTTTTTCGACGTGACGGCCGGTCGGGCTGCCGACTGTCATCCGGAGGCTGTGCACTTCCACGCCACTGACGGCGCTTCAGGACCGGCCGTCATCGCCGGGAATTCCATGCACACCCCTCCTGTACGTGCGGGCAATGGCCCGCCCCCCTGCATCCACACCGTACAGGAGCGTTACCGACGCCACGATGAGTGCTCCGTCCTGAAGTGTCGGCAGCAATCCCAAGGAGACGATCAGTGTCGTCGCACACGCTGGAGCATGGACGGCTTGCGTTCCCAGCATTCCTGCTGTCGTGAGCCCAACCGATAGGACGCCGCTACCGGCCATCCGAGCCGCCGCTTCGGACTGCGCAGGCGGTAAGGCCGTGAGCACTGTCCCGTCCGCAATGGCAGTGTAGGCGATTAGCCCTCCCAGAACGCCGCACAGATGACCGCCCAAGACGTCCCTGGCCTGGTGCTGCCCAGGCTGAAAGGCAAGGGCAAACGCCGTAGGCCCAAGACTCGGAAAGAGAAACGGGCGTCCTGTTGCCCAAAGCACAACCCCAAGAACACCACTTAACAGAACAGTGGCCGCACTGATGCCTGCCACTTGCTGTAAGCGCGTCGATGGAAGCACGCGAGTGATTCTTTTGGCCCAAGAAACGAATCGCTTCTCCCACACGCCCCAGGTGCAGATGTGATTCCCTTCAAGCGGGGCTCTCCCCCCTCGTACTAGCCGCCAATCTACAACTCGCGCAACCGGATCGTGGTGTTCGGGACTTGACGGCATCCCTCCGCCTCGCAGGTGCCGCTGCCATCGTCGTCGGGGTGCCGGTTGGATCGGGCCCCAAACACTTCTCATCAACGACGTGGAACCTCGGGCATCACTTCGTATCCACGAAGACGCGAATGGAGGTTCCCTTGGGCCACCGAAACACGCTCACCCGACCAACCTCCTGCGGGATAAGCCCCGTAGAGGTCCATCGCACTCCCACCTCGGGAGAGGATTTTGACCGTGCCCACCCAAGACGTCGCAGCCAGATGGTCCCCTCTTGAAGACTGATCACGCTTTCAACGCCGGCCTCCTCATCAGGAGCATAGCAGTCGTACTGCCGAACCTGCCCGGACTTCCGGACCACAAGGGCGACGACGCGTACTCGGTCTGGCTCAATGCGAGAGAGCGGAGAGGATCTGTCTTCAAGTGTCCCGCTCCGCCCCGGTCCGCGTTTGCCCTTTTCGACGTTTCCAATTTCGGGCGACATTGTCTGTTCTTGCATATCACATTCCACATTTCCGCAGCAGAAGATGATGGGCTCGCGGGCCTGTGCTTGACCGGTCCCATCTCATTATGTTAATCGCCGACTCCTGTGAGCAGACGGCGGGCCAGCCGCTCCCCTCCAACGAGGTTTGCCAAATGCTTCAACTGTCGATCCTCGTAGGCCTGGTTGAAAACGGCAATGTCCAAGGACAACACCTTCTGAAAAGCCTCTTCCGCTGCGTCGGGAGATGCGCTCTGCTCCGCAACTGTCCTCCCGTGCTGCATAATCACATCGATCATGGAAAGCGGATACCGCACAGGCAGTCCAATCTGAACGTGGACGTGCCCAATTTTGAGCCGCTGCGCAACGTACTCTTGTCCGTACTCGCCCGAAAACAAATCAACGAACCAATCCGCAATCATCGCGTGACGCTCGCTCATGTCCTCTCCCTCGAAGTACTCCGCCGTGTTTTCGTGGGCGAGCAGGCGACTATAAAAATCCTCCGTAAGTGCCTCTGCCTGCTTCTCAGCCCCCCCTTCCAGTTCGGAAAGGAGTGTCTTTTCTTCTGGAGTGAGCTCCATCATCTCGGCCAACTCCGCGTGAATGTCTTCCTTCTGAACCGTCCAGCTCTTCCGTTCGCTTCGAGTTTCCATTTTCGTTACTTCAATTGGTGGAAAAAATCGATCGCTGCTGCGGTAGTTGCCTGTATTCCGCAGAATAAGGGCTTCGGTCGTAAGGATCCGGGTCGTTTAGTCGAACGACTGACGTGTCAACCAACAGCCTCCATGGTCTCAAGCAAGGCTGTGAGCAAGCCCCGGCACTCCTCGGCCACCCGTCCGTCGATGCGCTCGATGAACGCCGCCTGAGAACCAAACTGTCGCTGCACCGCCGGCATCACAGGCGTTTCGGCGAGATCGGATCGGGTGACCCCAATGCCCATGGGCAAAGAGGAGACGGGCGGCAGATCATCCGCGATGGTTTTGGCGTCGTCGACGGCCTGCGGCCGGTCGGCCGGAATGAGGAGCAGCACGCCATCGGCCCCCGATGCAAGAATGTCCCACATGTACGCAAAACGGTTCTGCCCGGGCGTCCCAAACAACTTGACACTTCGTTCCCCGACCCCTACTTGCCCAATATCCATCCCGACGGTCGTCTCTTCTTTTCCAATCGAAGACGTAACCGAGGCCTCGGTCGAGAGCGCATCCTCTTGGCTTAGGAGGCGAACGAAGCTCGTTTTCCCCGCACACACCGGTCCCGTCACCACAACCTTTGTCGCCATCGCAGAAAGATCTCAATTCAAACGCGTCAAGCTTCTGCTTTACGTGACCGCAGGGGCCGAAAGCTGCTCTCCAATGGCCTTGGCGGTTTCACGGGCACGCAGGTGAATCATGCCGACGTTCGATTCGCCTTCCGCTATGACCGCCAGAATCCCCTGCTCGCTTGCGCGATAGAGAAAAATGCTCCGCTCTTCTCCTTTGATACTCGTCTCATTGACGCCGCCTGCCGAAAGGGTTGCGGACATGCGCTCACTCACGCTGGCGGTCGTGGCCACCATCGCCGCCACCTCCTCCGCCTCTGACCCTGAGAGTGTATCGGTCACAACAAACCCATCTCCAGAGGCAACAAGCGTCCCGATGATACTCGGAATTGCGCTCTCAAGAGACTTCAGTACGTCGTCGATCTCTTTGACTGCTGACATACAATTATTTGCTCATTGGCCTGAACACAAAAATTTCGAATCTGCCCGGCGTCCGTGTGCGGCCTTTCCGGCGAGAACCTCCTCCACGAGCAGTGATTCTTTTCTGTCGGGCCATCGGCCGTTCCGATGAATCCTCACTGATCGTGACTCGCGCCGCAAGGCGCTTCTCTCCTGAGCCGGCAGCGAACTCCCCCGCCTCGCCACGGGAAGCACCATCGAACCGTCACTTGGCGTCCGGGTGGAGAAAGAACGTCTCCAAACGAGAGCGTCGTTGTTGTAGTGTCCCTGCTAACAGTGCCGTAGGGCGAGTCACCACAGCCCTTAGACGCCTGCCAACGCACATGGGCGCTGCTCGCTCGTTCCGCCGAAACTCTTTCCTCTGGTTGTCGATTGCCCTTTCTGTCGTTTTGGATTGCCTCTTGATCACGCCCCGCACGAATGACCTCGTCTTTTCAGCATCGCGCATGTACTCTCCTTCTCGCCCTCATATTAGGAGGTGCAGCTCCGTTCATCGCTCGGGCACAGCCTTCGTCCGCCCCCGACACCATTCGGATACAGGAAGGCCTGAGCGTTCGGGGCGGGACCCACTACAACCGGTCTGCCGTCTATCGGGACACGCTTCTGCACCAGTGGGTCCAGGGAACGTTGCAGCCCCCCACAGCTGGCACTCCTCTCAGTGCACAGAGCCCCTCCACCTGGTCCTCCATTACAGCGGGGCCGAATGGATACTTCGAGGATCCGTCTCTCAGGGGCGGATATCTGTACGTGTCGATCAACGCGGACTCCGCCCAGACGGTGCTCCTGAATGCCTCGGGGCACAGCCAGGCGCTCGTGAATGGGATTCCTCATATGGGCGATGTCTATGATTACGGTTGGGGTCGTCAACCCATCCGGCTTCATGAGGGCCCCAATCATCTGTATTTCCGAAGCGAGCGGGGACGGGTGCGGGTCCAGCTTCTTCGCTCTCCGACGTCGTTTTCAATTGCCCGAAGCGACATGACGATGCCGGACCTCCGCCTCGACACACGTGAGCCCACCTGGGGCGGAGTGCGAGTCACCAACGCGACTGCTGCCCTCGACACGACCCTCGTCCTGCGGGCGCAGATCGCGGGGGGCGCCCCAACCGTAACTCCTCTTCCCCGCCTCCCCGCCCGCATGACCCGAAAGGTGTCGGTCCGTCTCCCCGCTTATCGTCCCGACACCACGGGCGCCGTTCCCCTCCGCCTGACCCTCCTCCGCCAGGACAACTCGACCCGGCCGCTCGACACGCTGCAGACGACCCTAGACGTGGTTCGATCCAGCCAAACCCACAAGCGCACGTTTCGCAGCGACATCGACGGCAGTGTGCAGTACTATAGCGTCGTACCCCCTGCCGGATCGTCGCACACCCAGGAGCGTCCCACAATGGTCCTTTCCCTGCACGGCGCCTCCGTCGAGGCCCCGAGCCAGGCGGGGACCTACACCGCAAAGCCAAATACGTACATCGTCGCCCCCACCAACCGACGCCCCTATGGCTTCGACTGGGAAGACTGGGGGCGCCAAAATGCCGTTCAGACGCTTCGTGTGGCCGAAGAACGGTACGGCACGAGTCGGAGCCGGACGTACCTGACCGGGCATTCGATGGGAGGACACGGAACCTGGCACGTCGGCGTCACCTATCCCGACCGGTTTGCCGCCATCGCCCCGTTTGCCGGCTACCCAAACCTTCGTGCCTACGGTCGGCCCGGCGAGCAAACCACGGGCACGACCGTCGTCGAACAACAAATCGAGCGGGCCAGCAACCCGAGCGATACGTACGCCCTCGACCGTAACCTTCAAGACTACGGCGTGTACATCGTCCACGGCTCGGAGGACGAGGTTGTGCCGACTGCTCACGGCCGCGCCATGGCCGAGACCCTCTCGAAATTCCACCGGGACTTTGCGTACTACGAGGTTCCCGGCGCCGGACACTGGTGGGGAAGCGAGAGTCTCGATTTTGCCCCTGTGTTCGACTACTTCCGATGGCACGAGATCGCTCCTCCCTCGGAGCAAAAAACCATTCGCTTCACAACAGCAAATCCCGGCATCAGCGCCCGCTCGCACTGGGCCGGCATTGAAGCGCAGCACCAGCCGCTTGCCTACAGCTCGATAACCCTCACCCAGGATACCACAAACGGCACCATCACGGGAACGACGGACAATGTGGCCCGCTTGTCCCTGTCGCTTGACCGCCTCAGCCTGCCCGACACCGTCCGAGTGCGCCTGGACGACGACAGCCTCTCGCTCACGGGCACAGCCGCCTCGGCCGACCGCCTCTTTCTCAGGCACAGCGAGACGGGGTGGGCCCTCACCGAAGCACCGTCTCCTGACCACAAAGGCCCCCATCGATACGGCACCTTCAAATCCGCCATCGACCACGACGTCGTTTTGGTCTACGGAACCCAGGGAACTGCCGCCGAAACCCGATGGGCACGCCGGAAGGCTCGACTCGACGCCGAGACGTTCTGGTACCGCGGCAATGGCACCGTCGACGTGCTGCCCGACACCGCCTTCGCCGCCGATGCGCATCCTGATCGGGGAGTCCTCCTCTACGGCCATGCGGACATGAACACCGCCTGGTCCCCCCTCCTTGGAGAAAGTCCAGTCCAGGTCAAGCGAGGCCAACTCAGCATTGGCTCACGCTCGATTGACAGCAACACTCTGGGGGCATACTTCGTGCGTCCGCGTCCCCAGAGCGATCAGGCCTCCGTTGGGGTTGTCACCGGCACAGGTCTTCCTGGATTGCGGTCGGCCTCGGCCACCCGGTACTTTCGCTCCGCCGCCGGCTTTCCCGATCTGTTCGTCTTCGACGCCGATATGCTGATCAACGGTCAGGACAGTGTGCGCTACTGGGGATATTTTGGAACCGACTGGAGCGTTGAGAAGGGGGAGATCCTTGGGCCGTCCACTCTTCATCCCAATGGTTCAAAGTGAGGGACACGGCCGGTGGAACGGGGGTTCCTCATCCGCGCCCGCCGGATCCAGCGATTCTCCGACGGGTGTAAACTCCGGCGCGTCTGAACCGATGATCGCTTGCCCATTCTTGCATCGTTCCCCCCACGCCCTTCGTCCCCGGATGCAGCTTCTCCCCCGTTTCCATACTGAGCCGTTGAATGCTCTCGTCCCCCGCCCACTCGCGTACGCGTGCATCGGTCTCCTTCTCATTGGAGGGTGTCAATCTCCTTCCCCCCCTTCCTCCTCAGAAGCAATCCAAAAGATTGAGAAGGTGAGCGCCGCCCGAGCAGCTGCATTCAACAACGAGGATGCAGAGAGCATCGCCTCGTACTTTACAGAGGATGCCGTCCTGATGCCCCCAAACCAACCGGCCGACACCGGACGTGCCGCCGTCGCAGCGTACTACCAGTCTCTGTTCGATGCATACGACCCCGAACTTTCTAGTCGATACGTAGACGTTGCCGTCTCGGACTCCCTCGCGTACGGTCGGGGCATCGCGACGGTCACCGTAACCCCAGAAGAAGGAGGCGATCCGGTCACCTCTACGTCCAAGTACCTCAACATTCTTGAAAAACAGCCCGACGGCACGTGGAAAACCACCCACGACATCTGGAATGCAAACACGCCCCCGGCCACTGAGTAATCGAGCGTTTCGGGACCTCACCCACCGCCGTCCCTATAATCGGTGTAGTCGAAATCCTCGTAGAACCTCCACGACGGCTCAAAGTCCTTCGGCGGCTTTTCGCCCCTCAGAAGGTACCGGGTCATTTCAATCGGCATTTCCCCTTCTTTCAGGATTGTATCGTGGAACTCTTTCGGAGGCATCTTTCCATTGACGACCATGTCTTTGTACAGGGATCGGATTTGCAGGCCGCCCAGGAGATAGGCCGCCTGATAGAGCGGCGGATAGTCGGCCGCAACGGAGCGCCGCACCTCTGCCTCAGCATTCTTATCCTCGTGTCCCACGTGTTCTACAAGAAAGTCGACCGCCTCCTGGGGACTCATTTGCCCTAGATGGAACTTCAGGGAGAAAATGATGCGGGCACTGCGATGCATCCGCCAAAACAGCATCCCGATACGGTCCTCCGGCGAATCGGGAAAGCCCTTATCCCAGAGCTGCAGTTCCCAGTACAGGGCCCACCCCTCCGTCCAAAAGGGCGTGGCAAAATGGTCCCGGTACACATTGTATCGGTCACGGTAAAACCCCTGCAGATGGTGACCCGGAATCAGCTCATGATGAACCACTGCCTTCGAAAAGTGCGGATTGTTTCCCCGCATGCTCATCATTTTCGCGTCGTGATCCATCGTGTTCGTGGGATAGGACACCCAGATGATTTCACCTCCCAGAAAGTACGGACTAAGGAGTTGCCGCTCCGGAGACATCATCTCCATTCGCCACGTCTCCTTGGCCAGTTCAGGAATGGTGAGTAGGTCTCGTTCCTCCAAAAAGTCCGTGGCCTCGATGGCCAGCCTGTGGATGAGTTCTGGCTGTTCGCCCGCCGGAACGTAGCTGTTTTTGACGTGATCGAGTGCTGCTTTCCAGTCCTCTCCGTACCCCAGTTCCCGAGAGGCCGCGCGCATCTGTTGCAGGCTCCACTCGTACTCCTTCTCCGCGATATCAATCAGTGCCTGCGGGCTGTACGGAATCATGGCGTGCCGCAGCCGGGCCTTTAGTTCCTCTTCCCCCACCGGGGTGCCCACAATTCCACTCTCGCCCTCTTTGTCGACATCCGCGTCGGTCCGCCACTCCTCCAAAAACGTGACATAGTTGGCGAGGGTCGAATCGGCGTGTTGATAGGGCTCTTCTGCCCACCAGGTTACGTCGGGATCGTATCCCTCATAGAACGTGTAGGCGTTCTTAAGCGTCTCCCGCAGATTCTTCGCCACCTCTACCGCCCGCCGCGAATGGGCGGGAGACAGGCGCTCCCCCCGTTCCAGTGCCCGTCTCTTCTTTTGAATGGCCCGAGCCAGGCGATCCAATTTCTTCGCAAGGTTTTGTCCCCGAAGATCCTGTCCAACACTTCGCTTTTCCTGGAACGACCGAATGAGATCCGAAAAGGGCACGGTCGAACGCACATCCTGAAACGAGCGGCGGGCTGCTCGTAACTCACGCCGATCCCTCCGAATGTTGCGACGGAGCAAAATAAAATCCACGGCCTCGTCCACCGATAGGCGAGCATAGTCGATCTCCTCCATCCGGGCCAGCCACCGATCATAAAATTGCTCCATGCGATCGTAATACTGGGTCCCTTCCTCCAACACGTACTCTCGATCCAACGCTTCTTTGTCAGCGTAGTAGTGCTCGACGTACGTGGCAAGCTGACTCGTCGGCTCCGGCTCGAACGCCAACACGTCGTCGTTCACCTGTGCTCGGCCTACGTGGGGCAGCACCAAAAACGCCAGCACTGCACACAACACAATTCCGGACCAGTCTCGACGATTCACTTTGAGAATACGCACACTGAAGAGCGGACACATAATTCGGGACGGACTGAGAAGGGCACGATTGTGCCCCAGTAACGAAGAACAGAGCGAAGGCCGCGGAGCTACTGGTTCCTGATGTGGATTCTCCCCTCATTTGGCTGCGCCTGATACTGAACGTACGTCCCCTTCTCATCGGTCTGGAGCGTCGCCTCATGTTGGGTGTCCCCCTGGCTGACCCGAATGTTTGACCAGGCACCGGGAACGTACGTTCTGAGGGTAAGGGGGAGATCGTACCGGGGCCCAAGCGAGTGGGTAAGCGTCACCGTAAGAGCATCCTCTCGGCGCTCGGTCGACACACGCGCATCCATCCGTTCTTGCATGTACTTGGTGCCATCGGCAAACGTCGCCACCCACAGATCCTTGGTCCGAGCATCGATATAATCGAGGTACTCTTTCATCTCGGCCTTTGATTTTGGCTCCCAGCCAATGCCCTCGATGCCGTGAAAAACCAGCACGAGCCAGATGTTGTCGTTCTCCTGCGTGACATCCACCCACCGCTTCATCTCCGTCATGGGAGTATCGGACAACGGCCCCCGTTGCCATAGCGTGTAGGCGGTGCTCGTCGTCCCCGGCTGTACGTCGCTTCCCCGTTCGATCTCGGTCAGATAGGGCCGTGGCATGCGGTTACGAAGGGCGGGATACAGCTCATGCCCGATCTCCATCACACGTTCGTTTTTCGTGCCAAACGGGGCTTCGGCCGAAAACGTGTGGGCCGTGCCGAGATGACGTCGGATGGCCTCTCGGCTCTCCCGTAGCTCGTAGCGGATGTTCTTCGCGTCCATCACCGCCAGGTACGGGTGGGTGATTGTGTGACTTCCAAATTCGTGAACGTCAGTATCGTAGGAGCGAAGATCTTCCCACGTTACGAGCTCCACGCCTGGCTCTACGGCCATCACCTCATACATGTACTCACTCAGCGGATAGTCCCAACTCCCGTCCTTCTTCTCATGGCCCCCCTGCCGCACCTTGCGGTATCCCTCGTCAATCACATCGTACGCCGCTTGCACCCGGCCCTGCTCGTAGAGCCCTCCCGCCTCCATGTGGTACGTGTAGGTCCCCTTGTACCCGAGGTACCGGATCGCCGACGCCCGTTCGAAGAAGTTTTCGGCATCTGTAGTGTCTCGGGCCGTCTCTTTGATGATGTTCTCCACGGACCGCCCCACAAATGTACCCGTCTCCTGGGTGCCCGGAAGCGCCCCCGTCACAATGTAGAAGGTGCCCGGGAGGTCCCGCTCGTTCAGCAGTGGACGGGCAACCCGGAAGTGGTTAATCGTCCCATCGTCGAAGGTGATGGAGATCGCTCCGGTCTTCCCTCCCTGCCACTTCGTAATGGTGGTCTCTCCCACTTGTCCCAGCGCCGGACGTGCAAACACTGCGAATACGATGGCTACGATGAGCCGAAAAAGAAGTCGAGACATCGACTCTATGCTGTCAGGAAAAGATGGGCAGTGCCCGGCCAGTTCGCTTCTCCTCACCGAGACGCACCGTGAACTGGAAGAACAGGCACCGTTTCGGTGAGACGATTCGTCTTTGTCGTTCCCACCATGTTCCGGAAAAGAACGGCCATTTACAACTACCCGGCGCTCTGCGCAAAAAGGGATGCCCATGGCGTGGTGTGTGCCCTGCGACGCTTCATTCCAAAAATCCCGTATCAAGGTATACAGTCCAGAAGCCGACGTTCGGGTCGATCGGCGTCGCGGCTACCTCAGTTGCAGGGTCCTAAGTGGCGTGCACTTTGCGACAATAACAATTTGTGGCGCTCCGCTTACGTCGGGGCGTGCACCTCGGCCCGTTCTCCTCGCAACGGGCCCTCGGGGCCTCGCCAGTCGCCTACCTTTCATTCAAATGCTCCTCGCCACTCGTGCCCTCGTCCTACGAAATTACTGGCTCGCTCCTGGAAGTGAATTCGGACGCCCCCCTCGTGGGACTGCTTGTCGAGGCCTACGCAGTGGATGCCCCCCAGGATCGGCGCCTCGGCGGGACGCTGACGGACGCAAACGGAGCCTTCAGCCTCACCGTCAATGAGCCGCTGGATCCCTCTTCCCCTCCCACAATCCGGTTCACCGCGTATATCGACGGGCGGTCGGAGGTTATTCATCAGACTGATCCCTTTACGGTCGAATCGTCGCCCTACGACCTGGGGCGCCTCCGCATCGTGCCTCGTACGCCGGAGCCGGCCGTTCCGGCCTATTCGGCGGCCTTGGGCCATGAGCTGCCCGACGCCAGCGCGCCGTCCCACTCCCCCCTGCCATTTCCGCGGCGCTTCGACGCCCTCCCCGCCCACCAGCCCCCGGACGAGATGCTAGAACATCTGGGCGAGCCGGACGGCCCAATGAGTGAACGCAAGTCTCTTTGGGCCGAAAACTCGTACGACAGCCCCAACCTCCCGGCCGGATTCACCTTCTTCGCCCAGTTTCTCATCCACGACCTAACCTATGACTTGGTGCAGCAGGCAAGCGTGGACCGATTGCGGAAGCGAGAGCAGCACGGCACCTCCTCCCTCCGGCTCCAATCCCTCTATGGACCCGGGCCCGAGATGGCCCCGCATCTGTACGCGTTCTATGATCACAACCACTTTTCCGGGCGCCTGCTGGACAGTCCGGCAGGCACCAAACAAGACCTGCCCCGCAACCGCCAGGGACGGGCGCTCATAGCGGACCCGCGGAATACAGAAAATGTCGTACTGGCCCAACTGCATCTAGCCCTTCTCCGCTTTCATAACCACGTGGTGGACCTCGTGGCCTCTTCTGGGGATCACGGACGGGCCCTCTTTGACCAGGCCAAACAGCAGGTGCGGTGGCACTATCAGTGGGCCCTGGTGCACGACTTTTTGCCACAAATTGCCGGACCCGAGGCAGTGACGGACGCCTTGGAACGAGAGCGTAGAGTCGAAGCGCCCCCCACCCTTCCACTTGAAGTGGCCCAGGGCGTTCTTCGGTACGTGTACTCACAGGTTCGACTCAAATACCGAATCAACGAAGACGCGACGGTCTCCCTGGTCCCCGCCGACGACACCTCAGACACGCTACTGCGTCACCACTCTCAGTCGATTCCGTCCCGACTGGCCATAGACTGGCCTCGATTCTTCGCCCTCGGCGACACGCCTACGCAGCCAAGCAAACTGATCGATACGAAAATCACGCCCGCCTTTCTGAACTTGCCGCTCGTCGAGGACCCTCGTCCGGCCCGGCGGTCCGTCGCGGTGCGCTTTTTCCTCCAGGGCAAGCGTGCCGGCCTGCCGTCGGGCGAGGACGTTGCCCGAGCGTTGGGCAAACGGAGAACGCTTCCCAATACGTCTGTCCTCCGAAAGCTGGGCCTCCGGGCAACGCCCCTCCTTTACTACGTTCTGGCCGAAGCCGAGCATCAGTATCAGGAATCTCACGACGACCAGCTTGGCCCCGTGGGCGGTCAGTTGCTTGCTGACGCAGTGATTCGCCTTCTCCGGGCCGATCCGCAGTCCTATCTCAATGCCCATCCCAACTTCCGACCCGCCTCCGAGCTTACGTCCGCCGACGGCTCCTTCGGGGTCGGAGAGCTTGTCACTGGGGGCACGACCTGAACGACGTCGGGCGCCAAACAGGCCTATCCTGTTTGGAAGCACAAAGAGCCTGCAGGAGAGCCCTGTCGCTATGGCCGTTCAGACACGCGGGCGAGACGGGTCCAAATGTTCTCCTTCCAGTACGGACTGCGAACGTGCTCCACCAACTCCATCTGATAGCGCCCGCTTTCCGCGTTCACCCGAAGGAGCCGCCGCTGCGCGCCGATTCCCCGCCAGTACGTCTCGACGCTGTCGGTGACTTCTCCGATCAGAGAGGGCACCGGCGACTCGTAACTCACTGCGATTCGTTCGGCCGGAACCGTTCCCGCCGCGATGTCAAGCGAGTCTCGTCCTAAACGGACGGCCTTCGCAGGCACGTGCTCGGCACTGTCCGCAACGGTGACGTGGAAGCGGAGGGTGTCTGACCGGCCAAAATCCAGCCCTCGAATGAGGAGAGGAAGTTCCGCCGGGGGGTACGACTGCGGACGAGACGAAAAGGAGGTTCGACGATTTCCGTAGTCGTCACTACGCATACGGACCTCGACCCGGCCATCGGGCGGAAAGGCCATCTCCCGGTACTGGTTTGAGCACCAGTCGAAGCTCGTGAACGAGTGCTTGAACGGACGAAGGTCGTTCTGCCGAGCGTTTACGACCCAGTTGCGCTTATACTGATACGACCCGCTGTCTAGCTCGTAAAAGAAGGCGTACTTAAACGCCGGCGTACCAGTGCCATCGGTCGCCTTCGTCATGGCCGTGGGGCGAAAGCGATGCTTCACGAGATACGTCCCCACGACAAATCGCTGTTGGTTGGACCGACCGTACTGATCTCGCGTCCGCTCGACTTGGTAGAAGGCTACTTCTGCTTGCCCATCGTTCCAAACGTCCGCCGTCAGATACGAGACATCCGTGATCGGAGCCCTCTCCGACTGGGGCTCAGTCGTGCCTCCACACCCCGCCAGCACGGCTATGTACAAAACAAGGAAGAGAACCCGAACCCCAGACTGATCGCCCATGACACGCAGTCAAGTAGTGAGACATACAACGCCAAACGGCCGTACCTGACTACACGGCAGACCGAAGCAGAATGGTCGAAAACGTCCCCCTCAACTGCGTTGCCTTCCCCCCTGAAATCGTTACGACCGGACGTACCGAACCACGAGACGTCCGATCAACAGCACGAGGCCAAGAAGAACAGCAGCTGTGACCAACGGACGGCGACGCGCTGCTGCCCGAACGGGCTCTGTTGGGGAAAGCTCCACCCCCGGAAGCCCGAAGAGACGTTCCAGGCGACCGGGATGTGCCCCGCGTCCGAGCCGCGCAAACGGAGTTCCGTTCAGTCGAATCTCGGCCGAAAGCCCAGTCACACTGAGGGCTTTGTGAATACGCCGGGACGTGCGGGCTCCTCCCCGGGAGAGGGGGCCGCTAGACATAAGGCGGCGCCCAACCTGAAGACTGGGCACGTCGACAACGATGTGATTACCATCGGACTGAATGTCAACGTCCTTCCCGTCAACGGCAAGCTGTAGATCTGCAAGAACTTCGAGGGGCTGGGCCATAACGCCAGAGAGCTAAAAATCGAGAGGCGGGGGTGGATCTCCAGCACAGTTCTAGCGAGGGCCCAGGCGCCGGGCACCTCGCCGAACTGCACAAGAACGCAGAAACCAACAGGGCCAACTTATCCGGTCCCGTTTTCCTTGGTTCGGATTTTGAGAGTGCCGTCCATCTTCCAGTGAGCGTACTCCGGATCCTCTCCGGCCCTGCTTGGGACAAAGAGCTCAAAGTCCTCGAACTCATAGGTAATTTCGGCCCCCCGGCCCGTGAGCTTGTCATAGAGGCTAATTGCCAACTCGGGCCAGGTTTGGGTGTCTTCAACTTCAGCCATGATTTCGAAAGGTGTTTCTATAAAGGTAGTGTCGAGAACCCTTCCATCCGTGCACAAAGATTCCTCTGTTGCTGATGCAGCAGGAAATAGTACCGCACTGCGGCAACAATTGTCTCCGCTTCTGCCTGGACGGATAGCTCCACTCTCTTCACCCACATTTCGGAGAGTATGAGTGGGTGAGATGAGATGACCGAAGCCCAGTCGTAGTTTTCAGTCCGATGGAATATTCTCGTAATGGACGCTCGGCGCCGATCGATTCGAGCGGTGGCCCCTGCCCTGCCAAAGCAACCCAATGCCGTTCTGATTCGTACTTAAAGTATGTTGTCCTTGAACCTAGGCTTTCTTCGGCATGGCTCAGTCTTCTCCTACCACTGTGCTCGTCACCGGCGCCACCGGATACGTGGGGGGACGTCTCGTGCCCTGCCTCCTGCGTGAAGGATACACCGTGCGCTGCTTCGTGCGAAATGCCGACCGCCTTCGCGCTCAGCCCTGGGGCACCGACGTGGAGGTTGTTGAGGGGGACGCCCTGCAGGCCGAAACGGTGCCCCCTGCCATGCAAAATGTGAGTGTCGTCTACTATCTCATCCACTCGCTCGGCTCAGGGGAAGACACGTTTGCGGAGCGAGACCGACGGGCAGCCACAAATATCCGTACCGCTGCGGAAGACGCGGGCGTGGACCGCTTGATTTACCTGGGCGGCATGCGTCCAAAGGGATCTCGCCAGTCGAAGCATCTGCAGAGCCGCATCGAAACGGGAGACGTGCTTCGGGACGGCCCGATCCCCGTAACCGAGTTTCGTGCCGCTCAGATCGTGGGATCCGGAAGTCTCTCGTTCGAACTGGTGCGCTACCTCACCGAGCGGGTGCCCCTCATGATCTGCCCAAAGTGGGTGCACACGCCTACTCAGCCCATTGCGATCCGAAATGTACTGCAATACCTGATTGCTGCCCTCGACCAACCGGAGAGTGCTGGAGAAATTGTTGAGATCGGGGGACGCGATGTCCTCACCTACCGAGACATGTTTCAGATCTACGCTGCCGTTCGTGGCTTGCGGCGTTGGATCGTGAACGTCCCCTTTCTAACCCCCCGGCTTTCGTCCCACTGGGTCGGGCTCGTGACGCCAGTCCCAAACAGTATTGCCCGTCCCCTTATTGAGGGCCTGGACAACGAGGTCGTCGTCGACGATCCCGAAGAGGCCCGTCGGCTTTTCCCCAGCGTGGAACCGATGGCCTTTGAGGCAGCCGTGCGTCTCGCCCTGCGTCGTGTCGAGTCCGATGAGTTGCCCACCGTCTGGAATAGTGCTGTTTCGTCCACCCCCCGCTCCCCCAGCCGCACAACAACCCTCGATACGACGGAGGGGCTCTACCGAGAAGTGCGCACTACGGCCGTGGACGTCCCCCCCGAAACGGCCTTCGATACAATCCGTCGTCTGGGTGGAGAGACCGGATGGCTTTACGGGGATGCCCTCTGGCACCTACGGGGCTGGATCGATCAGTTAATGGGCGGTGTCGGCTTCCGGAAGGGCCGCCGGCACGAGACCCGCCTTCGCGTGGGCGATGCGGTGGACTTTTGGCGCGTGGAAGCACTCGAACCGGGGCGCCTGCTGCGTCTTCGGGCGGAAATGCAAATGCCCGGCCGCGCCTGGCTGCAGTTTGACGTAACGCCGGCCTCAGACGAACACGCCCGCACGCAGGTCACGCAAACCGTTTTCTTCGAGCCGAAAGGCCTCATGGGCGCCCTCTATTGGAATGCCGTCCGGCCCGTTCACGGGCTTCTGTTTGCGGGCCAACTCCGGGCGTTGGAGGCGCGAATGAAGCAAGAATCCCAGACAGAAAGAGAGGAGCCTCCTGCCCCCGAGACCACCGTCGCCGAACGACGAGAGTGACTGGCCGGCGCTTCGCCCCCTGTCCTTAGTTGAGGAGCCAAATCCCCACGTTCAACGCCCAGGCATAGGTCACCCACGCGAGGTACGGCACCAGAAGCGCTCCGGCCACCCGACGAACTCGAAAAAAGCGATCGGTCGTCCAGACCACCATTCCCCACAACGCGGTAATGACAATGAGGCCAAGGATGGGCGACCGGGCCCCAAAGAATGCAAACGACCATGCGCCGTTAAGCACGAGCTGTCCGGCAAACAACACCAGTGCCTGCTGGCTTTCGGTGTCCTCCGTCCGTCCCTTCCATACGAGAAACGCCGCGATGCCCATTAGCGCGTAAAGCACCGTCCAGACCGGTGCAAATAGCCACCCAGGGGGTGTAAAACTCGGCTTGACGAGGGTCGGATACCATGTGCGCACGGAGGCCTGTGTGCCCCATCCTGCAAGCAACCCGACGGCCTCACACGCAAGAACAGCAAGAACGGCCTGGCTCCAGGGAGGCAGTGTCCAGCGGCTTGATCGCGGCATACGTCGGTACGGAAAATCAAAAAGAGAATTACACGCCCCGTTGTGCGCCGACTGCTCGGAACCGGAGCCACTCCCACGAGCCCATGCGGATCCAGTCTCCACGCCAGATGGCACGAACAAGACGACGGCTCACACCCCCTGCACCGTCGCAGTCGGATGGATACCGCCGCACAAGTCACTTCCAGAAGCGGTCTTCCTCTCGCTTGTCCCACCGCCCGAGGCGCCTCGGTCACGGCGTGTTGGACCTCAGTACCCCGTTTCTTCGGTATGGGGGTCTCCTGAATTTTCTTAGCGGAACTGCCCGCTCCCCCTCAGCTATTCTCGCCCGCCTCTCACAACGATTCCTCTGATATCATGTACGACCTCCACGCTGAACGTTCCCGTCGCTCCCACCTCACGTGTCTCCGCTCTCCCAATGAAGGAATATCCGATTGACGGTGAGCTTGATCTTCACGTCTTTGATCCGTCCGACGTGGGGGACTTGGTCCCCGAATATTTGCGCGCCTGTCACGAGAAGGGACTGACGCAGGTCCGGATTATACACGGCAAGGGGACCGGCACCCTCCGGCGTCACGTACGCTCCATCTTGAACGATCATCCCCTCGTTCGGGACTACAACAAAGCGACAGACGCGAGCGGATGGGGAGCAACCATTGCGCATCTTACGCCGGATCCGAACACGGATGAAGACTAATGCCATCTCCGAAGGATCGATGTGCATCTACCGAGCACGTTCGGGCAACGACGCCTCCTCCGTTTGCTTCCGGTCCATCCTGCATTCCGATGCGGGATCTTCTCCGATAAAGAAAGGAAACTCCGTCAGATTCGGAGCGACTCGTAAAAGGCATGATCATCTTGCATAGTTGGCATAACAACGGCCCGCCTCCCAAACGTTGGGAAACGGGCCGAACCTGTTCTCATTCTCCTTATGAGATTGCTGCACTGCGAGGCAACGCCCTAAAATCCGAAGAGCACGCCTCCGGAAAGGCCAACCCGACTCAGATCGCCCCCAACGCCGACGTTGAGTTCGGCAAACGGCGTCAGTCCCCCTGCATTGAATTCAACACCTCCGACGAGATTGAGGGCCGTGTCTGTGTCACTCGACGTGGTGGTTCGTCCGGCGACCGTATTCTCAAACGACGAATTCGTAATTCCGAGTCCGCCGCCCACGTACGGCGACACAGGGCCCGTCACCGGAAGCGGGTAAATTGCATTGATGTCGAGGGACCAGACTGTCCAGTTTTCGTCGGCCAAGTAATAGGTAAAGGCCCCGTGGCCATCAACGGGTATAGACGGAAGACCGACTCGGGCATTGGCCCCAATGCCCAAATCCCCACCGACATCCGAAACGTCGCCGAGAGAAATGGTGGCCCGCGGCCCAACCTTTACGCTCTGTGCGGTTGCATTCGTTGGAACGGCAAACACCAGGAGAAGACCTACCGTGAGTGCAAATGCCAGTCGTTTCATGAGTTAGAGAAGGGTCTTTGTTGAGAGGAAAATGTACCCCTGAGATCCATTCCCCTCCTTCCTGCTCATGAACACGACAACGACAACCAAAACCGGACAGATTTACGCAGACGAATCCACAAAAGGAGCCCACTGATTCTCTTTCGCTTTTCCTCCACGGCCAATGATTCGCCGCCTCGGAATTTTTCTCCTTGTTGTGACTGGCTTTTGGCTGGCCGGGCACACACAGCTCGCAGGAGCTCCCCTCCGATCTTCCACGGAGGAGATCACTCAAGCAACCGCCCCGAACGTCTCCTCTACTGATTCCGACCCTCCCCTTCTCGGCGTGGTATGGGCCCCTCCCAACGCCCGCGGCCCCGCCCTCCGGGCACTTTCCCGGCTCAAAAAGGCAGGCGTGCGGGCCCTCCGACTTCTTAAACTGCCGCCGACGGACACGCGTCAGGCCCTCTTCGGCCGGGCCGACTCTCTCGATCTCACCCTCTTCGTCGATCTTCCGGTATCGTACACAGCCGCCCGTGCTTTAGAGGACTCGCTGGAAGCAGCCCAACCCACCCTTTCTCGCCTTCAGCAACAAGCCCAACGGCACGAATCCATTCATGCTGTCGGGTTGGCTCGGGGAGCAAATACCACTTCGTCCCTGGCCTGCACCGTCCTTCAACAATGGACGCAACGCATCCACGACTCGTCTTCTCTCCGCACGTACTACGTCTCGCCCTTTTCGGGCGCCGCGGATCGCTGTGGCAACAGCGTCGATCTGCCTCTACTCGATACCCGTGGCCTGAATAGCCCCCTTCGGCACTGGACCTCCTGGACAGACGCCGCCCCTGCTCCTGGCATCGGCGCACTGGGCACCTGGACGGCCCCGCAGGCGGCCTCTGGACTTCTTACGCCTCACTCTGCCGAGCAACAGGCCCGCTACCTCGAACGGGCACTCAGGGCCGTCACTGACTCTGTTGCGGCGTCTCCCCCGGTGTTCATTTACCGCTGGCAAGACCGAGAGCCGCCGCTCCTCAATACCCGACGCTATGGCCTCCACACACGCTCGGGGACGGCTCGACCTGCAGCCTCGGTTGTTGAGGGATTCTATACAGGAGTTCAGCGGGTCTTTGCCTTCCCCTCCGGGGCACCTCCCTCCACGGCCCCGCATACCTTTGTCTTGATCGGGTGGGGCCTACTGGCCCTGTTGGGCGGACTCTATGCCCGGAACCCGTATGTCCGGGAAACGGCGTTTCGATACTTTGCCGCGCACGGCTTCTACCGCGACGCCCTGGAGAAGGGCCGAGACGTCGACTCAGGGGTCAACCTCTTGTTGCTGCTTACCGTCAGCGTCTCGACCGGCATGACGACAGCACTTTTCGCCGGCCTCATTGCCACCCAGCCGTCGGCGGTCTTTCTCCTCGAAGCCCTTCCCCCTGTGCTTCGTGGGCCTCTCGCCGATGCTTTGGCTCAGCCCGCCCTTGCGGGCATCGCAGTCGGCACCCTCTCGCTGCTCCTGCTCGGATTCTGGACCGGCGCACTCATTCTGACTGCCCATTCCGAATCCCCGTTCTCCGCCGCACAAGGCCTCATGCTGATCGTGTGGCCCTGCTGGCCTGCCCTGGGAGGCATGCTGCTCGCCCTCATGGCCGCCACCGCCCCGCCCGTCCCTCCAACCGCGTTAGGCCTTCTCCTTCTCGGTCTTAGTCTAGGGGCACTGCTAACCGTCACCACGCGCATTCTGCTCGACTTTCGAGCCGCAGCCGGCGTCTCGCTCACAAAAACAATTGCCCTGCTGCTCCCCAGCCCCTTCGTGGTTGTCGTCGGCGCAGCGATATTAACGGTGCTCCGCTACAGCCTTCCACTTTCCCTCCTGTGGCAACTCGCCGTCCACACCTAATACGAGTGGTGCTATTGAATACACATGAAATAGCTTTCAACGCTAGAAAAGTGCTCCGTCGTCGCTCCAGGGAATCTCAGATTCCCAGCATCTAGATGGCCAGACTTGATCTAGGCAATCTAGATTGCCAGAGCCTATCCAATGATCGCTGGGACCTCTCCGCCCGGTTGGATGGGCTCCAGATCAAGTCTGGAGCGACGGGGAGGGACCATTTCTGGCGTTTGGAGATGGCCCCACATGCTGTCCACATATAGCCCACCGCATTCTCAGATTTTCAGGAGCGACGAAGATGGTGTTGTCTATGGTATTGAGGTTACATCAAAGCTCTACAAATACCATCCTTCAATAGCACCACTCGTCCTAAAACCGCGTACCGACGATCACTGTGCCTCTACCGAGGGCGTTCGCCCAACGACGGCTTCTCCGTTTTCTGGTATACCGCCCCGGATCAACGCCGCAGGGCATTCGGAAAGCACATTCACCGAACCTGGCCGAGACGCCTCCCCAACGACTTGTTTGACTGCTTTTACAACGCCCAGGTCACCATTTCCGGATACAGCATCATCAGCAGCAGCCCGGCCACCTGAATGACAATGAAGGGCACTGCGCCGCGGTAAATTTGCATGGTCGACACGTCGTCGGGGGCGACGCCTCGTAGGTAGAAAAGAGCAAACCCGAAGGGCGGCGTTAAGAACGACGTTTGAAGGTTCATGCCCACCATCACCCCGAACCAGACGAGCGCCGCACTCACCGTTCCGCCAAACTCGGGCGGAAGTAGCTCAGCCGCCGGGGCCTTGAGGAGCGGAATGATGATGAACGCAATCTCAAAGAAGTCAATAAAGAAGCCGAGGAGAAAGATCGACAGATTCGCCACGAGGAGAAACCCAACGACGCCCCCCGGCAGATTCGTCAGCAGATCCTCAATCCAGAAGTCCCCCCCCAGCCCCCGAAAGACGAGCGAAAAGGCCGTGGACCCCACGAGGAGAAACATCACCATCGAGGTAAGCCGCATCGTCTCGTCCATCGTCTCGCGGAGGGCCTCAAGCGACAAACGGCCGTTGGCCACGGCCAGGAGAATGGCCCCTACGGCCCCGAGCGCCCCCGCCTCAGTAGGGGTCGCGATGCCCTGAAAGATGCTGCCCAACACAAGGACAATCAGGATGAGCGGGGGCAACATGACGAGAGCGACACGACGAAGAAGCCGCGTCGGGGCAATATCACGGGCCGCCTCCGGAAGCGCCGGTGCGCGGTCGGGCCAGAATAGGGCGACCCCACCGGCGTAGGCGGCATAAAGGCAGGCAAGGGCCACCCCAGGCACAAGGGCCCCAATGAAAAGATCGCCTACGCTAATGCCCAACTGGTCGGCCAGTACGATGAGCACAATGCTGGGGGGAATGATCTGACCGAGGGTTCCGGAGGCGGTAATGACCCCTGCGGACAGCTCGCCGGAGTAGCCGTAGCGAAGCATGACGGGCATGGAAATCAGCCCCATGGCCACGACGGAGGCCCCCACCACTCCGGTCGCTGCCGCCAGCAGCGCCCCCACAAACACAACGGCGATGGCCAACCCGCCACGCACGGCACCGAAGAGCTGACCGATTGTCTTCAATAAATCTTCCGCCAGCTTGGATTTCTCCAGCATCGTGCCCATGAAAATAAAGAAAGGCACCGCCAGCAGGATGAAGTTCGACATGATGCCGAAAATCCGAGACGGAAGAGCCTGCAGCAACGTCCAGCTCAGCATGCCCGTCTCGACTCCAATCCCCGCAAACAAAAGGGCCGTGCCCCCCAGCGCAAAGGCAACGGGATACCCGGAAAAGATTAGTGCAAGTGCTCCCACAAACATGAGCGGCGCGAGAATTTCGGCACCCATCATTCGTCATCACCTGTTCGAGAGTACGACAAGGACGACACCTGTTCAGCCAATACGTGGACGCGACTCTTCGTCGTAGACGTCACTGATTTCTGCTCCCCGCAGAACAGCCACTTCCCGAATCATGAGCGACACGCCCTGCAATATCACGAGCGTAAGGGCAAGGGGAATGACCGTCTTGATCGGGTACCGGGGAAGCCCTCCTGGGTCGGGCGATCCCTCCAGGATGGCCCAGGAATTGGTAACAAAGGGAATCGACATCCACAGCACAACCGCGCAAAAGGGCAAGAGAAAGAGCGCGGTTCCCAATAGGTTGATCCAGGCCTTTCCGCGACGCGAGAGACGTCCGTACAGCACGTCTACCCGCACGTGGTCATCGTACTTGAGCGTGTAGGCCGCCCCAAGGAGAAAGACGAGACTGAAGAGATACCACTGCAGTTCGATCCACATGTTGGAACTGAGCCCGAACCCGGTGTAGCGGTCAAGGTAACGGGCAATGGCATTGAAGGCCCCCACCCCTACCATCCCGAGCGTCAGCCAGTACAATGCCCGCCCCGACCACTCGCTCACGCGATCGATACGGCGAGCCCAGCGAAGCCAGCGTTCCATGAGCGGAACCGATCAAATCTGTTTCCCAGTGCCAACGATCACCCCAAGAGTATGGGCTGAGGTCCGCATCCTCAAGCCCCCAGCCCAAGAGCGGGTTCCCGGGAATCTCCTGACGCCCCCGCTCGAAAATGGGGAGCGTCCAACGCCCCCGGCGCAGTTCCTCCATCTCTACGGAACGCACCAAAAGATGCGCCAAACCGAGACGATATCTTCCAGGACTTTGTGCGTTTATACAATCGCGTCTCGACTCCAGGAGAGGCTTCTTGGATCGAGCCTTGTTCGATCATCACTCGTCTATTGAGAGACCGAAATGAAACGGTTCATGATACTAGGCATCCTTGCCGTCTTTGGATTTGCTGCGGCCCCCGCCACGGCCCAGACGGTGTACCTACACGGTGGAGCGGGATTTCCGAGCTCTTCGGGCCTTAACGATGCCTACAAGGCCGGATTTAATGCTGGGGTAGGTATTGGCTTCCCCATCGTGTCCCAGCTTGAAGGCGTCATTCGGGGCAACCTCGATCGGTTCGAAAACGACCTTCCGGGCTTTGGCAACTTCGCCTCATGGTCGGCGACGGGCAACCTGAAGCTGAATGCCCCCATGGCGAGCCGACGGGCCATGCCCTACGCCCTGGCTGGCGGTGGAATTTTCCGTCTTGGTACTGAGAACGCGTACGAAACAGAGGCTGGCCTTCAGTTTGGCGCAGGCCTGAACATTCGGACGTCTCCTCGAGCCAGCCTTCTGGTAGAGCCCAACTACGTGCTCGTATTCAGAGAAGGACAGGACACGCAGTACTTCCCCGTACGTGTCGGTGCCGCAATTAACCTGTAACCCTGATCCTTTCTGCATCTCCGACCGAGGACGGTTCGGTTGGGCGCGCAGAGACGCGATCATCCCCTGGCGCGTGTCGAGCAATCGGCACGCGCTTTTTTGTTTACTGCGCGCTCCGATCAAGCGCCTGATCGAGGTCTGCCTTGATGTCCTCCGGGGCCTCTAGCCCCACCGAGACTCGGACTAGGCCCGGGAGAATGCCCACCGCCCGGCGCTCGTCCTCGGTAAGCTTGCTATGAGTGGTGCTGGCCGGGTGCGTTGCAATAGTGCGCGAGTCTCCGAGATTGGCTGTAAGCGAGCACATCTCCAACGCATCGAGAAAGCGGGCCCCTCGCTCGATTCCCCCCTCTACGGCAAAGCTGAGAATGCCGCCGCCTCCGCTCATCTGCTTCTGCGCCAGCTCGTATTGCGGATGCGACTCCAGAAACGGGTACCGAACAAACTTTACGTCCTCGCGCTCTTGTAGGTGCTGTGCTACATCCAGGGCACTCCGACTATGCTTCTCCATCCGCACGTCCAGCGTCTCCAGACTTTTGCTAAACATCCACGCGTTGAACGGCGAAAGGGCCGGGCCGCTGTGCCGCGCAAAGGACTGGATCGGCTCCAGATATTCCTCGTTGCCCACCACAACGCCCCCTACGCCACGCCCCTGCCCGTCGATGTACTTTGTGGCCGAGTGAATGATGATGTCGGCCCCATACTGGGCCGGCTTCTGCAAAACGGGCGACGCGAAGCAGTTGTCGACGATGTAAATTAGATCATGCCGATCGCAAAAGGTGCCCATCCACTCCAGGTCGATGAGGTCCACCGTGGGATTGGAGGGCGTCTCGACATATACAAATTTCGTCTCGGGCGTCACCAGGTCCTCCCACTCCGACAGGTCGTGGATGTCGCCGTACGTGTGACTGATGCCCCACTTCGGAAAGACCTGCGTGAGCAGCTTGTGGGTGGAGCCGAACAGATAGCGGGAGGCCAGGACCTCGTCGCCCTGCTCTAAATGGGCGGCAAACGTCGTGAATACGGCCGCCATCCCGGACGCCGTCGCCAGTCCCTCTTCCACGCCCTCCAGTGCACACATCTTCTCGACAAACTCCTCGACGTTCGGGTTGGTGAACCGCGAATAAATGTTGCCTTCTTCCTCCTGAGCGAAGAGCGCCCGTGCCTGCTCGGCGTCGTTAAACGTAAAGCTGGACGTCATGAACATGGGCACGGAATGCTCCCGCTCACCCGACTGTTCAACTTGGGTCCGGATACAGGCAGTGTCGTCGTTCTGGCTATCGGGTCTGTCCATCGTATTCGGTCCCGTTTACGGTAAAGGTGTACGAAATGTCGACTGTCCCTTCGAGCATGTGCGAAACGGAGCAGTACTTGTCCAGGCTCAACTCAATGGCCCGGCGCATCTTCTTGGGCTCCACCTCGCCCTCAACATGATATTTCACGTGCAGCGACGTAAAGACAGCCGGCGTCTCATCATTGGCACGCTCTGCCTCCACCTCCACATCATAGCTGTCCACGGACTCCCGCTGCTTCTCCAAAATGGACAAAATGTCAATACTGCTGCACCCGCCCACGCTCAGTGCCACCATTTCCATCGGGCTTACGCCTTCCATGTCGTCGGTGGAGGCGATCGAAAACTCATACCCCGACTCGTTCCCAGCCCGGAATTGAAGAGCATCGTTCACACGCTCTAGTTGCACGTTCATAGCTATAGACATTTTAAGAGTATCGCATACGAAAGACCGCCCCGAGCTACTGAAACAGACCTCTACAGTTTCACCTCGATAGTCTCCTCCTCTACTCGCACCTCATACGTCTCGACTCCCTCCACAGCAGGCGGTCCGGCAGGCTCTCCGGTACGCACGTCAAACTCCGCCCCGTGCCAGGGACACTCAATCGAACCATCGGACAGCTCCCCTTCACAGAGCGGCCCCCCTTTATGAGTACATCGATTTGAAAGAGCGGTATACTCTCCCCCGCTCGCAATAAGCACAATCGCCGTTCCCTTCTTCTCTACGCAGTGAACGGATGTATCCGCCAGTGCGTCCGTGGTGGCAACCGCGACGAACGAGCGGACCTCTGCTTCCTGTTCGTCTTCCCCAAGAATGTCGGCTCGGGTGCGCTGGTACAACTCGCGCAGGTCCGAATTCAGGGCCGATCCGTCTGCGTCTGGATCATATGCCCGAACCTGATCGGCGTCAACGGGGCGGAGAAACTGCGCCTGGATGTCCTCGGCTATGGCCGCCGGGGCTCGGCCGCAGGCCAACTGCTTGACGAGAAATCGCTCAATCTGAAACGGAAGCTCTTTCATGCAATAACGGAAATATGTGTTCGGGTCATACGGAACTGTAGGTTCACCTGAAAGCGTCACTCCTCCCGATCCGCGTGCCCAAGGTCACGCGCCGGATCAATCGCGTCGCGTACACGCTGCTTCAGTTCCTTCGGCTGCGGAAATCGATCCTTCTCTGCGAGTGCCCAAAGCAGGCGACCGTCGGCTCGGATCTCAAACGTCCCTCCCGTCACCGGCACGAGGGCCACCTCACCAAGGGTGTCCGTAAAGGTGGTCAGTACCTCTTGCGCCATCCAGGCCGCGCGAGCCGTCCACCGGCACTGGTAACAGTATCGAATTTCGATTCGCGGAGTCCGAGTCATTTTTCCTCAAGTCAGAAGCAGTAAAAAGGCCATCCCGGACGAAGCGATGCTCTCGGCCGGGATGGCCCGGTAAACCAACGTTACGCGTTCGGATCAGCCCCCGTCTCGATGGGGACCCCGACAATATTGCCCCACTCCGTCCAGGATCCGTCGTAGTTCCGAACGTTAGGATGACCCAACAACTCCGAGAGCACAAACCAGCTGTGGCTGGAGCGCTCCCCAATGCGGCAGTAGGCAATCGTCTCCTTATCGGGCGTGATGCCTCGCTCCTCGTAGATGTCCTTCAGCTCCTCGGCTGTCTTGAAGGTCCCGTCTTCATTCACAGCTTCACTCCAGCTGATGTTGTGTGCCCCCGGAATGTGTCCTCCGCGCTGCGCCCCTTCGTTTAGACCTTCGGGGCCGAGCTTCTCGCCGCGAAATTCCTCCGGCGACCGAACATCGACCAGCTCCAGATCGTCGCGGTCCAGATTCTGCTGCACGTAGCTGGAGAAGGCACGGATCGACTTGTCCGGGGCCTCTGCCGTCCAGTTGCCCTCCGGATAGTCGGGCTCCTCGTGCGAAAGCTCTCGATCCTCTGCAAGCCACTTCTTGCGGCCACCGTTCAACATTCTGACGTCTTCGTGGCCGTAGTATTTGAGTTGCCAGAAAGCCCACGTGGCAAACCAGTTGTCGTTGTCGCCATAGAGAACGACAGTGGTGTCGTTATCAATACCCGACGTCTGAAGAAGCTCTTCAAAATCCTCCTTCGACGCCAGATCGCGGGTCTGTGTGTCGGCAAGTTGCGTTTGCCAGTTCCAGCCGACGGCGCCCGGAATGTGCCCGTCCTCGTAGGCCGAGGTGTCTACGTCGACCTCGACGAAGCGGACGTTGTCATCATCGAGGTGATTTGCCGCCCAGTCGGTCGAGACCAGGACATCTGGATTTGCATATTCACTCATAAAAATACTCGCTCTTTTGTTCAATGAAAACGACTGCTGAGGTACAGATCTTCGCCTGTCGGCGCCAGTTGCGCCGAAACGGGGCGAAGATTCTCTTCACTCGTCAGAGAGTCTGACGGCGTGTTCAGGCCGGTTTAAAATACTGCGGGGCGTAATCGGCCATGCCCTGAATTAAGATCGCGAGTTTGGGACGGTCGGGCTCGAAGTCGACCGGCAGGTCGTGCTCTTTGAGCTTCTCAGAGGTCACCGGGCCCACGGATGCGACCATGGCGTCCTGCAGGGCGGTCCGAAGGGCATTCTCCCATCCCTCATCGGACGCCACCTGCAGCATATGTGCCACTTGCTGTCGACTCGTAAAGAGCGCCACCTGTGCCGCCCCTCCGATGAGCGCCCGAATGCCGTTCTTGAGGGGCTGGAGGTCATCGGGAAGTGCCCATCGGTAAATGGGTACTCGTACGACGTTGGCCCCCTCCGCTTCGAGCGCCTGATTGAGTTCCTGGTTCGGTCGTCCATACTCGTGAATTGCGATGCGCTTGCCGTCGAGCGGGGCCGTCGTTTCGTTGGACGTGAGTGTTTCTAGCACTTCGCGCCATGAGTGCGGCTCCGGCGCCTTCACATCAATGGGCATATCGTGATTTTTGAGCGCACTGCCCGGTTTCGGACTCCGGGACACGACAATGGTGTTTTGGAGCGCTGCCCGAATGTCGTCGAGATCATACTCCGTCTCCAGAGTGTCGAACACCATTCGGGTCCCAACGGCTGTGTTGAAATACACCAGATCAAAGGTACCGTCGAAGAGGCCCTCGGCAAACGAAAATACGGCGTCGTGCTCGTCGAGCGGGGCCTCCTGCATGGACGGTGCGGGCAGAGCCTCCCCTCCATATTTTTCAATCAGGTCGGCCGTCGCGTCGGACATTCGGCTCTCGAAGCCGACGACCGTGATGCCGTTGAGGGGAGTGGTGCTCATGATCGATCGTAGAAAATTTTCGGAGAGCGCGGTGCTTGGAGCCAGCGTGTATCTCGTATTGCGTATTTCGTACTGCGTCAATCTTAGCAGAGACCGTGACGCAATACGCACTACGCAATACGAAATCAGTCCCCCACCGTCCAGGTGTCGTTGCCGTGCAGAAGGCCTTCGAGGTCACTCGGCTCGTCGTCTTCCATCGCCTGCTCCACCTGCGCCTGCACCTGCGCCTCGTAGGTCGGGCGCTCGTCCTGGTAGATGATGCCGAACGGACGGGGCAGATCCGGGTCCCAGAAGAGCTCCCCGAGGATGCGGGCTAGGTTTGCGTTGGAGGTGTCGTGGACGTGGCAGTCGCTCACTCCGTACTCGCTATTCTCCAGCGAAAGGACTTCCGGCTGGAGACTGACAGGGTCCACACGTACGCCCTTTCGGCCCTTGTCGAACACGAGCGGCTCCCCGTCTTCGAGCTGGAGGGTGCGAATCGGTTTAGTATCTTTGTCGGTGAATTCGGCAAACGCACCATCGTTGAAGACGTGGCAGTTCTGGTAGATCTCCACGAAGGCCGTTCCCTGGTGGGCATGGGCGGCCTTTAGGGTGTCCGTCATGTGATTCGGATCCTTATCTACTGTTCGCGCGACGAACGAGGCATCGGCCCCAAGCGCAAGCCCCACAGGATTCACCGGACGGTCCACCGAACCGTGCGGCGTGCTCTTCGTCACCTTCCCCTGCTCGGACGTGGGACTGTACTGCCCTTTTGTCAGGCCGTAAATTTCGTTGTTGAAGAGCAGGATCTGCGTATCCAAGTTGCGTCGCAGAACGTGGATGAGGTGATTCCCCCCGATCGAGAGCGCATCCCCATCCCCCGTTACGATCCACACATCGAGTTCCGGATTCGACGTCTTGAGCCCGGTGGCAAACGCCGGCGCCCGTCCGTGGATGGAGTGAAAGCCGTACGTGTTCATGTAGTACGGAAACCGTCCGGCGCACCCGATGCCGCTTACAAACACGATCTTTTCTTTATCGACATCGAGATCGGGCAGCAGGCGCTGAACCTGTGCCAGCACCACGTAGTCCCCGCAGCCGGGGCACCACCGAACCTCCTGGTCGGTCTGGAAGTCCTTTCGCGTGAGTTCAGAGTCATCGGCCGTCGCCCCGTCTCCTCCAAATCCTGGCGGCAGCGTCGGTCCCGAGTCGTCCTCCGACTCCGGCCCGGCAGGCGGTTTCGTTCCCCTCTCTCCGTCGTCCCCGGAAAGGCCCGGCGGAAGGTCCGGCTTCTTCGTCCCGGCCTCGCTGCTGTTCGACGAGGCCTCTTCCTCACCGGAAAGGCTGGGCGGGAGATCGGGCTTTTTGGTTCCGTCCGAGTCACTACTTTCGTTCTCGGCAGAAGACTCTCCACCACCGGAGAGACTCGGAGGGAGATCCGGTTTCTTGGTGCCGTCTTGACTGTCGTGATCACTCATCCTACTGGCAAGTCACTTTGATCCATGGTTGAGACGCGCCGGCGGCGCGTCGTTGCGCGCACCCCGAAGGAGCAGTCCACTCAGGCATCCCAGGTTAGGATGTCCTGCTCGGACTTCTCCTTATCCTGCCACTCGTCGGCATCCTCCGGGTCCTCCTTTTCTCGGGTGATATTGTAGCCCATCTCCTTCCACTGCCGGGAGAGGTAATCATTCCACTGGTAGTAATGCGACCACTTTTCCGGCACCTCATCGTCCGGGTAGATTGCCTCGACGGGGCATGTCGGGACGCACGCGTTGCAGTCGATGCACTCGTCCGGGTGGATCGCCAGGAAGTTGGGACCCTCGTAGAAGCAGTCCACCGGGCAGACCTCCACGCAGTCGGTGTATTTGCAGTTGATGCAGGGCTCGGTGACGATGTACGTCATGGCTGATCGAATTGGGGATGGACGGAAGCATTCGGACTATGCACGGAGAAGTGTGCGCACCTTCTCCACAATTTCTCGGGCCTCGAAGGGCTGCCCCTGAATCTTGTTGAGCCCCTGAAAGGGGCGAGCAAACCGATCGCGCAGAACGCGCACCAGTTGGCCGTTGTTGAGCTCCGGCACGAGAACCTGATCGAAGCCCGCCACGATCTCGCCCAGGTCAGCGGGAAGTGGACTCAGGTACCGGAGGTGGACACTGCTCACGGCTTCTCCTTCGGCCTGCAATCGGTTCGCGGCAGTATCAATCGCCCCCTTGGTCGATCCCCATCCGATTACGAGCACGTCGCCTGCGCGTGCCCCATTGATGGTCGTCTCAGGAATGTCCTGTGTGATCCGCTGAATCTTCTCCGCGCGGATCTCAGTCATTTTCTGATGGTTTTCGGGATCATAACTTACATGTCCCGTCTCGTGCTCTTTCTCCAGTCCCCCGATCTGATGTTCGAGGTTGGGGGTGCCGGGTGTGGCCCACCCGCGCGCCAGCGTCTCCTCGTCGCGCACATAGGGATTGAAGGTGTCCCGTCCCTCCCCGTCGATCCCATTCGTCTCCCCGGCAAACGTCACGTCGATTTCCGGAAGATCGGACGGATCCGGCACACGCCACGGCTCGGAGCCCTGGCCTAGGTAGCCGTCGGCCAGAATGAAAACCGGGGTCATGTACTTCGTCGCGATCCGAGCGGCCTCGAATGCCACCTCAAAGCAGTCGGAGGGGGAATGAGGCGCGAGCACGGCGGCCGGGGCATCGCCGTTGCGACCGTAAAGGGCCTGCAGCAAATCGCTCTGCTCCGGCTTCGTCGGAAGGCCGGTCGACGGACCGCCGCGCTGCATGTTGATGACGATGAGCGGGAGCTCCGTGATGACTCCGAGCCCGATGGCTTCCGTTTTTAGTGCCACGCCGGGGCCACTGGTCGCCGTTACCCCGATGTGCCCCCCGAATGACGCTCCGAGGGCCGACGTAACCGCCGCAATCTCATCCTCGGCCTGCACCGTCCGCACCCCGAACTGTTTGTGGTTGCTCATCTCGTGAAGGATGTCGGACGCCGGCGTAATGGGATAGGACGAGTAGTACACATCCAGCCCGCTCTTCTCCCCCGCCGCCACGAGTCCCATAGACAGCGCTTCCGCCCCCGTGATCGTGCGATACGTCCCGTCCGGAAGGTCGGCCTCCCGAACCTCGTATCGGGTGGTAAAGAGGTCCGCCGTCTCCCCGAAGTGATACCCTTTCTTCAGGACATGGAGGTTGGCCTCCAGGATGTCCGGCTTCTCCTCAAACTTCTTCCGAATCCATTCGATGGCGGGCGCCAGGGGACGCGAGTAGAGCCACGATGCCAACCCCAGCGCAAACATGTTCCTGGCCCGATCTTTCTGATCCTGTTTGAGCGGGTACTCCTCCAAGGCCGTCCGCGTCAAACGCGTCAACTCGATCGGAAACACCTGGTACTCACTCAGCGACCCGTCGTCCAGCGGATTTTCGTCGTAGCCCGCCTTGTTGAGGTTCCGGTCCGTAAAGGCATTCTCATCGGTAAGGATGGTCCCCCCCGGCGTAACACGGTCTCCATGCACCTTCAGGGCCGCCGGATTCATGGCCACGAGCATGTCGACCTCCTCGCCCGGCGTTCGGACCTCCCCGGCCCCAAACTGAATCTGAAACGCACTAACCCCGAAGGTCGTCCCGGCCGGGGCCCGAATTTCGGCTGGATAGTCGGGCAGGGTCGCGAGGTCATTTCTCGCATGCGCCGTGGCCCGGGTAAACTGGTTGCCGGTAAGCTGCATGCCGTCGCCCGAGTCCCCCGCAAAGAGGACGGTAGCATCGGGAATGGCTTCCGGCTCCGTGGCTTCGTCGTCTGAAAGAACGGGAAGATCGAATTCCATTGCGTCGTAGATAAGTGCGTATATCGTCGGAGAGGGAATCGGGCTTCCGCTGCCCTGGGGAGGGCACCGGCGTGGGCCGTCTGGCGGGCCGCCTCAATGGGCGGCTGCGCTGGACGCGCCCTAGAAGCATCCCTCCGTTTGTTTCATGATGGTCGGCCCCACGATGGACTCAATGCGATCGAGGGCGTCCTCTCGACGCCCATCCGACAACAGCTCCAGCACATCGGAATCAAGGATGGCGTACCACCGATCACGGCGCGCCTGAACGTCGGATACCTGTTCCTGCATCGGATCGCGTAGTGCATTCATGATCGTGAGGAGTTCTTCGTATTCCGCCCCCACCTCCTCGGCCAGCTTCTCTCGAATTCGGACGGCCAGGGACGGCGCCCCCCCGGCGGTCGAGACCGACACGACCAGGGGGCCGCGGCGAAGAACGGCCCCATTGGCAAAGGTGGACTGAGCGGTATCGCCTGTGATATTGAGGAGCACGTTTTGCTCCCGTGCATCTTTCCGAATTCGCATTTTCGCTTCCTCACAAGCCTCAGTCACAATTACCAGGGCTGCCGTCTGCAGATCGCCGCGCCGATAGCGCCGATCTCGCCACTCAAGTCTGCCCGCCTCCGCCCACGCACTGAGTTGTGGGGGCGGATCCGGAGCAATGAGTGTAACCCGTGCGTCGGCGTCGAGAAGCCCCGTCACCTTCCGTTCCACGGAGGGACCACTCCCAACTACCACGGCTCGCTGCTCGTCCAGATTCGTGAGGTACACCGGGTAGGCATTCATCCCTCGGTAGGCTCAGGTTCCAAATGCAGTCCGCACTCCTTTTTCTCCGAGTCGGACCACCGACCCGCTCGGGGATCCTCCGCCTCGCCTTCTACCTGCTCGGTACAGGGCATACAGCCGATGCTCGGGTAGCCCTCATCATGAAGCGGGTTGTAGGGCAAATTGTAATGATTAATGTGATCCCAGATCTCTGTTTCCGTCCATGTTACCAGCGGATTCACCTTCACCACATCGTTGGCCTCGCTCCACTCCACCGGATCGGCATTCGCACGGGTCGGCGACTGGTCGCGACGAATCGCAGTGAGCCACGCCGACTTGTCGACCAAGTACTCGCGCAGGGGCTGCACCTTGCGGAGAAAGCAACACTGGTCCGGATCGTCATTCCAAAGCTTCTCGCCGTAGTCCTTCGCCTGCTCGTCCAACGAAAGGCCGGAGTGCACTCGAACGATGTTGAGGTCGAATCGAGCCGCAAGTTGGTCGCGAAGGTTGTACGTTTCTGGAAAAAGAACGTCAGTGTCGAGGTAAAACACCGTTGCCCCCGGCTTCACCTGCTCCAAAAAGTGCATGAGCACGACGCCGGACGCCCCGAACCCGGTTCCCATGACGGCCTTCTTCGGCTCAAAGGTCTCGAACACCCAAGTCAATACCGCACGTGGATGGGCCGACTCAAACCGGGCGTTGATCGCCGCAACATCCTCGTCGATCCAGGTAGTCGTGGACATGCTCAGAACACGGATTGGTTAGGCAGAAAAGGCAGCGTTCGGCAGCACCGGGGTTCGTGGGGAGGGCGCAGATGGCGACTGCACCTCCGTCTCCGTCGGAAAATCGCTTCCCTCCGTCGACGCATCGTCGAACCAGTCGAGCAGTCCCCCCCAATCCGCGACCTCTCCGACCACAATGGTCACCGGTGGGTCGAGAGGGCCCAAACGTCCCCCAATCGTATCGAGAGTCCCCCGCACCACCTGTTGGTCGGCCGTGGTCCCCGTCGCAATCACCGCGACCGGCGTATCGGCGTCCCGCCCCCGTTCGATCAAGGTCTCCGCAATCTGGGGAAGGCGGCGCAGTCCCATCAGGATGATGAGGGTGTCGACCGACGTCAGGTGATTCCAGCTCAGGGCCGTATCGTCCATCGTGCAGGTGTGGCCCGTCACCACTGTAAAGGCGCGCGAACGCCCCCGGTGCGTCACCGGAATCCCGGCGTAGGCCGGCACCCCTGTAGCACTGGAGATGCCGGGAACCACCTCAAACGGAATCTCGGATCGGTGTAGGTGTAGGGCCTCCTCTCCCCCGCGCCCAAAGACGAAGGGATCGCCCCCCTTCAACCGCACGACCTCTTTCCCGCGACGGGCCTTCGTCGCGAGAAGCGCATTGATCTCAGCCTGAAGCACCTTGTGCTCCCCTGGGGCCTTCCCAACGAAGTAGAGATCAGCCTCCGGCTGCGCCACCCGCACGAGGTCTGCGTGTACGAGTCGGTCGTATACGACCACGTCGGCTCGCTGAAGGAGGCGCCGGCCCTTCACTGTGATAAGGTCTGGATCCCCCGGCCCGGCCCCCACCAAGTACACCGTGCCCGAAGTACGGCTGTGCTGTGTCATCGGGTTGGGTTGGTTAGTTGAGTGAGGGCAGCGAATCAAACTCGACCCGATCGAAGAAATCCCCGATCGGTTCTCCCTCGTGCCGCCGGTCGGCATAGTCGCGCAGCAGAGTACGAATCGTGGGGACAATCGCCTCCATGTCCACCAGGTCGGCGTAGGGCTCATTCAGGCGCGAGCCGTCGAGCCGTCCCCCCAGGTAAATCTTGTACTTGTGGAGCGACTGCCCCACGATGCCGATGTCGGCGACATAGGGACGCGAGCAGCCGTTCGGACAACCGGTCATCCGAATCGACGGCTTGACGTCGTCAAGCCCAAGAGCGCTCATCTCTGCTTCAATCTCATCGATGATCACCGGGAAAACCCGCTCCGACTCCGTCAAGGCCAATCCGCAGCTCGGCAGGGCCGGGCATGCCATGGAATACTTCTGTGTATTCGTCAACTCGGCGGGCAAGGCCACCCCATGCTCCTGCAGAATCCGCTCCACGGATTCCCTCTCGTTCTCGTGAAGATGCGTAAGCAGGATGTCGTGATTCGGCGTCAGGCGCACCCCCGGCTCCAGTTGCTCCACGATTGTTCGAAGCGCAGTCTTGAGCTGGAATCCCTCTTCGTCTTTGATGCGCCCATTCTCGACGGAGACGCCGTAGAAGTAGTGGCCGTTGCCCTGCTCATTCCACCCCTCGTGCAGGTCGAGTTCCGGATCGGGCACGTCGCGCCAGTCGTCGAGACGACGCCCGAAACGGTCTTCCACCTCGTCGTGGAATTTCTCCAGCCCCCACTCGTCGATCAGATACTTCATCCGGGCACGTTTCCGGTTCTTCCTATTGCCGTGGTCGCGCTGGATTTTGAGGATCGCCGTGATCACCTCCAGCGCCTCCTCCTTCGGCACGTAGCCGAGGCGGTCGGCAAGACGGGGAAAGGTTTCGGGCTTGTTGTGCGTGTTGCCGAGCCCTCCTCCCACCAAAATGTTGAAGCCTTGCAGTTCATCGTCCTCAACGACGGCGATCAGACCTACGTCATGGGTGAACACGTCGACGCAGTTATCGCCGGGATAGGCGAATCCAATCTTGAACTTGCGCGGCAGATAGGCCTTGCCATAAAGCGGCTCCAGGTCTTCGCCGCGCTCTTTGCGGCCGTCGTAGATTTTCTTGATGGTCTCGACGCTTTTTTCCTCGTCGTCGTATTCCTTGAGCCAGACGTCATGGTAAGCCGGGGTGTCCGGCGTTGTCCTCTCGGCAATCTCCTCGGCGTACTCTTGAATTTCGTGCCGGACCGGATCTTCAATGGGCGCCGGGCAGCACATTGTGTTGCGCACCACATCGCCACACGCCCCGAGCGTGGTCACCATGGCCTCGTTCAACTCCCGAAGATGTGCCTTGAGGTCGTCCTTCATCACGCCGTGGATCTGAATCCCCTGGCGCGTGGTGATGCGGATGGTGCCGATGCCGTACTCATCGGCCAAGCGGTCGTGAACGAGATACTGGTCGGCAGTAAGCTTCCCCCCTGGCAGACTCGACCGCACAAAAAAGTAATAGTGCTTGTCGTCCAGCTGCTTGCGGAGATCGCGGTCGTCCTGCTGGTAAATGCCGCAGTGCTTCAGCACCTCTTTCTGTTCTTCCAAAAAGTGATCCGTGTCCTCGGCCAGCTTCTCGGGAATGCCCGAGTAGAGATATTCGCTTTCCTCTTTGTGTATCTCAGTGTCGGACTTGGTCTTCTCTTCTTTCTGGGCACTGTAGCCGGGCGGTAACGGGCCTGCAGGACCGGAGTCGTCGCCCGGTGACGGCAGGTCGGGCGTTTTCGTACCCGCTGGCTCATCATCGTCCTCGGCCCCGCTCTTCGGCTCCTCTGGAGCACCGGAAGGGTCTTCGGCAGAATCGTGAGTAGACATCAGTTGATGTGGTTTGTCGTCGGTTCAAAACAAGAAGTGAGGTCGTATTCCAGGCCTCCTCCCTCGCCGATCTACGGAAGGGGTACAGGGCGGAGCAACAGTGCTCCAATGTCGAGTGGAGCCCCTTAGGCCTACTCCGGAATACGATCACGGGAAAACGGCGACTAGCGACAGGTCGCCATCCGACAAGACGAACACAGACAGATCTCCATCAACGCGGTCGACACCGCGAAAGAAATGAGAAAGGAAAAACCGAAAGACCTGCCAAAAAGATGCATGGTTGCATGTAAAGATGAAGAGTACAACACGGTACCACACCGTTGCCTCCATCCCCCCTCCATCCCTGGGGATTAAAAAAACCTCTTCCGCAGTGGTGAGCGGAAGAGGAACAGCGTACCAACGGTACGAGTCTTCCGCTCATCAATCCCCAGTAGTTGAGGCAGGACGGGGCACCTTTTTCCCGACGGTGCCGACGGCGAACGTGTCCGCCTAGGTCGGCTGTCGGGACGGTTGCCAGGGTTTCACGGGGCCTGATCCCTCCACCCTTCTGGATGAGCAACGGGGTTGTCTCGAATGTCACCCAAAGATATAGGGCTCGAGTGAGAGCATGTCAACGGCGGCCTCGGCACAACACTTCGTCTTCATTTTTTCTTCCCTTTTGTTGTACCAAGATGTGGTATTTTGTTCTACATGTAAATACATGTTCTATCCTATTCTTGAGAATGTCTCACATTGCTCGTGGGGTTACTGCGTAGATGTGGATTCGTCGGCGGTCTCTGCGTACTTCTGCGCTCGCTTCACCACGTCCTCGTCAAAGTCCCGCTCGCGCCACTGCTCCAGCCGCTCGGCAACGTCCTGCTCGTACCCCTGGCCGGTGGGCTCGTAAAAATAGGTGCCCTGCATCTCATTGGGTAGGTACTGCTGCGGTGTATAGTGCTCGCGGTAGGCGTGCGGATACTTGTATCCCTCGCCGTGCCCCAATCCCTCCTTGTCTCGGCTCGGGTCTTTGAGGTGTTGGGGAATGTCTTCCGTCTGCTCGTCGCGGACGTGATCAAGGGCATCGAAGTACGAAAAGGTCGTATTGCTCTTCGGCGCCGTGGCGAGGTAGAGACAGCATTCGGCAATCAGAAACTGTCCTTCCGGCATGCCAACATACTCGAAGCCTTTCGCAGCGCTTTCGGCCACCTGTAGAGCACGCGGATCGGCCAGCCCCACGTCCTCGGCGGCAAAAATGAGCATCCGGCGCAGAATGAAGCGCGGCTCTTCTCCCGCGTACAGCATCCGGGCAAGCCAGTAGAGGGCGGCGTCCGGATCGGAGCCCCGCAGACTTTTGATAAAAGCACTGATGGTGTCGAAGTGGGCATCTCCTTCCTTGTCGTACAGCACCGCACGCTGCTGGATGGAGTCCTCTGCCACCTGGAGGTCAATGTGCACCGTTCCCTCGGCGTCCGGGTCGGTGGTTTCCACGGCCAATTCGAGGGCATTGAGCACTGAGCGGGCATCCCCATTCGCCGTGTCGATGAGATGGTTGAGGGCTTCTTTTGTGATTTGCACTTCCCGATCGCCATAGCCGCGCTCGTCGTCCGTGAGCGCCATCGCCGCCACCTGTCGGAGATCTTCCTTATCCAGCGGCTCCAGTTCGAAGAGGCGCGACCGGCTCACCAGCGCGTCGTTTACCTCGAAGTATGGATTTTCCGTCGTGGCCCCGATGAAGGTGACCGTCCCGTCTTCTACGTGCGGCAACAGGGCGTCCTGTTGCGCCGTGTTGAAACGGTGCACCTCGTCGATGAACAGAATGGTGCGCGTCTGGTGGTGTTTGAGACGGTTCTTGGCCTTCTGGATTGCCTCGCGGATGTCGTTGACGCCCGACAAGACGGCATTGAGGGACGTGAAATGCGCCTCGGTGGTGTTGGCAATGATCCGGGCGAGAGTGGTCTTGCCCGTGCCGGGGGGACCGTAGAAGAGAACGGACGTGACGCGGTCGGCCTCGATGGCACGGCGGAGGAGCTTTCCTTCCCCGATAAAGTGCTCCTGGCCCACGAATTCGTCGAGCGTTCGGGGGCGCATGCGATCGGCCAGGGGGGCACGCTCTTCGCGGGCCTGCTCGGCCTGTTCGGAGAAAAGATCGGGCATCAATGCCTGTGGTTCGTTTCAAAGTCCGGTGCCGTATCCCAACTATGCTCCTCGGGTCTTGCGTTCCGAATGGACAGTCACGCAGATCTAATGCCTCATGGAAGAACGGAGGATCTACTGCCAGTACGCCTCCGCGTTGTATCCGAAATCTGTGTGTATGGGGGTTTGGGTGTTGATTGGTCTCTGCTCAGTGCAGGGTTCGGTACAGCCTCCCGTTTGAATATTGCAGTTTGTCTTCTCGAATGAGCGACAGGTTCTCAATCGCCTCCTTTCGAGGCGTCCCAGTTCACCATCCACTCCACGTCGGGCTTCGTCTCGTCACTCCCACAACTATGCGGAAAGGCAACTGGGCGCTCCCGCCGCTGCACGTGTGCCGTTCGCGTGTGTCCGTCGGCCGTCACCTGTATCGTCCAGTGCCCCTCGTCTCCCTCCACAACCGTCCCCTCCACAGCCGTGAGATCATAAAGATCGAGGCGAGCCCGGAGGGACAAACACGCGGCCTGCACGGGACGAGGCTGATCGACCTGTCCGCGCACTCGATCGAGATCAAACAGCCGCCCGCGGTGATGAGCGGAGAGAAGATCGGGCACGTCTTCTGGGGAAAGCCAGCCGTACTGCGTACCGTGCGGCAAAACCAGTATGATGGGCGCGAATCGGTGCCCCCCAAGGTGCGATGTCTGCCAGGCGGCGTCGGGAGTGACGTCAGCGGCGGCCTGCGCGACCGGGCGCCCCCATTTGGCACAGCAGGCGTCCCGCTTTCCATTGACACAAGTGAGCACAAACGGATCCGGATCATCGTCTCCGACGGTTGCGGTCAGCACCCCCGGCACGTCCAGCGCCGGCAGATCGTCGTACGCCTCCAGCGACCAATCATGAACGACCGGCTCCCCCCCGGCCCGCACCGCAACGCATCGAATGCGCCCCGGCGTGTCCCACGTCCCGAGCCCTCGCCGGATGAGCTGCACCCGCAGGTCGGGGACGGCCGCCTGCCATTGCTCAAGCGCTGGTTGTACCGCAGCAGACCAGTCGGCCTCCTCGACCGCAGATTCGCCCCAGGGCGACGGATCCTCAATGAGAAGCCAGTGGGCAGCCTCCGTGGCAGTCCCGGCCGGGGATACGCCGTGCGAACGAGCAAGCTGAGAACAAAAAGCTGACATGAGCGGCCGTCAAGTCGACAAATGGGCGTGTGGAGAACGTTATATGTCCGACGACTCACGGACTTCCGTCCCGCTTCTCCTTCGGGTCGAATTTTTCCCAAACCCGACGCCTACTCCAACTCAGAGCCGCCCTCGCCCTTACGAAGGAGATGCGAATCCCGATCGTCCACACGCCGTTCACCTCCCCCGTTCCGCTGAACTCTTCCTCGCCACTCAGTCCCATCCCCGAATGACCGACGCGTCCCCTTCTCCCGATTCGCCTTCGTCCCCCTCCGCTCCGTCCGCTCCAGAATCGACGAAATCCGACATCCCTACGCCTCCGTCCCTCGAACCGTACACGCGCCACTATCCCCCATGGGCCCAAGAGCTGGCGCGGAAGTACTTCACCAAAACAATCGCCGCGTTCATTCTCCACGGCGACATCCGAGATGTGGTGCCCACCGAGGACCGGGACGGCACCCGCATCTATCCGCCCCTGCGCACCTTTCTCACAGACGACCTTTTCGCGGCTCGCGACATTGTCGTCTTTTATGACCGCAGTGCGGGAATCCACTTTGCCGACGACGCCTCGAAGACGGATTTCAATCGTGCGCTTTCCGGGCACGACACCATCTTCGGTACCGACTATCAGAAGAACTTGCCGAAGGACCCGCCGCGCGTCTTTTCGCTCCTGGAAAACTACTTTCGGCTCCGACTCTCGGACGGCAAGCGGGTGGCCTGCATCATCGACTACGCCGAAACGGTAGCCCCAATGGCGGAAGCGTCGATGTACTCGGCCGAGGATCGGCAAGCACTCGTCTATCTTCAGAAATGGACCCGCGACTCGCTCTTCTTGGAGAGCGACTTCACGCTGACCCTCCTCACCGAAAATCTGACGGACCTCAGCCAGCAGCTCGTCCAGAGTCCACACACAGCAGAGGTCTACGTCCCCATTCCCGAAGAGGACGACCGGCAGGACTACGTAGACTGGGCACTCGACGAGCGGCAGGACGTGTTCGAATCGCACTCGGACGTGTCGTCAACCGCCCTCGCCACCAACACGGCAGGCCTCAACTACACCCAGCTCCGCACCATCCTCGCGGACGTGCTGGAAAACAAGAACCGCCTCACGCCCGACACGCTCTCCGACATCAAGAAGGAGTTTATCGAGGCGGAAGCCTACGGGATGCTCGAATTCATCGAGACGGACGACACGCTGGACCTGGTGGCCGGGCATACGGACGCGAAGCAGCACCTCAGGCAGGCGGCGCGGGCCGTTCAGGCGGGGCGCCACGAGGTGATGCCGATGGGCTACCTCGTGAGCGGGCCGGTGGGGTGCGGGAAAACCTTTCTCATCAACTGCTTTGCCGGAGAGATTGGCATTCCAATGGTGAAGCTGAAAAACTTCCGCTCTCAATGGCAGGGCGTCACGGAGGGCAACCTGGAGAAGATTTTGAATCTGCTGGAGGCAATGACGCCGGTGGCCGTTATGATTGATGAGGCCGACGCCGCCCTGGGCGATCGGAATACACGGGGCGATTCCGGCGTGAACCAGCGGGTCTTCTCCCAGATCGTCTCCTTTATGAGCGACCCCAAGCACCGGGGCCGCGTGATCTGGTTTCTCGTTACGGCTCGCCCCGACCTCATGCCGGTCGACCTCAAGCGACAGGGGCGCGCCGAGGAGCACCTGTCGCTCTTCTACCCGTCGACTCGTGCCGATCGCGAGGAGCTGCTTCAGGTGATGATGGATCGCACCGGCGTGAATCTGCCGATTGACGAGGTCCCCCCCGAGCTCCTGGAGGGCGAACGCACCTACAGTGGGGCGGACATGGAGGCGATCCTCACGCGGGCGGCCTTCCGTGCTGCCGGACAGAATGACGGAACCGTAACCCCTGAGCTCCTACAGGAAACGGTCAACGACTTTATTCCTCCCACCTATCCGACCGAGGTGGAGCTCCAACAGCTGGCGGCGGTGCTAGAATGCACCAGCCGCGACCTGTTGCCGGAGCGCTTCCGAACGATGAAGCGAGCGGAGGTCGTTGAGCGCCTGGAAGAGTTGAAGCGGATGGCCGGATCGACATCCGTCTAACACGATCAATCACACAAAAGTAAAACGAATTCCACCTCTCGCCGCACGAGTCGAGTGAGACTATCTTTGGCGGCGCCTATGTTAACGACCGTCTTGACTCGCTCCTTTTGGTTGTTTCCATTCTGTATGATCGGTTCCATGCCCCGTGGTTCTGTTGCGTCCCTCCTGGGATGTGCCCTCCTGTGCCTATTCGTCCTCCCCTCTCACGCCCAGGATGAGATCACCCCGCCCACTGTCACCACCACCTATGCCCTTGAGAATGCGCAGGTCGTTCAGGCGCCGGGACAGGTCCTCGAATCCGCGACGGTCGTGGTAGAAGACGGCATCATCGAGGCGGTGGGGCCGAACGTGAACGTTCCCTATGATGCTCGCCGCATCGCCGCCGACTCGCTGGTCGTGTATGCTGGCTTCATTGACGGCTTTTCTCACGCCGGGATTGAGATGCCAGAATCCGACGCAGAGAACGGCAACGGGAACGACGTGAAAGACCCAGGCGATCCCCCCGCCGACGCTGCTGGCATTCAGCCGGATCGATCGGCACGTCCCTTCCTCTCCCCCGATGCCTCCAGCCTCAACAAGCTCCGTCAGGCCGGCTTCACCGCCGGGCACGTTGCCCCTGAGGGACAGATGCTTCCCGGCACCGGGGCCTACGTGCTGTACGGGGGCGAGACGGCAAGCGACATGATTCTGAACGACGCCTCGTCGCTCTTTGCTGAAATCCAGACCGCGGAGGGGTACATCTACCCAGCGACAGAGATGGCGGTGATTGCAAAGTTTCGCCAGCTCTATCGTGAAGCGGACCGGCGCCAAACGCTCGAAGCGGACTACGCACAAAACTCGTCGCAGCCGCGCCCGCCCCAGGACCCGATCCACAGTGCCTTCTTCCCGGTCCTCGACGGCGACCGGCCGATGGCCTTCTACGCGGACGATGCGCTCTCCCTCCACCGCGTCCTCAACCTCCAGCAGGAGCTCGGCTTTCCAATGATGCTTGCGGGTCTGGGAGAGAGCTTTCGCACGCTCGACGCTCTTCAGACGGTCGACGCCCCGCTCTTCCTCACCCTCGGATTGCCGGACGCCCCAAAGACCTCTGTGGGGTCGGATACGACCGTGGCCGACACCACGGACACGCCCGCCCAGTATTACGACTCTGACCTCCGAACGCGCTCCTACGAGGACGTGCCCGAAGAGGAAACAAACCTTCGGTTGCGTCACGCCATGGAACGCCAAAAATACCAAGAAGCGGCTGCTACGCTGCACGAGGCCGGTCTCCAGTTTGGCTTCACGACCCGGGAGGCCGACGCCGGCGACATCCGAACGAATCTCCGAACAATGGTCGACCACGGGCTTCCGGAAGAGACGGCCCTTGCCGCCCTTACCACACGGCCCGCCTCCCTCCTTGGCCTCAGCGACCGGCTGGGCACCGTAGAGGAAGGCAAAATTGCAAATCTCGTGGTCACCGACGGCTCGTATTTTCACGAGGACACAAAGGTGCAGCACGTCTTCGTGGACGGCCAGCTTTACGACTACGCTTCCGGCCAGGAACAGGGCGAGATTACTGGTGATGTGTCCGCCGTCCTCGGTTCGTGGTCGTATACGGTGGAAAGCCCTCAGGGGGAACTCACAGGCACCCTCACTCTCGAAGGCGATCAATCCGGGCTAGAAGGCACCTTTGTGGGCCCAAGGGGCGACGAGCAAGAGCTGCAGTCTGTGTCGTTCGACGGCACGACCCTCTCCTTTTCCGTAAACTCTCCTCAAGGCACCCTCTCCGTAACCGTAACGGTCGAGGGCGAATCTTTTGAGGGCACTGCCTCCCTCGGCGATCAATCGTTCCCGATCTCTGGCGAACGCACGAGTACGCCTGACCGGTAGCCCCCGTCTCCGGCCCCTCCCTGGACACCTTTCCTCTGTTTTGTTCGATTGCCGCACCATGATGCTTTCCACTCCCCTACGCTCGTTCCTTCTCCTCCTACTTACCGTCGGCCTCACGACCGCCGCCGCGGCCCAGGATCGGCAACGCACCAACGCGTCAAATGACTGGCTCATTCAGGACGCGACGATCCTCACCGTCACCAACGGCACCATTGAAAACGGTGACATCTTGGTGCGCGACGGCGATATCGCACAGGTGGGAACGGACCTCTCCGCTCCCAACGGGGTGGAGACCTACGATGCCAGCGGAGAGTACGTGATGCCCGGCATCATTGACGCCCACCAGCACTTTGCTCTTAGCAACATCAACGAGGCGACGAATCAGGTTACCGCAGAGGTGGGCGTCGGCGACGTGCTCGACCCATTCGACATCGGCCTCTACCGCGGGCTGGCCGGGGGCGTCACGGCCGCCCATGTGATGCATGGCTCGGCCAACCCGATTGGGGGGCGCAATGAGACCATTAAGCTTCACTACGGCGCCACCGATCCGGCAGCGTTCAAGATGGAGGACGCTCCCCGTACCGTGAAGTTTGCTCTCGGAGAAAACCCAACCGGCCTGTACGGCCAGCGCGACCAGGTGCCCCAAACCCGAATGGGCGTGGAGCAGGTTATCCGAAATGCACTCACGGAGGCTCGTCGCTACCACGAGGCCAAGCAGGCCTACCAGAACGGCGACCGTGATCGCCCACCCGAACACAGCGAGCGCCTAGAGGTGCTTGCCGGGGTTCTGCAGGGCGACGTGATCCCACACGTCCACTCCTACCGAGCGGACGAAATTGTGATGCTCATGAACGTGCTCGAAGATTTTGGCGTGGACGACGTGGTCTTTCAACACGTGAATGAAGGGTTCAAAGTGGCGCCCGAGCTGGCCGCTTTTGGTGATGATGGCGCCAGCGCCTCCGTGTTCTCGGACTGGTGGGCCTACAAGTTTGAAGTTTACTACTCCACCGCCTACAACGCCGCGGTGCTAGAAAAGAACGACGTCAACACCTCCATCAACTCCGACATTCCGGGCGAACAGCGCGACCTCTACCTGCAGGCCGCCAAGTCCCAGCGGTACGGCGACCTCTCCGACCAACAGGCACTCTCGCTCATAACGATCAATCCGGCCCGGCAGCTCGGCATTGCCGACCGGGTGGGTTCGATCGAAGAGGGCAAAGACGCCGACCTTGCCATCTTCAGCAAGCATCCCCTCTCCGTCTACACCCAGCCGCAACGCACCTACGTGGACGGCATTGTACGCTTTGACCACGAAGACGACCCCGACGACATGCGCTTGCGCGTGGATCCGGAAGGAACGGTCGATCTGGCCCGCGACGGCGACTACTCGGGCGTGCAGCACAGCTGTCTCAAGGGGGCCGCCTTTCTCCACGCCACCAGTGAAAAGCTGCGCTTCCGAAACGCAGATCAGTGGGAATAGCGGCGTTTATGTATTTCGTACTGCGTGATTTCCCCCCGGGCGCAGTCGACACGCAGTACGCCCCCCGACAAATGCGACCTCCACTGCGCACGAATTATCGTTGACCCAACGCTTCTGCTCTACATGCTCCTCCCCGACTCCTTGCCCTCCCCGCAACGGTCTTTCCTCACGATCCTCGTTTTCGGGATCTGCGCCGTTCTGCTCGCGGCAAGCCCCGCACAGGCCCAGAAGGATCCGGGCTTTCAGGGACCGTTTGCCCTTACGAATGCCCAAATCCTGACGACTCCGTCCGATACAATTGCAAACGGGACCGTCGTCATCCGCGACGACTCGATTGCCGCCGTGGGTGCAAACGTATCGGTGCCCGGCAATGCCCGCACGATCGACTGTGAGGGCCTTACGATCTATCCCGGCCTCATCGACGGCGGGACGAAGCTGGGACTGCAGGAAGTGGGCTCCCTCCCGGAAACAATCGACCACAACGAAATCGGGGAACTGACGGCCAACATGGAAGCCATCACCGCCGTCAACCCCAATTCGGTGTCCATTCCCGTCACGCGGGTGCACGGGATCACGACTGTCCTGACCGAGCCCTCGAACGGCATGCTGCCGGGCGAAGCGGCCCTCATCGGCCTTCATGGCTACACGCAGGATCAGATGCACCTGGGCGACGTGGAGCTGACAAAGCTCGACTTCCCCTCTACGGGCCGACAGGGCCCGTCGGACGATCGCTCCCCTGAGACGATCCAGAAGGAGACCGAGAAGGCCGTGCAGACCCTGAATGACGTGTGGGACAAGGCCGAGCTCTATGCCGAAATTGATTCGGCCGTGGCCGAACGGCCCGAGGAGCGACGCCAGCCGAAGTTCGTGCCCGCAATGGACGCGCTCATTCCCGTCATTCGCGGCGAGCAACAGCTGCTTATCTCCGCCAATACGGCCTCCGACATCTCGGCGGCACTCGACTGGGCTGAGGAGCGCAACGTGCTCGATCAAGTCGTCTTAAGCGGTGTCACGGAGGGATGGCGGGTCGCGGATGAGATTGCCGAAGCAGACGTGCCCGTCATTGTGGGGCCCGTGATGCAGCCCCCCAGTCGCGAGAGTGACCGCTACGATAAGGTGTACCGTAATCCCGGCCTGCTCCATGAGGCGGGCGTGACGGTCGCCCTTCGAACCAATAGCGCCGAGAATGTGCGCAACCTTCCGTTTCACGCCGGCTTCTCCGCAGCATACGGGCTCGGCAAAACGGACGCCCTTCGGGCCGTCACCATGGCCCCTGCTCAGATCTTTGGCGTCGCGGATCAGGTGGGCTCCATCGAGGTGGGCAAGCGCGCCAACCTTTTCGTGACCGACGGGGATCCCTTTCAGCCGGACACGGACGTGGAGCACCTCTTCATCGACGGCTACAAGCTGCCGCTGGAAAGCCGACACTCAAAGCTCTACGACGAATTCCTGAACCGCAATCCGGGACTGGAGAAATAGGTGTGCGTGAATGAGGGGGGACGTGTGAATGTGGGGACGTCCCTCTCTCCTTCCTCCCCCTATCCTTCCATGCCTACACACGCTGAAAGAGAGCGCCTTCGATCGTGAGGCCGGGGCCAAACGCCATCGCAAGGCCGTGCGCGGGCGGGGCCCCGTCGCCCTCTGCCTGCCGGTCGAGAATGCGCTTGAGAACGAAAAGAATCGTCGGAGAGCTCATGTTGCCGTACTGCCGAAGAATGGCTAAGCTATCGGCTACGTCGGCATCGCTGAGGCCGAGTGTGTCCTGCGCCCCTTCTACAATCCGGCGGCCCCCTGGATGGATGGCCCAGAAGTCCAGGTCGTCCGGCCCCACATCGTGCGGCGAAAGCAGATTGTCGACGTAGCCGGGCAGATTTTCACCGACCACGTCCGGCACGCGCGAGGAAAGCCCCATCTTGAAGCCCGTGTCGCCGATGGCCCAGGTCATGTCCTCCATCGAGTCGTCGTCGAGGTGGCAGCGGCCATCGATGTATGCGAGGCGGCCGTTGGCCTCCTCCTCTGATCGTGAGCTAAACACTGCTGCAGCCGCCCCATCGGAAAAGAGGGAATTGACAATAACGCTCTCCAGCGACTCCTCAATCTGAAAGTGGAGGGTGCAGAGCTCCGTGCATACCACGAGCACGCGTGCGTCGGACTGACTTTGGCAGAACCCGTGGGCCACGCGCATCGCATTGAACGCCGCGTAGCATCCCATAAACCCAATGAACGTCCGCTGGGTGGTCGGAGGTAGGCCCAACCGCTTCACCAACTCGACGTCGAGCCCCGGCGCAAAAAATCCGGTGCAGCTCACGGCAATGACGTGTGTGACGTCTTTGGCCTCGACCCCCGCTTGCTCCAGTGCCCGCCCCCCCACGTCTTCGGCCAGCGGCACGGCGGACGCCCGGTAGTGCTCGTTGCGCTCTTCTGTCGTGGGGGCGGGCTCCAGGGTCCACGTCTTTGGAAAGAAGGTAAACTCGTCGGCGCTGTCTTTGCCGTAGTCGTCTACACACGTGTAGCGGCTGTCGATGGACGAGCCCCGGTAGAGCGCCGGCAAACGACTCTGCAGGGCGTCGGGCAGCGTTTCAATGCTCGACATGAACTCGGCGGCCTCCTCCTGTGTGCGTCGTAGTGGAGGATTCCCGGTGGCAATGGCGTCGAGGACAGTGTACGTCATGGGCGGAATGGGAATGGCGTAAAAGAGGGGCGGATCGTACTAATGGCACGGAAGGACGTTGCAGACCTTCTCTTCCCCGAACGTAACGGCTTTCCAATGTCGGAACCGTCTGAGGCGCGTTTGCCCCACATCAAGAGAATGTGTCCCCACTCCATTCGCTAGAAGTGACTCTCATTCGTCGCGCCTCGCATCTCTGCGGTACGAGGCAAGGGAGAGGAATCTTCCAATCTGCCTAGATTGAAGAGTAGCCGAAAGGAATACCAGCTAGACAGACTCACTATGCATTTTACGAGTGGCTCCATTTCTGAGTGAGTTGCTTTTTTCCATCGGGGGGAACTCCCGCATCGGGAAGGGGGTGGATTGGAAGCAAACGGAGGAGATATCATCGTGCGAACGCGCTCGAGAGATGTACATCGATCTTCGGTAAGCGGTATCAGATACAGGCACCTGCTTACCATCCAAAAAGACAGGCGACGTGCTGTCCGCTGATGTGCTCCTGCCTAGTCTCGCATGAATACATCTCCCTCTGCCGTCGACCGAGCACAGGCGGTATGCGAACAGCAAAACGCACCTGACGCTGGGCGTCGTTTCTCAAATGCGCGACGCGGAAGCGGTACACGGTCCCCAACCGCGCGGGAGCAGATCGAAACGACCGCTCCCTGTAGCTGCTCCGTTCGTTCCTTCGCTACGAGAAGCTACGGCTGCCCCTCCCCTGGATGAGTGGTTACCTGCTGCTCGGCTTTGCCCAGGCCCTCAATTCCAAGCGAAACGACATCGCCCGCCGCCAAAAACTCGGGGGGGTCTTCCCCCAATCCCACTCCAGCCGGCGTCCCGGTAGAAATCACGTCGCCTGGCCGAAGCGTCATAAACTGACTGAGATAGCTTACCAGGATTGGGATGCCAAAGATAAGCTGGCGGGTGGAACTGGACTGCTTCCGCTCGCCATTCACATCCAGCCACATGTCGAGCGCCCCCACGTCGTCCACCTCATCCGGCGTTGCCAACACCGGTCCCAACGGAGCAAATGTATCGCAACTCTTTCCCTTTACCCACTGTCCACCGCGCTCCAACTGATACGACCGCTCCGAATAGTCATTGTGAAGTGTGTATCCCGCCACGTATTCCAATGCCTCCTCTTGCTGAACGTACGAAGCTTCCCGACCGATCACGACCGCCAGCTCCACCTCCCAGTCCGTCTTCGTGCTGTTCTTCGGAAGCACTAGATTATCGTTCGGACCACAAACAGCACTTGGGGCCTTGAAGAAGATCACAGGTTCGTCCGGCACTTCCATGTCCGACTCTGCAGCGTGGTCGGAGTAGTTAAGACCGATACAGACAATCTTGCTTGGACGAGCAATGGGTGGACCGAGACGCACCGTATCCGGCACCACCGGCGCCTCTTCTCCCCTGCGTTTTGTCCATTCTCGAAGCTTCTTCAACCCGCCTGCCTCAAAAAACACCGTGTCGTAATCGCCAAATTCCGACGAAGTATCGATGCGCGTTCCATCCTCACGAAGCACTCCCGGAGTCTCGTGCCCGGGATCCCCAAACCGAATCAATTTCATTATCGTTAAAAAAGGTTAGTCCTTGAGTGACATAAACCCACCATCAATGGGCATACTGCTTCCAGTAATAAACCCGGCATCGTCGGAAGAAAGATATAGACAAAGTTTTGCCACCTCTTCCGGTTCACCCATTCGTCCGATGGGCTGGGTTTGCGACAGTTCTTCAAACATTTCTTCCTCCTCTCCCGGATAATTTTCGCTAAGGAACCCATCCACAAACGGTGTGTGAATGCGCGCAGGCGAAACGGCGTTGCACCGGATGCCGTCCTCCACATAATCGCGCGCAACCGAGTACGTCATCGTGAGTACCGCCCCCTTACTCATCGAGTAGGCAAACCGGTCGGGGATCCCCACGTGAGAGGCCACCGATGCGATATTGACGATTGCCCCCCCGCCATCGCCCTTCATGACCTCCACTCCAGCTTTCAAACAGTTGTAAACGCCTTTGACGTTGACCTCGTAGACTCGGTCCAACTCTTCCTCTGTCGTCTCCTCAACAGTTCCAATATGGGCGATCCCTGCATTATTGATCAGTACATCGAGCCCCCCGTATGTGTCAACCACGTCGTCTACGGTTTCGTGCACTTCCTCCGAATCACTTACGTCGCATTCGAAGAAAGTAACGCTTCCATCGTTTTGCCGGATCTCTTGAACTGTTTCGGTAGCGGACTCGACATCGATATCCAAAAGAGCAACCTGCGCATTCTCCTCCGCAAAAAGCATCGAGATCGCCTTTCCAATCCCCGATGCGCCGCCGGTAACAATTACTGTTTTTTCTTCAAATTTGCCCATAAATAAGGTAACTATTCATTATATATCGATGCACATTTTTTCCTCCCTACTCTGCCGTAAACCCACCATCGACGGGAAGCGCTACCCCGGTGATGAAACGAGCCTCCTCGGACACGAGCCACAGGGCGGCGTCGGCACACTCTTCGGGCGTTCCGAGCCGTCCAATGGGCTGGGCTTGCCGGAATTCCTGCCAGGCATCTTGCGGATTGGGAAGATCTTCGATGTACCGATTTAGCATCGGGGTGTCGATAATTCCCGGACAGAGCGCATTCACTCGAATGCCGCGATCCGCATAATCGAGTGCGAGGGCCTTCGCTAACATAACGACTGCTCCCTTCGACGCGCAGTACACCGGCGAGTCCTCTTGTGCCACGAGCCCGGTCTTGCTGGCCGTGAAAAGAATCGAGCTATCGCCCTCTTGCTCTAACATGTGGGGCACGGCAGCACGGGCCGCATACATTCCTCCCTTCACGTTCACGTCGAGTAGAGAATCCATGTCCTCGTCGGTGGTCTCCGTGATCTCGGCGGCAAGCGTGACGCCAGCGTTGCAGAAGAGAATGTCGAGCCCCCCAAACGTATCCAGACATTCCTCCACCATGCGCGTATTGTCATCCGGATCGCGCACGTCGATCTCTATGAACTGTGCTTCTCCACCGGCTGCCCCGATCTCATCCACCACAGCCTGCCCTTCCTCCACCTGGAGGTCCGCGATGAGCACCTCAGCTCCCTCCTCCGCAAACCGGAGGGCGCAGGCCCGGCCGATGCCCGTGCTGGCACCGGTAATGATAGCAGTCTTGTCGGCTAATCGCATAACGGGATGTCGTATCGTTTAAAGATTGCAGTCCGGACGCCGGCGTATGCCTCAACGCAGGTAGATTCGCTCCGCATTTTTCCGAAAAAGCGCCGTCCGTTCCGCCACGGACCATTCCTGCACTGCCCGACGCAGCACGTCCAGCCACGTCGAATAGTCTGCCGCCAGCCGCACGACGGGCCAATCGCCCCCGAAGAGAATCCGATCGATCCCAAAACACGTGACGGCATGCTCCAGATACGGCACGACATCGTCGTACGTCCAGCTGTCAAGGTTCGCTTCCGTGAGCACGCCCGAAAGCTTACAGACGACATTCTCTCGGTCAGATAATTTCTCCAAGGCGTCGGTCCAGCCTGTCCACTCGCCGTCGCGAATCTGTGGTTTCCCAAGATGATCGACCACAAACTGGACATTGGGACACCGATCGACGAGTTCGGTGGCCGCCTCCAGCTGATGGGACTGAATCGTGAGGTCGAAGGAGAAGTCGTAGTCACGGAGCAACTGCACGCCTTCGACGAAGCCTGCGGACGTAAGAAACTCGGGCGCCTCGTCTTGTACAATCCGTCGGACGCCCGTCACGAGCGGCTGGTCCGAAAGCCAGCTCAGGTGGGCCTGGACGTCGGTCCCTTTCTCCAATGATGCGTGCGCAACGATGCCCTGGAGCCAGGCCTCATCGTCGCGGAGCGATTGGACCCAGTCGACCTCCCGCCGGCTCACCGCGTCGCTAAAGGACTCGGTACACTCGACGAAGATCATGCCCTCTATCTCCGTATCTGCCGTGGCCGCCCGATACTCGTCCACGCCGTACGGCCGGTGAAGGGCCGGAATGGACTCAAGCCAACCATACCCCAAATGGTTGGGATTCCACAGGTGGACGTGAGCATCGATGAGAGGCGGAATGGACATCATTCAGGAACATTCAGATCGGAAATCTGCCGATGGGGAAAACCACTACTCCGCAAAGAAGATCGAATCCATCCGTCCAGACGCGGACCCATTATGGCCGGCCGCGTGGGACACAAGACGCGGCTTCAGGGTCTGGCGAAGCTGTTCCATCGGCGCGGTGGATCGGAGCCGAGCCCGATCCGTCTGGAAGTCATCTCCAGCGTACTCAAGGTACGTGTAACGGCGCGTATCCCTGCCGTACACCGTGTAGTTTTGGAAGTTGGTTTCCGCCATCGCTTTCACAAATGCCTCTCCCAGCTCCCTGTACGCGGCCTGGATTTGGGGAGTCGTTCCGTCCCGAAACGTACTGACAAATGCCATTCGCTGCGCCTGTTCAGTCGGGACAATCTTCGGTCCACCATGGTAGAATTCTTCCATGCGAAGCCACCATGCCCCCTCCTCCCGTTCCGGCAACGGCTCTTGCATCGGATCGGTCAGCGTCCACCAGTCCTGCACAGTATCGTCGTCGGCCATCGCGTCCATGTCGCTCTCAAAGTTCTCTCCCACATACTCGTAGTACGAGAACAGGCGGTCACCCTTCAGGAAGATCGAGTAGTTCCGAAGGCCGGCATCATGCATTCGTTCGATCAGCCCAGGAAACGGATGCGCATGGAGCGCAATGTACCGCTCCCGGTACTCGGGCTTGAGCCGAATAAGATGACCGTACCGCCGTCGATCGTCCGTAAGAGAGGATTCCTTGGTACTGGAACGCGAGCTCATGATTGAGTAGACACTAATCACAGATGGTAGATTTCGACACGGGGTACTGTCCTCAGGTCGCTTTTCTCGATTCCCCTCCCAAAGACAGGCGCTGAACGAGCCTTCCTTCACCCGGCCGCCCAGACCGGTCCGTCCGGATACGAAAATCGTCGACGACTCTCGGGCGCGATTTCGATGCTGTAGCCCGCCTGCGTGGGCGGCATGTATCGCCCATTCCGGATGGTCACCGGATCGACGAAATGTTCGTGCAGGTGATCAACATACTCAATGACCCGCCCCTCAAGCGAGGCGCTGACACAGAGGTAGTCGAAGATCGCTAGATGCTGAACGTACTCGCACAGCCCTACGCCCCCTGCGTGCGGACAGACCGGGACCTCATACTTGGCCGCTAGTAGCAGCACGGCCAGCGCCTCATTCACGCCGCCCAGTCGGCAGGCGTCAATCTGGCAAATGTCCATAGCGCCCGCTTGAAGGAACTGCTTAAACAGAACCCGATTCTGACACTGTTCACCTGTCGCCACCCCGATCGGGGCAATCCCTTCAGCAATTGCAGCGTGCCCCAGCACGTCGTCCGGACTCGTCGGCTCTTCGATCCACCATGGATCAAATGCCGCCAGCGACTCCATCTTTTCGATGGCTTCCCCCACGTCCCACCGCTGATTGGCATCCATCATCAAATGGCGATCCGGCCCAATCTCCTCCCGCACGACGGCGGCCCGACGGCGATCATCCGCAAGGTCGTTTCCCACCTTCAGCTTAAAATGGTCCCATCCTGCATCCACTCCAGCTCGGCAGCGACGACGAATCTCCTCATCGGAGTGCCCCAGCCAGCCCGCTGAGGTGGTATAGGCCGGATACCCCTCAGCCCGCAGCTTGGCCTCTCGTTCCTCCTTCGTATCCGATTTTTTCTCCAGCATCGCCGTCGCCTCGTCGGGAGAAAGAACATCGGAGAGGTATCGAAAGTCGATGCATGACACCAACTCCTCCGGCGACATGTCGGCCAGCAACTTCCAGAGGGGCTTCCCCTCCACTTTCGCGTACAGATCCCATACGGCATTCACGAGTGCCGCCGTCGCAAGATGAATGACGCCCTTTTCCGGCCCGAGCCAGCGCAACTGGCCATCGCTCGTGATCGTTCGCCAGAAGCCGGCCATGTCACCCGTGATGTCCCCAAGCGGCCGGCCCACTACATGCGGGGCAAGTGCCTCGATGGCGGCGACGCAGACGTCGGTTCCTCGTCCAATGGTGAAGGTCAATCCGTGTCCCTCCTTCCCCTGATCGGTGTGGAGAATAACGTATGCCGCCGAATAGTCGGGATCAGGGTGCATTGCATCCGACCCGTCCCGCGTCCGCGACGTCGGGAACCGAAGGTCGAGCACCTCAAAATCAGTGATGGTGAGTGACATGGTTGCTCTGCATGACATGATGAATATGCACAACTCGGGTCCCAATCGTCGCTAAGCGGAGGACTCTCTCCCCTCTGCAGAGGAAAACCAGTCGTTCCAAAACGCCAGTCCGTACAGCGCCGTCACGACGAAGCAAAACAGCGGCACCACGAACGCAAGGTGAATGCTGCCGGTGGCGTCGGAAATCAGTCCCTGTATGGCGGGAAATGCAGCGCCCCCCGCGATGGCCATAATGAGACCGGACCCACCGATCTTCGCGTCCTCGCCGAGCCCACGCACCGACAGGCCAAAAATGGTCGGAAACATGAGCGACATACACCCCGAGATCCCCACCAAGGCAATCACGCCCACATACCCACTGCCCCCAATGACCATTGCCGTAAGTCCCACGGCTAGACCTGAGAGCCAGAGGAGCAGCGTGCTCGATTTCACGTAGCTCATCAGCCAGGTGGAAAGAAACCGTGATCCGGTAAAGAGAACCAGTGCGCCGATGTAGTACGTCGACGCCTCCGCCTCTGTATTGCCGAGCTCCGCCATCACGTAGCGGATTGTGAATGACCACACCCCGATCTGCGCGCCGATGTAGAAGAACTGCGCCACCACTCCCCCAAGGTAATGCGGCTTCTGAAACAACCGGCCAAGAGTTGACCACAAACGAAACTCCTGATCCGACGCCGACTCATCGGGCATGTCCGTAACGGCAATCAGTCCGCAGAGCACCACCAGGATCAGGGCCACGCCCACGTACGGCCCCATCACCGCCGTCAACTCCGCAGACTGAATTTGGCGCAACTGCTCAGCGCCCATCTGCGCCCGCTCCTGCGCCCCGGCTCGGTTTAGATCCGACAAAATAAACTGCTGGCTGAGAAAGACGCCCGTAATGGACCCGAGTGGATTGAACGACTGGGCGAGGTTCAGCCGCTGTGTGCCGGTCGCTTCCGGCCCGAGCGACACGATGAACGGATTGGCACTGGTTTCCAGAATTGACAGCCCACTCGCCAGCACGTACAGGGCCACCAGGAAATGAAAGTAGTTCATCGTGAGACTCGCGGGGTAAAACAGTAACGCCCCAACACTGAACAGTGCGAGTCCCAGCATGACCCCAGCCTTGTAGGTGTACTTTCGGACAAACAGGGCCGCGGGGAGTGCGAGACACCCATAGGCGCCGTAAAAGGCCATCTGCACCCACGACGTACGGAAGTCTGACATGCTCAGGATCCGCTTGAAGGCGGCCAGCAGCGTGTCCGTCATGTTGTTGGCCAGCCCCCAAAACGCGAAGCAGCTCGTCAGCAGCACGAACGGCCACAGCAAATGACGCGGCACGACCGCCGGCTCGTCGGATGGCTCCGTCTCGGCAACAGAATCGCTCATCGTGAGTCAGCGTGCCTGCGAATATGAGCTCGATGAAACTGATGTGTTGTCCGCGATGCGACCGTGAACCGCAAACGATCGACGCCCCCCAGCAGTGAACGCCCCGCCAAGGGTCTTCGGGGAATTCGTATCGGGAGGCTTAGACAAGAAGCTGCACCGGATGTACGACCGAGCGATCGAGCACTGCCTCTAACTGCTCTCGGCACGAGATCCCGCTCGCTACAACCGTCGCCTCTTCCCCTGCCAGCGACACCACCTCGTCTCGAAGCGCCTCCCCCACCCGCATACTCAACTCGTAGTAGTCGGACTTGTAGCCAAACGAACCGGCCATGCCGCAGCACTCGGCAGAGGTCGTCGCCACATTGTATCCGAAATGCTCCAGTACCTCCACTGTCGACGACTGGAGGCCGTACGTGCGCTGTTGGCAGTGACTGTGATATATGAGCTTGCGCCCCCCGCCCGTCCGCAATTTTCCGGAATCCCCTTCGGTCCACTGGTTCTGAAGGACCGACATCACGTCCAGGGACGCATCGGCGAGCCGATCAGCCTCTGCCGTCGGAAGGAGCTTCTGATACTCGCCCTGCACCATTGCCAGATCGGTCGGCTCCACGAACACCACCCTGCGCCCCGCCTCCAGATGGGGGGCCAACGCTGCTGAAACCGCTTCCGCTCGTGCCGTTGCGGTAGAAATCATGCCCTGTGACAACGCTGGACGTCCCACGTCTCCGACATCGGCAAGCCCAACACCACATCCCACTGCCTCCAGGGCCCGGATGGCCGCTTGTCCGCGCTCGGGCCACACATAGTTCGTGTACGTGTCCGGAACGAAAATCACGTCCGGATCCTCCACGGACGGCCTCGGGCGATCCTGAAACCAGGACCGGAGCGTTGTGGACTGAAGCCTCGGCAAATCTCGCCGTGGATCGATTCCCACCGCGCGCTCAAGGAGCCATCGAACGGGTCTTCGGCGCGCGAGCCAGCGGGCAATCGGAGCGATCCGTGCGCCCCACCGCGCCAGCGTGTCGACGTGTGCGATGACTTTCCGCGCGAGGGACACGCCGTCCGGCTCCGCATCCGGCCAGAGGCCATCCACGAGGCCCTCGATTGCGTTCGGGGCCTCTTCTCGATTGATGCGATCCCGTATTACGACATTGATCCACGGAATGTCAATATTCACCGGGCAGGCGTTCATGCAGCGTGTGCAGCCGGTGCACAGGTCGTTGAACGAGGCAGCGGACTCTAGGCCGTGGACGCCTGCTTCCCACCCCGTTGCGATGCCCCCGGAGTAGGTCTCGCCCCCAAACGCATGGCCGCCCACCTGTTGGAAATTGACGCAGGAGTTGGCGCAGGCCCCACAGCGGATGCAGTAGAGGGTCTCGCGGAGCTGCGGATCCTCCCGCATATCCGTCCGCCCGTTGTCGAGAAGAACGAGATGAAATTCCCGCTCACCTCCCTCCATCGGCTCGTCCGGACGATCAAAATTGGGCACCGGCGACGGCACTGGCGGCGTAAGAAGAGAGAAATACGACGTGAGGTCCTGTCCGGTCCCAGATCGCCCGATGAGTTCTGCAAACGGTTGTAGGTCCTCCACCCTCGGAATGATCTTCTCGATCCCCGCCACCGCAATATGTGTAGACGGTACCAGCGCTGTCTTGCGAGCATTTCCTTCGCTGGTCACGAGGGCAATCGTTCCGGTGTCTGCCGTAATGAAGTTTGCCCCCGTCATTCCCACGTCTGCCTCCTGGATGCAACGCCCCAGTTGCTTGCGGGCGAAGCGGGTCAGCTCCTTCGCGGTCTCCAGCGGCGGATCCGGGTCAAAGTGCTGATTGAAAAGGTCCGCTATGGCCGCGCGCGACTTGTGGATGGCGGGGGCCACGATGTGGGACGGGGCTTCTTCAGCTACTTGCAAAACCCACTCTCCCAGGTCCGTCTCGATCACCTCGACGCCCCGCCTCTCAAGGAATTCGTTGATCCCAATCTCCTCGCTCGTCATCGACTTGCTCTTCACGAGCCGGTCGGCCTCCCCCACTACGTCGGCAATGTACCGATTTGCATCGACGGCGTCTTCGGCCAGATACACCGATCCGCCACGTTCCTCGATCTGTCTGCGGACCTCCTCGATGAGCTGGGGGAGGCGCTCGATGGCGTCCTCCTTGATGTCCCGCGCCCACTGCTTGAGCTCTTCATAGTCGTCTAGTCCGTCCACCGAAGCATACCGACCGGCGTTAAAGGCCTGCGTGTTCTCCGCCACTGCCGCCCCCTCGGTCTCCATGAGACGCCGGATCTCCGTCGCTTTCGTTTGTCGCGAGACGTCAGGCATACGACAATACTGGACCAAAGCAAATAAAAGCGGTTCAAACGCCGGGGAGAAGGTATATCTCCCTCACCGATCCTCTATGAGTAGTACGTGCACCTCCATCGGACCGTGAGCCCCCTTCACTAGAGCTCCCATGTCCGCCGTAGCACTAGGTCCGGTGGCAAGAATAGTGGTCACAGCATCGTTCCGCAAGGTGGGCCCGAGGTGTTCGAACGCGGCCGCCATATCGGGCACAATATCAGAGGCCCGAAGGATGGCCACGTGACGGTCGGGAAAAAGGCTCGCGGCTTCCGTCGCATCCACGGCGCTTTGAATGAGGATGCTCCCGTAACTGGCAATGGCTAGGCGGGCGGCGGTGACGCCCGTTGCGGCGGCGTCTATATCGGCCGGAGAGGGCTTCAGATTTACGTCCGTCTCGTCCAGTGACAGATCCTCGAACGGCAGTGGCGCCCCAACACTTGAAGGGGAAAGCACCTCTTCGAGCACAGACGATAATTCATCTGCCGTGGAGCAGGTCCACCCGACCTCCAGTCGCCCCAGTGCATCGAGAAAGCGATCGATCTGCGACATGGGAGCAGTACAAACGTGATCCTGTGGGTCTAACGGAGGTCTCCTGTGCTTACCCGGGACGCGAAGGCTACTCGATTGGTGCCACAGCTTCCAGGCCCAGTTCGAGAGCCTGAAGTTGCAACCGCATCGCCACGTCCAGCGGCACCGGCCGGAGCTTGAACGGCGCAAGCAGGTCGTCTACCTCTTTTCCCTGCTCCAGACGTGCTTTCACCTCGGGCAACCGCTCCCGAAGCGCCAAGTATTGATCCGGGCGGCCGGGCGTCGGGTCCTCATTCTCCACCAGAAAGAGCGGAAGCTCCGTCACCATGGCCAGCGGATCCCCCCCGAGCGACATCACAAACTCCATTGAGCTGTCATGAAACTGCCGGGCAGTCGCCGGATCGTCCTGGGCCTGAAAATAGGTACGCATCGCATCGCCTCGGGGGGTAGTCTGGAATCCCGGCTCGATCCAGAAAAAGCCCTTCTCTCCCTTCCGGTTGTGGTCATGCATGCGGAGTCCCTCCGCTGCGGCCGCTTCTGTAAACGCATCTCGCAACTCCTGCGTGCGGAAGGTCCACGGTCGGTTAATGAGGAGCATTGCCCCCTCACTCGCCGACATGCCGTGCAGGCTCATGTGCATCGCAAACGGTCCATGATCCTGCAAAAAGCCCGACACATGCTCATTCTCGGGTCGCATGGCCGGGTATCCGTACTCCAGGTCCCGCCCCGGCTTCTCTCGCACCGCATGACGAAGGTACGCCTCCATATCCGGCCAGGCCTCAATCCACCGCCGGTTGCGGGCCTCTCCGTCCGGGTTCGTGTGGGGCACAATTACGAACGTGTAGCGGCGGAGCCAGGGCTCCATCTTGTTTCGATGCGACAGCGCATTGATCACCAAGGTGCGCAGCGTCTCTGGGCCCACAGGCTCGTCGGCGTGATTGCCGGCAATGAGACTGACGGTGCGATCCCCCGTTCCCAACCGTACGCCATAGAGCATCGCCCCCTCTTCACTAGGACCGATCTCTTCGAAACTGGCGATGTCGGGATGGTGTAGACAGGCGGTCTCCAGGTCCCGCCGGACGCCGCCGTGCGTCCGAAATCGGGGATGATCATCAACAAGACTGGTGAGAGAAAACGGCATAGCGCAATGAATCATGCAAGAAAGAAAATCGGCGTCTCCCTCTATTCTCCGACCGGCAAGTTGTTCGGAGCAAACTGTGTTCGGCTGGGAGCCTCGCTGCCCCCCCGACCTGCGGTGAATCCTATGAGCAAAGCGGCCGCCCTTTGTTATCGAAACTCAAAGTCCTCGAAATGAATCCGGGCACTGGGGACGCCTCGTTGCCGGAGCTGTCGACGGAGGTCCTGCGTAAGCCGCCTGGGACCACACATGAAAATGTCGGCATTCGTGACATCTCCCAGGTCGCGTGCCCGAAGGTGCCCGTCCTCGACTGAGCACACGAGAGCGACGTTGACGTTTGGACACGTCCGGCTAAGGGCCTCAAACTCTTCCCGGTACACCGCATCGCCGCGGTCGTGCACGCAGTAGTAAAAATCGACCATGGGCACGTCCCTCCCCTCGGGGGCCACGTTGCGCGCCCAACTCAGAAACGGCGCTACGCCCACCCCGCCCGCAATCCAAATCTGCCGCTCTCCGCCGTCGTGGTAATCGAACCGGCCGTACGGACCGTCGATCGTCGCCTCTAGCCCCGCCGACAACTGCTCGTACAGCCGAGTCGTGTAGTCTCCGAGGGCCTTCACCGTGATCCTGAGGATCTCCTCATCTGCGGGTCCACACAGCGTGTACGGATGTGATTCCTCGGTCAGGCCGCCCCCGTGGAACGTGACGAAGACGAACTGCCCCGGCACAAAATCGAGCGGAGCGTCAATCGGTGTAAGGCTCACGTCCAGCACATTTTCGTTCACCCGTTCCACTCTCGACACGGTGTATCGTGGCTTCGGCCAGAGCGGCAGGAGGATTATTTTGTAGACGGCCCCGGCCAGTCCCACACTTACCAGTCCGGTCATGTAGCCCCAAAGCCCCACGTGCTGTGCCACCGCCACCGGCATTCCGCGCGTAGGCTCAACCAGCCACATGTGGAGCGCTCCGCACAGCAGCACCGCCCCTAGCGCCTTGTGCGAGAGTTTCCACTTGTCGTAGGGCACCCAGGTCGTGAGCGTAATCATCACCAGCAGGACCATTCCCCACAACGCGTAGACCCCGAAATCAACCGCCCAGCGAGCGTGCCCCGGCAACAGGAATCCGACCGCTCGCCCCCAATCGGCAGGGACAAACCGCAGGGCTAGCCCAACCGGATGCACCAGCAGGAGCCCGACGGCGGTGAGACCGAGGCGATGGTGCACGCGGTACATTCCGTCGAGCCCGCCGAAATAGTCTTCCAACCATTGCAGTCGGGTGGACAAGATGAACGATACTGCTAGTGCGGCCATACCTACCAGCCCGGCCACTTGTCCGATTGATAGAACCCCCTGCGCAGTCCCCCACTGACGTCCAGTCACGATGTCCGGTCCCCCGATGCCCCAAAGGAGGGCTGGAGCGAGTACGAGCCCCCAGACGGCAACCTCTCCGATGCGGTTCTTCGCCACCATGATCTGCGTGAATGGGCAGTCGGGGAATAGCGGATTCCAAGGCTCTTCAGGTTGTCATACTACGCAAATCGTGCTCGCCTCTCAACATAGGATTCCCCCAGTGCATCCATGTCCCAAGGATGGCGGATGACTCAAGAGCTGGGTGTCCTCTGAGACGGATCATCAAGAATCTGTCGTTGGTGAAACCGAGCGAGGAAGGGGCGCACCAAAAAACAATCTTCAGTCAGGGCGTCTCCTTTCAGTCCCCCCCTCGGCGGAAACCAAAATAATGTCTTAACTTCTCACAGCGGCCTTCCTTTCAGTGACGGCCCTCTCGTCCTGCTCAGCCACCGAACTCGCTCGCCGCATCCGCTCTCATGACTGCTCAGTTGTGGAGGTGGTAGCGGCCCATCTCCATCGCATTGAGCGGTGGAACGCAGACGTGAACGCCGTCGTGACGCTTGACGTCGATCGAGCCCGACGCCGAGCCCGGGCCGCCGATCGAGCCCTGGCCGCAGGTCGGGTGTGGGGACCACTCCACGGCGTGCCTTTCACAGTGAAGGACCAGTTTGCAACGGCCGGACTACGGACAACCTACGGACTCCCCTCGTACAGCAATTATCGGCCGGACGCCGACGGCCCTCTCGTCAATCGCCTGCGCCAAGCGGGCGGCATTCTTCTGGGAAAGACCAATCTCCCACTTGCCGCCTACGACTGGCAAAGTCGGAACCCCCAGTTTGGACGCACCAATAATCCATGGGATCTGGCGCGCACCCCCGGTGGCAGTTCTGGAGGATCAGGGGCCGCACTGGCCGCGGGATTTGCGCCGCTGGAGTTGGGCGCAGACGTGGCCGGGTCCATCCGGGTGCCCAGCCACTTCTGCGGCGTGGTGGGACTTCGTCCGACCGAGGGGACACTGCCGCTCAACGGCCTCATGCCGCCGAACCAGCCCCGCACAGTGCAGCACGTCGTCGTTGCCGGCCCAATGGCTCGCACCGTCGAAGACCTTCAGTTGGCCTGGTCGGTCTTGCACTCCCCCCCGACAGCCGACCCGCCGTCGCTCGCATCTCTCCGGATTGCCGTCACTTCAGAACTGGGCGGGGTTCCGGTCGACACGGACACACAGCGGGTCCTGCGCGAGACCGTCAGAACACTCCGGGACGCCGGATGCACAGTGGAACGGCGGTCGTCTCCCGTAAATATCGACTCGGCCCTAGAAACGTGGGCGCACATTCAGGGCTTCGAGCTCAACGCCGGACTCCCCTTTCCGCTCCGGACCCCGCCGCTCCGAGACGTGCTCTGGCACGGGATCATCCGGTATAAATTTGGCTTTCTTGGGCGGCTGCTCGCCCAGGGCGCGCGTCTCTCCCCGCAGGGATACCTCACAGCGTTGGACCGAAAGAAGCAACTCACCGAAACCCTCGACACGTTTCTGTCCAGTTGGGACCTGTGGCTTACACCGGTCGCCTCCCGTCCCGCGTTCTCCCATCGTCAGACGGGACGTGCACTCTCCATCGAGGGCGTATCGGTCCCTTACGCCCTGCCGTTTGCGGCTTACAACTGCGCGACGGCCGTCACCGGCCACCCCATCCTCACGCTCCCTGCGGGCGACTCCAGCGACGGGCTGCCCATCGGCGTGCAAGTGCATGCCCGCTCTGGGGAAGACGCTGCCCTTCTAAGGGCCGGCCGGCAACTGGCGTCGGCGCTCGATCTCCAGCCCCGACGTGCGCCCCTGAAGAACTCCGTCGATTAGTCTTCTGTAGCGGTCGAATCGCCCGGAATGCCCTGGTTGGCCTTCTTCTTCAGTTCCTCGGCCGTCCACGGCTTCTTCCGCCCCTTGGTGGCCGCCCGCACCTTGGCCACTTCCTCCGCGGTGATGGCGGACGCGTCGTTGCCAAAGTTGGAGCGAATGTAGGTAGAGACAGCGGCAATGCCTTCATCTTCGAGAGCCCCCCCCCATGGGGGCATCACGCCGCTGTACGTCTGCCCCTTCACCTCAATCTGCCCCGAAATGCCGTGGAGCAGCATCCGGATAAGCCGTCCTTTATCCCCATTTACCCAGTCGGTGTCTCGGAGTGGCGGAAAGCTCCCGGGCACCCCGCGCCCCCCCATTTGGTGGCAGCTCATGCACCGCGTGTTATAAATCTGCTCACCCTCATCGGCAAGGTTCACCGAAAGACCGGCGGTCTGAACGGCAGTGGGCGACGACACGGCGGCCGGGGCCGTGCCCTCCTCGGCCTGCATGCCGAGAAAAACACCCAGGGCCAGAAGGGCCCCGCCAAACTGGACGTACCACGGAAAGGAGGACGAGCTCTGCGAATCGGACGTGAACATACTGCGGGTAGTGATCAAGGTCGTACTGTGAAAAGGACACGGAGGGGCGGATTACCGGTTGTCCCCTGTGGCCGACGCACCGGAAGCCGTCTCAGCCACCCGGGGATTTTCGCCCGCTTCCACGGTTAGCGTGGCCGGTGTGCTTTCCCGACCGGACGGATCAGTCACGACGAGGCGAACCGTATAGGTGCCCGGGGCCTCATACGTGTGTGTGGGACGCACCTTGGTGCTCGAAGTGCCATCCCCAAACGTCCAGTGGTAGTCGAGGGCTCCCGCGTCCGGATCGTGCGAGTCGGAGGCATCGAACTGGAAGGTATGCCCGTCCTCTCCCGGCACCGGCTGAGCAGAGGCACTGCTTACCGGATCAAGGCCGCGGTCCCAGCGGTAGCGCGTGAGCTTCGCATTGTCCCCCGCACTCCAAAAGCCGTCAAACTCCGCCAAGTAAAGCGCCCCATCCGGGCCCACCTCCATCGAAATCGGTGTGGTAGTGGTGAGCTGGTCGAAGGTCTTAATGTCAGTGTAGCGTTTGGCGGGCACCGTGTACTGGGTGGGCGTCCGCTTTACACTTTCAGACGTATCGCTTCGGAAGGTGCGGTCTTTCACGTCGACCCACTTGACCCAGCGCCGCGCCCAGTCGTACACGAACATTTTGTCCTGGAACGCCGCCGGGAAGCCCCCCTCACCGTCGTAGCGGTAAATGGGCCCCACCGTTGCGGAGCGGCCTCCGGTCTGGTACGTGTACTCCCAAAGGGGCGGTTCGTAGTTCGGAATGTCGTCCGGCCCCATCTGGTTGTAGAAGAGGCGTCCGATGGACCGTGGCCAGCCAAAGTTCGTCCCACCCTCCACCGTCCGGTTGTACTCGTCGTAGTCGTAGCCTGCGTCCGGGCCCACAACGCCCACGTGCAAAACCCCAGTTTCTTGATCGACCTTGAAGCGATAGGGATTGCGCAGACCGTAGGCGTAAATTTCCCACCGCACGCCCGGCTCGCCGTAGAAGGGATTATCCTTCGGAATGGTGCCGTCTTTGTTGATGCGGAGGATCTTGCCGCGAAGGTCCTGCAGGTTTTGCGCCGAGCGCTCCGAGTCTACGAGGCGCGACCAGTGGTAATCCTTCAGGTCATGCTTGTCCATGAAGGCCTGCAGCTCCTCATCGGTGAGCTCCCAGGACGGCCGGGTTTCGGACATGCCGGTATCGCCCGTAGACAGGTAGAGAGAGCCGTCCGGCCCCCACTCCAGATCGCCCGCCTGGTGGCAGCACTGCGGCTCCGTGGGCACCCGGAGCAGCACCTCTTCGCTCGACAGATCGATGCTCCCGTCTCGGTACCGGAAGCGGGAAAGCGTATTGATGATGGTCTCCGGCTCCGTGTAGTACAGATAGACGTAGCGCTCTCCATCATAGAAGCGCGGATCTACCTCGATGCCGAGCAACCCGTGCTCGATGTTCGTCGGATCCGTGGTTTCCAGGTTGTTGAGTAGTCGGGTCGTGTCTCGTGCCGAATCGTAGCGGTGAATTTTGCCCCGGAGCTCTGCAATCCAGACGTTGCCCCGATCGTCGACGGCAATATCGTCCGGCCACACGTCCTCCGAAAGCACTTCCTTCACGCGCCGCCCGGCAAAGCGGGCCTCCGTTTGTCCGGCCGCCATGCGCATGCCGTCCAGCAGGTGCTTCACGTAGAACGGCGTGCCCCACACGTCCGGAAAGTGCCCCAGCTTCGTCATAAAGACCTTCCCTCCCTTATAATTGCGCATCCAGGCAATCGGATAATCGTCGCGGGTGGGATCGGCGTGTCCCTGCTCTACGCCCACGCTTTCCATGTCGAGGGACGCAAGGACGCGCGAATTCCAGCGCGGGTTCTCATCCAGAACGTAAATCTCGTCTCGAAGCCAGAAGCTTTCGCCCATCATGCTCATGGCCGGGTTGTCCGGCTGCTCCACCTTTACCTTCACGGACTGCGTCCAGGGATGCTCGTCGAAGAGACCACCGCCCACCATTGTCCGGTACGCATCCCATTCGTAAAACGCATCGAGGGCGGCGTGCGCCCCTACGACTCCCTTTCCGTCGCGAATGAAGTCGAGAATGGCCTGCTGTTGCTCGGCCGTCACGACGTCCTGTGCCGCGTCGTCCTCCTGCCGTTCCTGGCCGCTCTGCCGCGCACCGCGCAGCGGGAGCTGCTGTCCCTGCTGATCCGTCATCGTGAGCGTTCCCTCCAACGAATCGGCGTCCACGTCCATCGTCCCGTCGATGCGCCCATACTGGTCGACTGTAAAGTGGAAGGTGAGCTCCGAGTCGGTTAGCGACACGTCCTGCAGTGACCCCGGACTGGGCTGGTTCTGAAATTGAATGCGCCCCGAGAGATTCTCCGGCGTCCCGTAGAGCATGAGCTCGCCCGAAAGGGCATCCTGCCCCATCTGCGCGGGCAGGTCGAGCGTGAGATCGTACCCCCGCCACATCTCCTGCTCCGCCCCCGACTCCTCTTCGCCCTCTTTGCTGGCGTGACTCCGAAGCGTGGAGTTGTTAAAGAAGAGCAGGTCGTAGTTGGAGAGGTTATCCTCATTCAAGGCCGAGAGGTCTTCCGTCACGTCGAAGGAAAACTCTGTGGTCGTCTCCAACTCCTCGACCAACGCTTTCGATCGTTCAATGGCGGGACCGTGCCGGTACCCATGGGTCGCGGTGACCATGAGCACCCGAATGGGATCCCGCTCTCCCTCGACTGCCGCCCACTCGGCCAGCGATTCCGGATACTCCTGTCCCGAAAGGGGTTTCACGCGCACGTCGCGAAACCAGACCGTGGATCCCGGATCGTGGTTCTGAAGGCCAATATAGCCTTCCCGCCCCCGCTCGCCGAAGAAGTCGTTTACCTTCTCCCCGTTCAGAAAGACTTCGTACCGCTGTCCCGTCACCTCGATGCGGTAGGTGTTCCACTCGCCGCTCGGCTTGGCCGCATTTCTGAAGGCCGCCGACTGGTCGTAGATGGCACCGGTTTGGTGAATGGGATCAGACGAGCTGTTGATCTGAATCTCGTAGCCGCTCTCCACAGCCCCCCAAGGGTCGGAGGGCTTCTCCGGAAAACGCAGAAAGATGCCGGAGTTGGCCGTGTCGCTGGAGGTCTTATAGTCCAGCTCCAAGACGTAGTCGCGAAACGACTGCTCCTCATAGTAGAGAAGCCCCATCCCTCCCTGACTCTTCATGGTGCCGTTGTCTTGGAGGGCGAACCCGCCTGGACCGACGTGTGTCCACTGGTCTAGACTGGTGCCGTCAAAAAGCGTAATCCATTGCTGTTCTGGAGTCTCCATCGCTGCCTCTTTTTGCCCAGAACACCCCAGAACAAGGAGTGGGAGCACGAGAAGGAGTGCCCAGGACGAATGAGGCAACCAGGTAAGACGAGTCGTATACATTACGGGTCGGATCAGAATCAGAGGATACAAATCGACGGGACGAAGTATGCCGGGATCTTATCGGCGTGCCAGATCAGCAGCCTGGGCTTGTTCGAGTGCGGCGCGCAGCCCGCCTTCTTGCGCCTTGGCCTCAACGGTACCGTTTCCATTCGCGTCAACCCCTTCTAGGCTCTTTTTGAGAAGCTGGGTCATGCCCGCAGCGTGATCTCGGGCCATCTCGACGTCTCCATCGTAGGCAGTCTTGAGGATGTTCTGGGCCTGAGCAAGCGCCTCAAAAAGCCAGCCGGTGTCGGCCGTAGACTTCCAGAACGACATGGGGGCGTCCCAGCGATACGTGAGATCGACACGGGGCTGGAGTTCCCCTTTCGTGATGCCGTTATCCATTCGCATCCAGCCAATGACGTTGCTGAGTGGAGCAACAATGGCATCATGCGAGTAGCGCGCGCCGGGGGTTTCGGGGTCGGCGCTGTCGGGCGCCACGGCAAACTGGGAACGCAGATGCCGCGCACGTCCCATGATGCCCAACTTCTTGGGGTCGTTGATCTCTGGGGCTTCTGCCCCCATGCGAGCAGCAAAGGCAGAATCGAAGGCCGCCTCTGTAGTCTGCCAGCGGACCTTCCACCCATGGTGTGCCACGCCCCCCTTCGCCTCTGTTGGCGCAATGCCGGAGGAGATGCCCCACACGGCTCGGAAAACCGAATCCGCCGCCGCCTTCACGTCCGCAACCGACTGCGCCTCCTCGGCTGTCTTACTGACCTGAAGGGCCGCCTCTGTCCGGTTCACAATGTCTCGCAACAGCGGCCCCACCTCGTCTCCGCTTGGGGTCTGTGCCTGCAGGGACGGTGGGACAAAAAGAAGGCCCAGTCCGGCCAAGACGAAAAGGAGAAAGGGAAGCGTGCGTCGGCGCATCATAGGAAAACTGGTTTCGGTGGGATAGAACCGAGATAGAGAAAGAATGAACGGGCAGATGGTTCGCCGAACGTGCACATTCATTCATAGAAGTTCAAAAAAGTTCATGGCAGATGATGTGATCTCTTCATTTGCCCCTAATTCGCTCCACGCCGCTCCTGAAAAATGGCTGCTTCTTCCTGAGCCCGAAATGACATCCGGTTGCTGTTCTGAATGCCCCCAGAGAGATACACCGCCTTCTGAGGACAGCGCCCAGTTCCCGCACGGCAGCGCAGGGACCACGATCTATCTCGAAAGCGTACTCGCCGGTCCACGATGTTTCCCCCTTCGTGGACCTCCTTCCCTAGAGCGTTGTGCCCTCACGACCCTCCTTTTTATGTCCCATTTTCGAGCGAGTTGCTCCCTCCTCAGCTTCTTCCTCTCTCTCCTCGTCCTTTTCTCGGCCTGTACCTCCTCGGAAAGCTCCCCACCCCCGACCGCCGGACAAAAAGAATGGACGCCCCTATTCAATGGAAAGAACCTGAACGGCTGGACTCCCAAGATCACGGGACAGACCGCTGGAATCAATAAAGGCAACACGTTCCGAGTCGAGGACGGGAAACTAACGGTGGGATATGACGCCTACGACCAGTTCGACGGGCAATTTGGGCACCTCGTCTCTGACACGACATTTTCGCATTACGTCGTGGCAGTAGAATATCGGTTTCTGGACGGACAGGCCCCCGGCGGCCCAGGGTGGGCAACCGAGAATAGTGGAGTGATGGTTCACTCTCAGTCTGCTGAGACGATGACACGACATCAAGACTTTCCGATCTCCATCGAGGTACAACTTCTCGGAAGTGCAGGACAATCCCAACGCTCCACCGCAAATCTGTGCACTCCGGGCACCCACGTTCTGATGAGCGACACCCTTACGACCACGCACTGCATCAACTCCGACTCCAAAACCTATCCAGGAAGCGAGTGGGTCCGGGTAGAAACCCTTGTGCTCGGCGACTCTCTTCTCCAACACCGTGTAAATGGAACACAGGTGCTGGAGTACACGAATCCGCAAATCGGCGGGGGAAGTGTCGCCCATCCTGACTCTTCGATCAAGCAAGACGGAACTCCCCTCACCTCTGGCCACATCGCCGTACAGAGCGAGAGCCATCCCGTTCAGTTTCGAACCGTAGAGGTACTCAATCTTCGCGGATGTATGGATCCCGAGGCCGCCAACTACAAATCGTATTACGTAGCCTCAGCCCCCGAGCGTTGCACGTACGAGTGATGCGTCAGAGCGTGATGCGTCAGAACGGTCCAGGGACCGCTGTCCTCTGGCCTTATCTCAATCTCAGTGGATAGTTACACTCACAACCGAGCGCCCTGAATCGATTTCGGGTGCCTACCTCAACCGGTTGAGGTCCCGCCTCGGAGCTGCAAGATGTACCCTCATCTTCAGTAAAGGGTGTTACTCATGAGGAGTCAAAGAAGCATTCCCCTTGCCCCATAGAGGGCCGCGCACATCGCGATTTTTCTACTCTTGAAAATCGTAGGTTTCCATGCTTGTGAGCTCCGGTCCACCCCCCTGATCTCCAGACCCAGCGGCAATGTAGAGCTGATCCTGAAACAGGAACATCTGCGTGCCGTGACGAGGCTGGTTGAGCATCCCAATTGAGCGCCACTCTCGGGTATCCACATTGAGCGCCTCCGTCTGTCCCCACGTCCGGCCAAAACCTTCTCCTCCAGTAATGATGATCTCATTTCCCCGTACCGCGGTGGTGCTACCGGCCCGCTCGGTAGGAATGGGCGCTTCTTCCCAGGTGCTCCATTCTTCCGTCTCGAAGTCGTAGACATCGACTGCGGCTACAGTGCTGTCGATGAAGCCCTGAACGCCACTGTCACGCCCCCCCACAGCAATGAGCTTATTGTCCGCGAGGGCCGCCTGAAAGTGGTCCCGAGCATGCGGGGCCGGCCGATCGCGAAGGGCCGTCCACTCTCCCGTCTCGGGATCAAACACGTCAAACCAGTCGACTGCGGTCGCGTGCGGGCCGTGTCCTCCTACGATGCCCCCCACCACGTAGATCTTGTCCTTCCGCACAACGACACCAGCCGATCCGCGACGTCGCCCAGGAGGAATCGACGCCCCTTTCCGCCATTGGTCCTCGTCGGTATAGTAAATGTACACGTGGGAAAGCCCGTTCTCACGAGGATAGTCGTCGGTCCACGCTCCCAGCACGTAGATGTCTCCGTCATAGGATACGGCCTGGAAGTGATGCATCTGAAAGGGCGGGGATGCCCCCTCCGACCACTGCCGCGTCTCTGGGTCGTAGATGTTGACGGGCCGTTCGCCCCGTCCTCCGAGAAGGTAAAACTGCCCCTCCACCTCGACGAACGCATTCTCGTGACGAGCCGTCGGCTCGTTTTTAGTCTCGACTGTGGTCCAGTTCCCCCCGTCCCTCTGCCGGACGTTTTCCCCCTCAGGTCCCCTTCCTTCACTCCCAACGAGGAGACCGACACAAAGTAGAAGGCCGACGGCTCCGCCTCCCATCACACGAGTGACGCCATAAGAAAATGGGCGTGGCATGAGATATCAGCGAATTGAAATAAGAAAAAGAAGGACGAATATTGTCGATCCGGTACAGTGCGTAGTTGGCTGACCGGCCGGCGACGGCGATGTTCATCTGCCAGGTCTGACTTCAAACAGCATCCAGCATCCGGACCAGCCGGCTACGAGCCCCCGTTCGTAGACCGCGTGCCTGCAACCGGCACGCCCAGACTGTCGGCCATTCGGCGCATGGCTCGGCGCATTCGGCTGACTCGCTCCGGGTGCTTGGGGGCTCGGTTGAATCGCTCGGCGGGGTCAGACTGAAGATTGAACAGCTGGGTCGTGTCGCCTGCCACACGCAGCTTCCACGGACCGATGCGCATCGCTTCGAGGGTATTCCGCAGAACGTACGCATACTGATTGCGGGGAGAGGTAGAACGATCCCCTTGTAGCCACGGAAGAAGGTTGTGTCCATCGAGCGTGTGATCCGGCAATTCGGCCGCACCCGCTTCCAGCAACGTTCGGTAGATGTCGGGACTGGCCACCAGCTCGTCGGAGGTTTGCCCCGCGGCAATGTGTTCGGGCCAGCGCACGAAGGCCGGGACGCGCGTGCCTCCCTCATAGGTCGTGGCTTTAGAGCCCCGCAGGGAACCGGTCGTGCCCTGATGCCAGGGCTTATTCCCCGCCTGGAGCATTCGGGCCGGCAGGTCGAGCCAGGGACCGTTATCGGAAGCAAAGAAGACAATGGTGTTTTCCGCTACGCCCTGCTGCTCCAACACATCGAGAATCTGCCCCACACTCCAGTCGATGGTCTCAATGACGTCCCCGTACCGGCCGGCTGAGGACTGCCCCCGAAAACGCTCAGCGGTGTGAATGGGGAGATGAGGCATATTGTAGGCCAAATAAAAGAAAAACGGCTGATCGCCCCCGCTATGCTCTCGAATAAACCGCCGCGCCTCTGCCGTGTAGCGGAGGGTCAGGGAATCCTGATTGATCGGGTGCTCGACCATTTCAGTGCCCCGATACATTCCCAGCGGCTCCTCGGTTTGCACCCAGGGCTTTACGTAGTCGTTGGAGTAGGGCAATCCCAGCCACGAGTCGAAGCCCTGATTGGGAGGAAGAAATCGATCCTTCTTATAGCCCAAATGCCACTTGCCGGCCATCCCGGTACGATACCCCGCCTCGTTCAGAGCCTCGGCCAGCGTCAGTTCCGAAGCGGGCAGTCCACCCGTCCCATCTGCCCCCGTCCCCCCTCCAAAGTCCACCCGTGGCATATAACGCCCAGTCAAGAGTTGGGTCCGGGAGGGGACACACCACGACCCCGTCACGAACGACGTCAAGCGCATTCCCTCCTGCCCCAACCGATCGATGTTCGGCGTCTCGATGGACGGGTGCCCAAAACTACTCAGATCCCCATATCCCTGGTCATCGGTAAACAAAATCAGAACGTTAGGGGGATCGGGGGAGGTAACCCGCGTACTTCCAGAGAGCATGAAAGCGAGCAAGAACAGCCTGACGAGCAAAACGACCGGGCGCGGACGGCTGGGCATCGAAAACACGAGAAACGTTACGGGATACTTCCGAAGTTCAACGTTCCTCCATGATCAGAAATAGAGAGCACCTTCACAAGTTGGCGTTCTCAGCAGAACGATCCCCCCAATCGTGTGCTTCTTCCCAGAGACAAGAAGGGGGACGTGAACACAAAAATGGAAACCCCGTCCGTCGCGATCGCCCCCCACAATATTCAGTATAGACAAAAAAAGAGACCCGGCCTCTCCCACCAAAGAGGTCGGGTCTCGATCGGGAAACGGAAAGGAGATGACGTTCCGTCTGAGAAGTGCTCCCTCGTAAGATGTGCACCCAAAAGACAATTTTAGCTCCGCAGATATAACGTCGCCCTTCCTGATTCATCTTTTGTTCACCATATCGCCAAACGAAAGGTTCAGGAGCCGCCATCGAAGCACACATAGACAGTCACAGTAGCCAAGCGAGGAGTCCGCCCCCTGCCGCCGCCCCCCAGACCACAAGGCTCGCCCACCGAAGTCCCTGCTCACCTCGGCGTCCCCTCTGGCTGAGCCACCGTCCCCCCACTCGAAAGGCAAATCCCAGGAAGACGCCGATAAGCACCCATGTGTTGGGCTCCGAGAAGGGCTTCGTCCACGGAATCGAGACGTAGAACTCAAGCAGCAGAGCCGCCCCCAACAGGCCCATCACCCACCACAGCAGCGGTCCGGTGTCGAACGTCTCAGCCTTATGATCAGGAAACAAGTTCATGGGGAACGGGCATCGGTGAACGGAGAACGGTGTACCTCTTTTCTGAAGAGGCAAACCCGAAAGAAGGCCGAACGATTCGATGCCTCCCTCTCCGAAGCCTACTGCAACGCCTCCGTGTCACCGCTTCCCTGTACCGCTCACGCACTTGGTTCTGCCTGCTCGTAGGGATACGTGAGCGACCCTACCTCCGTTCGGGACGAGGTGAACCGTTCCCAACTCCACCGCCGGCGCATCGGCCGTCCGAATTGGCAAGCCTCCCGACCACGAGAGCCAGCTATGGCTTCTGCCGGGGCACGCCCGATGTCCCTGCAGGGGGTACAATTCCAGTAGGAAAAACAGGAAGCGGAGGGTTCGCGTCCTCTGTCCGGATTTGCTTCTTCTCATGCGTGCTGCCGAACCACGTCCTCCCAACCCGACGATCCTCATTCTATGCGAATCTCCTCCTCCAGCGGAAGGTGACGAGCCGACCGGCCCACGTAGATCGGTCGACGTCCCCGTGCAGTGCGCCATTCGTCGTGCGCCGATGACCAGTAGGAAAAGGCCTCAGGCTTGATGGGAATCGATACGAGGGTCGTCTCCCCAGGCGCAAGCGTTCGCCGCGTAAAACCGGCAAGCTCTTTTGGGGCCATCGGAACAGGCGGAGACGAAGGGCGGCCCACGTAGACCTGCGGTACAGCCGTGCCGGTACGCTCGCCCGTGTTCTCAATCCGAAACCGGACCTCGTACCGGCGGCCCACGGCGCGAACGGAAAGGTCAGTGTAGGCAAACTGGGTGTACGTCTGTCCGTGTCCAAAGGGGAAGAGCGGTTCGGTGTCGTTCTGATCGTACCACCGATACCCGACGAAAATTCCCTCGCTATAGTGCGCCCGGCCATTGACACCGGGATATCGTTCCTCCGGATGAGTGGGCGTCTCTTCGATTCGGCGTGGAAAGGTCACCGGCAAACGACCGCTAGGGGCGGCATCGCCGGTGAGAATGGCAGCTGTGGCATCGGCGCCTTCCTGTCCAGGATACCACATCTCTAGCACCGATGCGACGCTGTCGAGCCAAGGCATGCTCACCGGCCCGCCTGTATTCAGCACCACAGTGGTGGACGTACCGACGTCCGCAACAGACTGGATGAGTTTGTCCTGTGAATGCGGAAGCGTAAGGGAGGCCCGGTCGTCCCCCTCTTTCCCTTCATCGTATCCGAAGACCACGGTCGCGTCGGCGGCCCGGGCCGCCTCGACCGCCTGTGCCCGCGCAGCCGTACGCCGGCTCGGGGGCACCCAGGCCAACCGAACCTGCAGAGGCTCATCGTCCGTCTGCACAAACCCCTCTTCGCCCCCCTCGACCGTCACCGTAATCTCGTGGGACTCTCCCTCTTTCATATCGAGCATCACCGTGGCACTGCTGAGGCCCTCCTGTGTCGGAATCAGGCCGGCCTGATCGTAGAAGTCCCCAACCGCCGCCCGCCGTTCCCCATCCAGAAAGAGCGTGCCCATTCCTCCCGTTGCTTGAAGCTTGAGGGCGTATGTCCCCTCTTCCGGCGCCGTCACAAGCCCCGACCAGGTCCACGCCGAATCCGCCGGAAGAGCATCGTCTCCGGTAAAGTCCAGCGTCGAATCGATCTGCATCGTGTCGTTCCCCCCGGTACGGCGGAGCCCCTCGACGCTGATGTGCCGCGACGGGCTCAGGGCCGAGGCCGGCACCGGCGTCCCGTCCAGGTCGAGTCCCGACTCGTAGTGGACATCCACTCCCTCCCCGAGTCGACGACGCAAGGCCTCCAGGGGCGCCTCCACGTCAAATGGAAGGACCCGAGAGCTCCCGCCGCCCGCGTACAACGGGCGCTTGGCCGGGGGCCCCACGACCACGACCGACGAGAGATGGTCTCGATCGAGGGGGAGTGTGTCGTCCTCGTTCTTCAAAAGCACTGCCCCCGCCACTGCTACTTCGCGTGCCAGTGCAGCGCCTTGCTCTGGGCGCATGGCCGGACGGGCTGGCGGAGTTCCCAACAGATCCATACGCTTCATCTGCCGGAGAATTCGACCCACCGACTCGTCCACTTCGCGCTCGTCAATGCACCCCGCCTTCACGGCGGCCCGCAGCGGCTCTCCAAAATACACCGCCTGCGGGGCCTCTGGAATGTCCAGCCCGGGCCGTTCCATGTCGAGTCCCGCCCGAATGGCCCCCAACGAATGGCGCGCATACCAATCGCTCATGACCCACCCCTCAAAGCCCATCTCTCGTTTCAGAAGATCCGAGAGCAGTCGTTCGTGATCGCAGGCATACGTGCCATTGACCCGATTGTAGGCCCCCATTACGCTGCCCGTCCCCGCCGCCACGGCACTCCGAAAGGCCGGCAAATAAATTTCCCGGAGGGTTCGCTCATCCACCTCAACACTCACGTGGTCCCGATCCGTCTCGAAGTTGTTGGCCAGAAAGTGCTTCGTGGTTGCGATCATTCCCTCCTCCTCAATGCCCCGCACCTCCTGCGCCGCCAGCCGACTCGTCACGTACGGATCCTCACTGAATGACTCAAAGTTGCGACCCGCCTCCGGCACGCGGATGATGTTCACCATAGGGGCAAGCAGCACATCTCGCCCCCGAGCCCGCCCCTCCCGAGCAAGCACCTGGCCACACCGACGGGCAAGATCAGGAGAAAAGGTCGCACCGCGCAGAAGCGGGACCGGAAGGGCAGTGGCCGGCTCGCTGGTGCGAATGCCAGCCGGTCCGTCTGTGAAACGAAGCGGCGGAATGTCGAGGCGCGGAATGCCGGGAATGTACCCGGCCCCAACCGCCCCCGAAGGATCCTCCGTGCCGTGAAGCAGCGTCAATTTTTCCGAGAGGGTCATCGCCTCCAGAAGCGACTCGATACGATCCTGCCCAGACTGCGGTCGAGAGGTGGTCACAACTCCGACCATCAGGAAGTTCAGTATCCCAAATAGGACAGTCAGCGGGTCCACGAAATACAGAAGAGAATGCATAAGATGCTCACGATAATGATGTCATCGGCGGTTCTTCTTAGGCATGCCCGGCCCATGCCCCCTGCAAACGGACTCAAAACCATGAGCACGACCCCGCTCAGCACGGCAGCCCTCTCCCGAGTTCTTCAAACGTCTAGTCCCAAGCCGACACGCGGAGTATGCTGCTCATACTGCCGCTTGCCACCGGACACGCTTTACTCAGAACCTGTTTTCACGTGCGCTCATCCCCCATCCGATGCCGCGTTTCGGAGACAGAACGCAGATCAGAGCGTGCGCGTCTGTCTCTCCAGCGGGGAGGACCCGTTTTGCAGTCGTTGCGTCCCACCAGGCTCGCAGCGTATGAAATGAAAACAGCTTCTCAAGATTGCCCCGTCGCCCCGCTCCCCAATGATGGACGGTCTGTGGCAGTAGGGCAACAGTCCCAACAACAGCACCTAGTTTCCGTGTTTTTTCGTAAAATGGCCCTCACGTCTATACAAGATTAGAGCCATCATCTTTCCCACTCTCCCCTTCTTGCCACTGTAACATTCCTACGAAAGCAGCACTGCGAGGATCGACACAGGAGAGGAATCCCCCATCAAGACACCAGTACCTCATCAGCCCTGAGGCCCTCCGCCCCCGTCGTAGTCTCCTCCCCGGCCACGTCCCTCATTCGGATCCGCCCCAAACGTATACTGAAACGTCAGCGAGTATTCGCGAGCGCCCCACTGAAAGGTGGACTCTTGATAGAAGTTGTCGGTTCGACGATACACGTTGAACTGATTGGCATTGAACAGGTCGTCGACGCGGAAGGTCAGGCTGCCATCTCCTCCGAAGAGTTGCTGCTGGAGCGCCAGCTCCGTGCTGGTTATGCGGTCCATACGTCCTCCTGGAATGTCCGTGGCGGGCCGGTAGAACTGATTGAACTCCAGCTGCAGACTTTCCGTCAACTGCCCACGCACGTTGGCCCGAGCAGAGTAGGTTAGGGCATCGTTGCTGAGGTCGGTACTCAGATTGGACCCGTCCGTCACCGACCGGTAGACGTTCCCACTGAGGGTGCCCTCAATGGTCTCATTCCAGCTGAAGGTGGTCACCAATTCCGCTCCGTAGGAGGTGCTGGACGCAAAGTTTTCGGCACGGCGCAAAATTACCTGACGTCCGTTGATGGTCGTGTCCTGCTCAATCTCTTCGATCTCGTTGACCGTGTGTCGGAGATACGGAGTGACGGTCACCGAGGCCCCGGCCCACCGCTGGGTCCCCGTTAGCTCGAAGGAGTGAATGTATTCCGGATCCAGAGTGGGATTGCCCTGGTCCAGGAAGGTCGGATTTTCGTTGTCGTCGATGGGGTTGATGTCCCAAAGGCTGGGCCGATCCACGCGTTTGCTGTACGAAAGGCGTGCCTGACGTCGCTCGCTCGGTTCGTACGTTAGGAATGCACTTGGGTAAAAACTCACGTAGTCGTTGTTCACCTTGTCGTCCTCAATCACGTCGATCGTGGTTTGCACGCCCTCGGCCCGAAGGCCCGCCTCCACGCCGAAGTCGCCCAACTCGCGGCTCAGGATGCCATAAGCAGCGTGAATCTGCTCGTCAAAGATGAAGTCACTTTGACTCTGGTCTATGGTCTGTCCCCCTGCAAACCGACCAAACGTCCGGTCACTCTCAAGGCGCCGATAGCTGCCCTTATACCCCGCCTCCAACTCAAATCCTCCAAGGGGACGCAGGTAATCTACCTCCAGGGTTCCATCCTGCTCGTCCTCGTTCACCTCATCACTCTCGGTGCTTCGCTGGAGGCCTAGTGCTCCCGATGGCTGAAGGGCGTAGTTCGTGTAGTTATTGTCTCCCTCCTCAAAGTCTCGATCGTACTGCACCTGCGCTTCGAGGGTGTGCTCATCCTCTACGAACGTGTGGTCGAATGAAAGACGCCCATCCACCGTCTCGTCACCAGAAGTTTCCTGAACGATCCGGGCGTTGGTGGAGTCCGGCACTCCGGTCATGTCGCTGAGAAATCGACGCTCCACGTTGCGCCCGTCCGATTCGTCCCGTCGCACGCTGAACGTCCCCTCGAAGCTGAAGCTGGTCGCCTCCGTAAGGGTATAATTGAGACGTGAGGTTACGGAGTGGGACCGCTCCACTTCCTCCTCGGCGCCCGTCTGGTCGACCAGCGTGTTGCGCCCCTCCGTTGCAAATTGCTCCACAAACCGAGAGTCGCTATCCTCCTCGCTGCCTCGCCGGTGGGAATACGTGGTCACAAAACGCAATCCTTCCGACTGGTACCCAAGATTCACGGAGCCGTTGCCGCCGTATCGCCCGTTGGCGTCGGCCCGTCCACTGGCCGTTGCACCGCCGCCCCAGCCAGATTCAATGTCGCGCTGGAGCACGATGTTGATGATGCCGGCCATCCCCTCCGGCTCATACTGTGCAGAGGGATTAGGAATAATTTCGACCCGCTGCACCGCCCCTGCCGGCAGACTCTGAAGGTAGCTCACAAGGCTCTGGCCCTGTAGGGAGGCCGGCTCGCCATTAATGTGAAGCGCCACACTCTCATTCCCCCGATAACTGATGCTTCCATCTGTATCAATCTGCACCGATGGAAGTGTCTCCAGCACCTTTCGGGCCGTCCCGCCCGCACTTACGGCTCGCTCGGACGTGTTGTACACCGTCCGGTCGGTCTGAATCTGTGCTGCCGGTCGATCGGCCGTCACCTCCACCTCCCCCGCCCGCTCCGTTTCACGGGCCAGGCGAATCGCCCCCATGGCCCCGGCCTCCTCATCCCGGCGCGGGCGCGTGTCCGGGAATCGCCGATCCTGATATCCCACAAAGCTAATGCGGAGCGTGTAGGCCTGAATGGGCACCTCGCTGAACGCAAATCGGCCGTCGGGCCCTGTCACAGTCCCGGTAATCAGGGTCGAGTCCGACGGCGTTTCGTTCCAAAGCGCTACGGTCGCCCCTTCGAGTGGATTACCGGACCCCTCATCAATAACTTGTCCGGACAGAGATCCGGTGGGACCCTCCTGTTCCTGCGCATAGGCTCGACCTGTGCCGAAGAGAAGGCCGCAAACGACCAGAGCGAAGAGGCCGCGAACAGAACATCGAAGGACGTGGGAGACGAAATCCATGACGAGGCTGTACTCAGTGAATCGCCAACGCGGGGCCTCCCATGCGCAGACTCGCTACAAGATTCTACTTCTGCCACGAACTGCACCCACACGCCGTGTCTCTCATCCCCTTCGCTGTTTTCTCTACGAATCGCACAATCCGCCTCATGAATGTCACAGCACGATGCGGCGATGGTCGCACCTCTCCTTTTTCGTTTATAGCTTTTGTGTAGCGGAGACATCCTGCACGATCGGTTGAGAAGCCCCAACTGCCCACCCTCTAGCCCAGCAACAGACTCGAGCGTCCTAGATTCTCTCGGTCCTCCGTGTCGGGCCTCTCCGCCCAGCCGATCCCTACCACAATGACGTGCGAGCCCCCTTCAGCGTCGTCGTACTCTCTTGAACACGATTGGCCTCCGCGCCTTCCACTCACAGTCTTCTTCGCAACCGACCCAACGCCCATGTTTTCTTCCTCCACCTTGCGCTCTGCGCTTCTCCCCCTCCTTGGAATTGCCCTGCTAAGCCTCCCCGGCTGCGCCCAGGAAGAGGGAAGCACCACCTCGACCGACACCGCCGACACTGCCACCGTCGACCTGTCTGCCCCGTCCCCGATCACCGGCGGCACGACCGATACGATTGACTCCGACGTGCCCTTCGTTGAAAGCCCGCAGTCGGTCGTCAACAAAATGCTTGAAGTCGCCAACGTAACCAAAAACGATGTCGTCTACGATCTTGGAAGCGGCGACGGCCGCATCCCTATTACGGCTGCTCGGACGTACGGGGCCCGAGGGGTGGGGATTGAGATCAAACCGCATCTCGTGAAGAAGGCCCGTGAGAACGCCAAAGAAAACGGCGTGAGTGACCTCGTAGAATTTCGACAAGGAGACCTTTTCAAAGCGGACCTCAGTGAGGCGACGGTGGTCACCATTTACCTCCTCCCCACCGTCAATATGAAGCTGCGCCCCAAGCTCTTTCGCGAACTGGAGCCGGGCACGCGAGTGGTGTCCCACGACTTCGACATGAACGAATGGGAACCGGACACGACTTGGGAGTCCGGAGGCGAAACCATCTTTCGCTGGACGATTCCGGAAGAGACGCCGGATTTTGTAAACCTTGAGGAGTGAGACCGCAGGCAATCGGATAATGCACACCCCAACTCCCGATGTCGGGATCCCCGGAACGGGATTCGCCTCAGAGAGACGTGTACTGCCGTTTTGGAGTTGGCTCCGTCCTCGACCGTCGGACACCATACCAAAAAAACCGCCCGCCGGACTGTGCCGGACGGGCGGTTTTGTATGTTCGAGGAGGGTGTCTCCTTACATGGACGACGCATACTTCACCGTGCAGCCGTAGGGCTGGGCCGTGTTCGGATCCACCTCCTTTCCATTCATGGCCTGATTCAGAGCATTTCTGACGTAATTCTTTGCCCCCTTGATGTCCGCTTCGTCCGTGGTGGGCTTATCGTCGATGCCCCCTTTGTACAGCAACTCGCCCTCCGGACTGATGACGTACATGTGCGGCGTGACCTTCGCGCCGTACGTGCGACCGACCTCTCCGGCCGGGTCCATAAGAATGGCCGTCATGTTCCCGTTGTGCTTTTTCTTTTGGGCCTTCATCTCTTTGGGCGGATAGTATCCCTGCTTGCCCTCAGCCGACGATACAATTGAAAGCCACACAACACCCTTGTCGGTGTAGGTCTCCTGCAGCTTCTGCATATTGCCACTGCCGTAGTGCTTGCCAACAAACGGACACCCGAAATTCAACCACTCCAGCACTACATACTTGCCCTCGTACTGAGCAAGACTGTGCTTCTCCCCTTCAGTGTCCGGAAGCGTAAAGTTGGGCGCCTGCTCCCCAACCTCGGCCTTCTGGGCCGAGACGGTCAACGGGGCAACCGTCAGAAGAAGGAGGGCAAAAGCGAACGTAAGACTCGTACGACAAAAGGTGTTCATGGAAATACTGGGGTGTATGTCAGAAAAAGGGTGCGCAACTCGATGAAAGAATGCCGATTCGTGCGGAATCTGTCGTGGCCCCCAGTCCCTAGGAGGAGGACGGAAGTTTTTCAAGTGCGTTCAGGACGATGTCCTGTGTCAGGACCTCAGGGAGGAGCGTGGGACCGGAGCCGTCTCCAGGATACAGCACATACACCGGCACACCACTTCGGCCATGCGACTCCAGGGCCTTCGTGATCTGGGGATCGCGATTCGTCCAGTCCGCTTTTACGAGGGCCACATTCCGTTTCCGGAATGCCGATTGCACCGCGTCGGTGTTCAGCACGGTGCGCTCGTTCACCTGACACGTAAGACACCACGCCGCCGTGAAGTCAACGAACACCGGTCGTCCCTCCGCACGAAACTCCTGTACCGTTTGCGGAGAAAAGGGCGTCCACTGCTCCGACGACGCGGCAGACGAAGAATCCGACGACGAGGCGGTTGCCGGTCGGTCGTAGCCGGCGCCAATGACGCCAGCCGCCACGGCCCCAACAACCATCAAGGTCACGAGCCCGCGGGTAACGACCGTGAGGGGCTGAGAGAGCGTCGATGCGGACCACCGGTGCACCACCCATCCGGCCATGCCGAGCAGGAGAAGCCCAAAAAGCAGCAGCGCGACGCCGCCATTCCCCGTCTGTTGACCAAAGACCCACACGAGCCAGATGGCCGTCGCGAACATCGGAAAGGCAAAGAATTGCTTCAGCGACTCCATCCAGGCCCCTGGCTTCGGCAGCGCCTTCAGGAGCCGGGGGGCCATCGACAGACCTACGTACGGCGCCGCCATGCCCACTCCCAGACTCGTAAAGATGAGAAGCGCCCCCGTTGTGGAAAGGGTCAGTGCCACCCCGAGCGCGGCTCCCATGAAGGGCGCCGTGCAGGGCGTGGCCACCACGGTCGCGAGAACGCCGGTCAGGAAGGCTCCCAGACGCCCATCGCTCGACGTTTGGGTCTGAAGCCGCCCCCCCCAACTCATCAGCCGAGTGCCGACCTCAAACAAGCCGAGCAGATTCAGCCCGATGCCGAAAAAGAGCAAAGCCATCAGTGCTATGAACGTGGGCGACTGGAGCTGAAATCCCCACCCCACCTGGCTTCCGGCCGCCCGCACAGCGAGAAGAATCCCCGCCAGAACCCACATCGACACGAGAACCCCGACGCCGAAAAGGGTTCCGTGCGTTCGGATTGTGCGCTCCTCTTCCTCTGCCTGCTCGGCAAAGCCGAGAATTTTGACTGAGATCACTGGAAAAACGCAGGGCATGAGATTGAGCAAAAGCCCGCCCGCAAACGCAAAGGCCAGGGCCCATGGGAGCGAAAGCCCATTCCCCCCGGTCGACGCCGCCGTCATCGATGCGACGTCAATGCCAGAGAGTGTCGAATCGACGGGGACGTTCACACGCAGGGCGCGGACCTCGCCGGCTGCGTCCCAGGTTTCCCCATCTGGCGCAACCACCACCCCCCGAAGGCTGTCGGAGGGCTCTTCTGCATAGGACGACTGCTGAAGGGTAATGAGATGCGTATCGTCGGCCCGAGATACCGGCTGAGGGGCCGCGTGGTCAAGCACCTCTTCCTGCGCGGGAAAGAAATAGGCTCCCTTCAGACTGGGCTCATGACCGGCAGGCGACGTTAGGGCCAGCGTGTAGCTTCCACTGCTTCGCGCCGCCTGCACCGTCCATCCATCCACGGATCGGGGCTGCTTCGACTCGGCCTTCGCAATGACCGACGCCTCTGGGCTCGGCCTCGGAGCCTCCGCTACGGAGAGCGTCGTCTGCACATCCGCCTTGGCGGGCAGACAAATGTCCGCACAAATCAGCCAGTTGGCTTCGCCTTTCAGGGTCACGCGGGAGCCGGGGGCAAGCGTCTCCGGCGGCGTTACGGTGAATGGCAACACTACCTCATCGGAATAGCCGTAGCTTGTCATCGGGCCGAACGGGACGCGGTGCGGATACGGCCACTGAATGTCCCCCACCGCGAAGCCCTCCGGCACTGCCCAATCGACGGAGGTGGGCTCCCCCGAATCCCCGGGATTTTTCCAGTAGCTATGCCAGCCCTTCTCCATCCGGAGCCGCAGGGCCACGGTAAAGGGCTCTCCGGGCGCAATCGCCGACACATCGCTCACGAGCGCGGCCTCGCTGTGTGGACTGGGGTCGTCAGACGACTGCGCATCTGCATCCACAGGGACGCCTGCCGCTCCCAACAGCATGAGCGCGGCGAACAACATGGACATCGAGAGACGACGAGGGACCATAGCAGGAAAAAGTCGTTGCCAAGAAAGCCGAGCGCCCGAGCAGAGCAATGCCGTGCTCGGAAGCAAAATGTCGGACGGATGGATCGGTGCCATGACGATCGGCACCGACTCAGGTTTCCCCGTCGATCAGGTGAGCAGGACTAGACCGCACGTCCGCATCGGACCCTGGATGCCCCGCTGAACTTTTAGACTCCTGAGATGGGGGTCTTGTTACACGACTACGGAAGCGGAATGCGCTTCACGCGTTGAGGACGTGCAAAGATTCCATTCTTGAGATGGATATCACCTTCATGCCATGAATACCACCGTTCAATCTTCGGTGATGATGGCGATCACCTCCTCAAAATCCACGGCCAGGACTCTCTCCTCCCCGCTCGCCTCATAGCGATACAGCTCTCGCTGGTCGCAAGTAGGCAGGTTGCTGTGGTACGCCGCAAAGTCTCGAATGATGGCTTCTACCACCGCGGATGGGACAGTCCCGAAGCACCGCTCGTGGAGATTCAGTTCCGCGGAGAGCTCCGTGCGAGAGGGCGCGCGAAATGCGATCGTTAGGACCATGAGCCCAAAATTACTTTGGTAGGCAGGGGAACGGTCGTATACGCCTCGGATCCAATCGAGCCTCTCCCCCAAGGGACCCGTACACGTGCGCTCTTTCGCCCGACGAATCTACGATCGCATTGCGCCGCCGCCATGAGTATTTGGATGAGTCCCCCCTCTCTTTGCCGGTACGCTTCGGGCCCACGCTTCCTCAAAGATCTCCTCCCGTATTTTTCAAAGCAGAGGCCTCCCTTCCCCCCACCCTGGCGGTGGCACTTCTGCCACCCGACCCCTACCTTGGTAGGGATGTGTGTGCGCCATGCGCAGCACGCCACCCCCCTCTGTTCACGCTCTTTCACGAAGCCCCCTTCGGAGCATGGAAGCGGACGACAGCCGCGTTATCCCCATTAACATCGAGGAGGAGATGAAGTCCTCCTACATCGACTACTCGATGTCCGTCATCGTGAGCCGCGCGCTGCCTGACGTGCGCGACGGGCTCAAGCCAGTACACCGTCGCGTGCTCTACGGCATGCACGAACTCGGCCTCACACAGGGGGCCAACTACAAGAAAAGTGCTCGTATCGTCGGGGAGGTACTCGGAAAGTACCATCCGCACGGAGATTCGTCGGTGTACGACACGCTTGTGCGGATGGCTCAGGAATTTTCCATGCGCTATCCCCTGGCCGACGGGCAGGGCAACTTCGGCTCGATCGATGGCGACTCGGCAGCAGCCATGCGTTACACCGAGGCCCGCATGACGCGCATCGCCGAGCAGATGCTGCACGACATCGGCAAGGAGACCGTCGACACGCAGGAAAACTTCGACGGGACGATGGAGGAGCCCGTTGTGTTGCCGGCGGCGTTCCCCAACATGCTGGTGAACGGAGCGGACGGCATCGCTGTGGGGATGGCCACCAAGATCCCCCCCCACAACTTGGGCGAGACGATCGACGCCACGGTGGCCTACATCGACGATCCGGAAATCGAGATCGACGATTTGATGGAGCACCTCCCGGCGCCGGACTTTCCGACCGGGGGCATTATCTACGGCTATCAGGGCGTTTACAACGCCTACCACTCGGGCCGGGGACGGGTTGTGATGCGTGCGAAGATGCATGAAGAAGAGGTGCGCAGCGGCCGGCGCGCGTTGGTGGTGACGGAGATGCCGTACCAGGTCAACAAGAGTCGGGAAGTTGAACGCATCGCCGACCGGGTCCGGGCAGACCGCATCGAGGGCATCGCCGACCTGCGCGACGAGAGCGACCGCGACGGCCTGCGCATCGTCATTGAGCTGAAGCGCGACGCCAACGCGGAGATCGTCAAGAATCAGGTCTATAAGCATTCCCGCCTGCAGGACACGTTCGGCGTCAATATGGTGGCGCTGGTGAACGGGCGACCGAAGGTGGTCGACCTCAAAGACGCCATCCGGCACTACGTGGACCACCGGCACGAGATTGTGGTGCGTCGCACGGAGTACGATCTGAAGCAGGCCCAGGACCGGGCGCACATCTTGGAGGGCCTGACCCTCGCGCTCGACCACCTCGACGCCGTCATTGCCATCATCCGCCATTCGCCCGACACCGACGCGGCCCGCCAAAACCTTCGCCGGGGCCGCTACCCGGAGACGCTCTCCAAACCGGACCTCCGCGAGCTCAATGTTCCTCTTGAGCCGCCTGTGGAGGCCGACCGCACGCAGGATACGGTCCAGAAGCTTCTCGGCGACGAGTACGAGAAACTCGTTCAGCAGCCGGAGGAAGGCCACTGGCTCACGGAGGATCAGGCCAATGCCATCCTTCGCCTCCGCCTGAGCCGCCTGACGGGGATGGAGCGGGAAAAGATCATCGGCGAATACGAGGACATCATCGACAAGATCAAAGAGCTCCAGCATCTGCTCGATAGCAAGGAGCGCCGGATGGAGCTCATCAAAGAGGAGTTGCTAAAGGTCAAGGAGCGATTCGACGACGAGCGCCGCACGGAGATCGATTACACCGGCGGCGACGACATCATCATCGAGGACTTGATTGAACGCGAGCACGTCGTTGTCACCATCACGCACCAGGGCCTCACCAAGCGCACGCCCATCGACACTTACCGCACACAAGGCCGCGGTGGGGTCGGTATGCGGGGCACCGGCAAGCGTGAGGACGACTTCATCGAGCACCTGTACGTCTGTCACTCCCACGACGTCCTCCTCCTCTTTACCGACAAGGGACAATGCTTCTGGTTGCGGCCCTTTGAAATCCCGGAGGGTAGCCGCACGGCCAAAGGGCGGTCCATTCGTCAACTCATCGACATTGACGCCGACGACCGCGTTCGAACCGTCATTAGCGTGAGCAAGGACGACTTTGAAGACGAGGACTTCCTCAACAGCCACTACGTGCTGGCCGCCACGCGACAAGGCATGGTCAAGAAGACGGCCCTGGAAGCCTACAGCCGCCCCCGCTCCAACGGCATCATCGGCATTAAGATTGATGAGGGCGACGAGCTGATTGAGGCCTCCCTCACCGGGGGCGACCACACCGTGGTCGTGGCCTCATCGGGCGGACGGGCTGTCCACTTCGATGAGAACGACGCGCGTCCCATGGGCCGCAACACCCGCGGCGTCCGCGGCATGAAGCTGCCCGGCGACCAGGAGATGGTGGGCATGATCTCGGTTCCCCCGGATGCCAGCGAGGAAATGGATGTATTGGCCGTCGCCGAAAATGGATACGGCAAACGGACGTCCCTGAGCGAGTATCGGGTGCAAGGACGAGGTGGAAAGGGTCTCATCACCCTTAACCGCACCGAGCGTACAGGCAACCTCGTGGCCATCAAGGGCGTCTACGGCAGCGAAGATCTGATGATCATCACCGTGAACGGCATCATGATCCGTACACGGGTCGAAGAGATCAGCACCATGGGCCGCAACACGCAGGGCGTGCGCGTGATCAACCTCAAGGATGGCGACCGCATCGCCGACGTGACCCGGGTCCGAGACACTGAGGAGGCAGAGAACACCGAGGAGGCCGCATCGGAGGACGACGCCTCTGCCCAAAACGGCGAGATGGACGAGGACGCCGCCAGCGACGCGGTGGATGAAGTGGAATAACGCCTCTTCCCCCCGGCTCCTCACATGTCAGCCCCTCCGGTCAGGGACTGTACACGCCTTGAACCGTTCGAGTGAATGACTCTCCTTTCACTCGGAAGAAGTACATTCCGGCCCCGGAAATGCCAAGCTCTGAGGGGGTAAGCGTAATCGACTGCGTCGCGTCCACAGACCGTGCCTCAACGGGGGTGGCCACCCGCCGCCCCAGGGCGTCATAGACACTAACGCGCACCTCTTCCGGCCCTCCGTTCGAGGGAAGCGTGACGGACACATTCGTCCGCTCCCGAAACGGATTGGGGTAAAGCATCACATTCGGGCCTCCCGCCTGCAAAATTCTCTCCGTGGTGCTGGTCGTGATGACGCTGTCGTTCCGCACCGCTGTGATTCGAAACGTGTGCTTGCCGGGCGGCAAATTCTCGATGCTATTGGAAAACTGCCTCTCCCCGTCCGGCGTGACGGTTGTCTGCTCCGTAAAGGGGCCATCGAAAAATTGACGCTCGATCAGAAATGCGTCCACCTGCCCCTCTCCAACCAGGCTCCAGCTGAGCTCCAACGTGGCCTCGTTCCGAGACGAAAGGGTTCCGTCCGCCGCAAGATTCACAATTTGCAGCGTGCGGGGAGGCGGCACTGCTTCTTCCGCCAGCACAAACCCGGTCCCGCTCCAGGGATCTCTCCCTTCTCCGATGTCCTGGAGCTCTCCCTCCCGGGTGATCCGCTGCGTAATGTCCTGCGTCCCGGACCGCAGGGAATTGTAGACCTCCTGGTACGAAAGAGACGGACGCGACTGTCGGATGAGAGCCGCGATCGCTGCGATGTTCGGCGCGGCCGCCGACGTGCCGAAGAAATTGGGGTGCGGATCCGAATCGACGCCCCCAATCGGCGAGTCAGAGGGAAATTGTAGGTCGTTGCCGAAGAAGGTGTTGTCGATGGCATCAGCTCCCGTCACGTCCGGCTTTTCCCGATCCACAGGAGAAATCCGGTTTCCGGTCTGATCAAAAAGAATCGGAATGCCCCCCTTCGACGAGAAGGATTCCAGAAACGGGGCGTCGACGCTAACGTAGGCCGGCGTATAGAAAAACGGAGCCGCCGCCACGGCCATAGCCCCCTCTGCCTTCGGATGCCCGTAGATCGTCGCCCCTAACGTATCGTACTGATCAATGCTGTACTGACTCCCCGAATAGATGTACCGGACCTCATCGGGATCGGGGCCGGCGGCTTTCTCAATGACCAGATGAAAGGTCGAATCCGCCACACCATCCTCATCGGTATCAATCTCGCCCGCGTTCGAAAACTCCAGACTCTCCACCGGAAAGCCGGAATCGATGTTTTGATTTTCGGACTTTGCCACCACGCCCAACGTATCGTCTAGGATGGCGACATCGAGATCGGTGTCCGGGCCCGCCGAGCCCTCCACGACCCCGGACGGATCCGTCCATTGCAGCGTAAAGATCCGGAACGTCCCGCCCGGCGCCACCGTCACCTGCTGGAGCGTGTCCACCGCGGCCCCCTCGGCAAAGTCGTGGGCCACGGCATCGTCGCTGAGAACACCCGGGTTTCCAGAGTCGCGAAAGGGGGCCTGATAGGCATTCCGACCGTCATTTCCCGCCGAGGAGAAGTAGGCAGCGTCGTACGTCTGGACGGCTTCATCTACAGCATTGGCAAGAATACCGTCTTGATAAAACGGCTCTACCGCATACCCCACATCGTCCACAATCACGTCGCAATCCCCTTTATTGGGGTTCGCAAGCTCCAGGATCCCATTCGCAAAATCGGCAAGTCCCCCAAACGCAGTATGGAAGCCCAGCGTGGCCCCGGGCGCAATGTCGTGAATGAGCTGGAGCATAGCACGGCCCTCATCCGTGGGAGCAGGAGATCCCCCATAATCGTCGTCCAGCACGTCAACGGCTTGCGTGTTGCCCTGCGGATTTCCCTCGCCGGGCAAATCCCCCGACTGGATGTCGTCCTCTGCCGTCGTGGCAGCCGAGCTGCTCTGATTGTAGCTATCGGAAAGAGCACATACCTTTTGGCCGCTACCATCTAGATTGAAGGTCGATCGGACGCGATAGGCCGCATGGGCGGTGTCGGCCTCCGACCCTACGCTGCCCGCGTGGCTCCGAGCGTACGATGGCACCATGCCTCGCAGTGTAGAGAGCCCCGCCGCCTCCCGAAGAGCAGAGATGGGCAGCCGTCCTGATACGAGTCTCCCCATCGCCGCCCCGCGTTCCAGCCCAAGCCGTCGGAGATCGCTGAGTAGCGTTGTGCCCTCTCCGTTCGATAGGGCCTCTACGATCACGGTGCGCCCGCTGGCGGCGATCGGAGACCGGACCCGACTTCGGACGGACCGCGGATCGGAGGCGCGCTTGGACCGCTCCCGCGATTCCCGCAGACGCCGAATTCCACTGGGCCCTTCCGCCTGGTACTGGTGGTACAAAAGCGCCAGCTCCAACCCAATCTTTGCCATTGGCCCTTGCTCCCCGTCCTTCTGCCGACTCCCCCACACCGACTTCTCTGCCGTCTGAATCACCGAAGGGGCAAGTGAGCGCGTCTGGAGTTGCCCGATGGCTTTCGGGCGCTCTTGGGCATGTAGACTGGAGACCCCTCCTCCGAGCAAAACCGCCAAAGCGACGAAGACGACGGACGACCGTAGATAGATCATGTGATCCGAAAGATCCTCAAACAGATGAAGAGCGACAGAGTAATCCATTAGACGGCTCCCTTGGACGCTGGACAACGCTTTCGTCCTAGAATCCGTACGACAGACCGGCGGTAAATGGAAGGATCGATACGGCATTCTCCTTCCCTCCCGGCAACGCCCCCGTCACTCGAAATTCGGTGTCGAGGTAGAGCCGGTCGGTGAGCGGAAGTGACGCCCCAATCCCAATGTTTCCCCCCGCGTCAACGACCGAGGCCCCCGCAAACGTAATGGTCTCTGGAAGTCTTGGATTCTGAACTCCCTGTACCGTCACAGCGTCCACGGTGGTCTGCACCACCCCGAGCCCGACAAGCAAATATGGGTTCACCCAGTCGGGCGCCGTGATGATGATGCGGCCTTCAACAGTGGCCGCCCACTGCAGCCCATCCGGCTTCCGGCACGACAACCCATCATTACAGGCGTCCACCTTCGCCCGAAGCCGGGTTGCCTGGCCTCGCACTCGAGCACCCAGCGCGAAATTCTCCGCGATGGTCCGCACGAACCCCATCCCCACGTACGCGTGCGGCCCGGAAGTCATGTTGACGTCCAGGGGCTCGACATTCTGAACGGTCTCTCCCTGCAAGTCGACATTGCGGATGGGAATGCCCCAACCGCCCCCCAGGTCCACCCGGATCTCCCGTCGAGTCTGATCCTCGGATGATGTCTCAGAGGCCTGCTGCGCCTGAGCCTCCGGCGCCAGCCCCAACAGCAAACCTGCGAGGGGAGCGAACACGAGCAGTGCGAATGCTGGACGAGACATGCGTCGGGAGAGCGGATCGACAAGAAAATATGCGATAGATAGACTAATACGAGCCCGACCTCCCCAACGCACAAACTCACGGCTCGTTCGCGTCCATGAACCCTCGATAAGGGGCATCTCCAGGAATGGCTTTTCGGAACCGCAATCCCTTTCTTGGAGAGTGTCCTGCACACCTTCGCGCAACGCTGATCTCGACTGACTTCAACGCATACGTATGTCCGACGCTCCCATCAAATTTGGCACCGACGGCTGGCGAGCAATCATCGCCGATGATTACACATTCGTGAATCTTGAGCGCGTCGCCCGGGCCACTGCCGAGTGGCTGTTGGACGACTATAGCAACTCTCCAAGTGTCGTCCTGGGACATGACATGCGATTTCTCGGCCCCCAATTCGCCGAACGGGCCGCAGAGATCCTCGCCGACGCAGGTGTGCACGTTACTGTGGCGGATACACCAGTATCGACTCCGGCGGTAAGCTGGGCTACGCAGGCGATGGGCGCCGATGCGGGCGTCGTCATCACCGCTAGCCACAACCCACCCGAATACAACGGCTACAAGCTGAAGGCCCACTTCGGCGGCCCCGCTCCCCCAGAGATGGTCGCCACCGTGGAAAATGCCGTCCGACCGGCCGCAGATCTCCCAGACGCGCTTCCGGATTTCGACACCCTTACCTCGGACGGGCACATTTCCCTCCACGACATCCGGTCCGGCTATTTGAACGCACTGCACAATGCCCTGGACATTGAGGCCATCAAGGACTCGGGGCTTCGGATTGCCCACGACGCAATGTACGGTGCGGGACAGGGCCTCGTGACATCATTGCTCGGAGACGAGCAGGTCGTTCCGCTCCGCCATGAACACAACCCCGGCTTCCATGGCGTGGCCCCGGAGCCGATCGAGGACCGGTTGGATGACCTCTCCGAAACTGTGGCCGAGTCGGACTGCGCCGCCGGCCTGGCCAATGACGGGGACGCCGACCGCATCGGCATGGTGGATGAGAATGGCGACTACGTAAGCTCACACCGCATTCTCTCCCTCTTAACGAAGTACCTTCACGAGGAGCGCGGCCTCAACGGGAGCATCGTGAAGACGTTCTCCACCACCCACATGCTGGACAAGATGGCCGAGCGCTACGGCCTGCCGATCGAGACGACGCCGATTGGCTTCAAGCACATTGCCGCAAAGATGGCCGAGGGCAACATCCTGGTGGGGGGTGAGGAGTCGGGCGGCATTGGGGCCACGGGCCACATTCCCGAGCGCGACGGCATCTACATCGGCCTGCTCATCGTGGAAATGATGGTCGAGCGAGGAAAGACCCTCTCCGCATTGGTCGACGAGTTGCTGGAAGACTTCGGCCCACACTACAACTACCGCGACGACATTCACATCCGCGAGGATCAAAAAGCAAACGTGCTGGACCGGCTGGATGCGGGCGGCGGACTGGACGAGATTAACGGGCACCCGGTCGAACGTCTGGATACGCTTGATGGCTTTAAGCACATCACCGACAACGGCTGGCTCCTCATTCGGCCGTCCGGCACAGAACCTGTGCTGCGCGTGTATTCGGAGGCCGAGTCGCCAGAAGCAGCCAAAGCACTGGTGAAAGACGCGTCCGCCCAGCTCGGATTGGACGACTGAGGAAAACCGGCTGCTCCCAGCAATCCACTCAGTGTTAGATTCCGTATTTCGTATTCCGTCGATCTGGGATTACGGCCTTCTCTCAAGCGGTGTCAGCACAAACACGCGATACAGAACGTGTACCACGGCAGGAACCTCACGCAACGGCCTGTGCATCCTCAACCGGTTGCCGCTCCTCTCCCACCACTTTGCCCCCACGCAGCTTCAACACTCGCTGCGTTCGGTGGGCAAGCTCCTGGTCGTGCGTCACGAGCACAAGGGTCGTGTCCGCCGTTTCGTTGAGGCCGAAAAGGATGTCTTCCACGCTTTCGGCCGTTTCGGCGTCGAGATTGCCAGTGGGCTCGTCGGCGAAGAGGATCCGGGGCTCATTGATGAAGGCCCGGGCCATCGCCACCCGCTGTTGCTCTCCTCCCGACAACTGCGAGGGGTAGTGATCGAGCCGGTCGCCGAGTCCCACCCGGTCGAGAAGATCCGCGGCCCGGTCGTGGGGATCGGCGGTGCCCCGTAGCTCCGCGGGCACCATCACGTTCTCCAGCGCCGTGAGTGTGGGCAGCAAACGAAAGGTCTGAAAAACAAAGCCGACGTGTTGGTTGCGGACCTCAGCGCGCTCATCCTCGTCCAGCGGGGTCAAGTCGATGCCACAAAGGGTGACGGTCCCACTCGTGGGCCGGTCAAGGCCGGCACTAAGGCCGAGCAGGGTGGTCTTACCACTGCCAGAAGGGCCCACGATCGAACACGTTTCTCCCTCCTCTACGGAGAAGCTGACGTCCTCGATGACGGTAAGGGTACGCCCGCCACTGTCGAAGGTCTTCGTGAGGGAATTGACGCGAAGCACAGAGGCATCGTCCATGAAGTAAAAGGGATGGATGGTTTCAGAATAGAGCGCCAGATGGAATGACGCACCGAAACCCTATCAATCCGCCACCGGTTCGGCAGGTCCGTTGCTCGTGCGTCTAAAGTGTTGCTTTTTCCATGTGGATCGCCCGCCTATACCTGTTTGCGCTCGTAGGAGTTCTAAGCGTGGCCGGGTGTGGTCAGAATCGTTCCAATTCCCCCACGGCTCGCCCCGCCGACACATCGACCTCGGCCGGCGCCACGGCTTCCTCGTCTTCTGCCTCGTCGGCGACCGCGGCGGACACCACGGAGAACGCAGACCTCCGAGTGCTGGTCCTCGGTAACAGTATCGCCGCCGGGCTTGGCGTTCCCTCGGGGGCCTCCTTCCCGTCGCGTCTCCAGCAAACCGTCGACTCGCTGGGCTGGAACGTGACGATTCAAAACGCAGGCGTCAGTGGAGAAACGACGGCGGGCGGCCTGCGTCGCATCGACTGGCTGTTGAATGAGAGGGTGGACGTACTCATCCTCGAATTGGGCGGGAACGACGGCCTGCGCGGCGTCGATCCGTCCGCAACCCAACAGAACCTGAACGGCATTATTGACACCACATTGGCCGCCTATCCGGAGGCCCACGTCCTGCTGGCCGGAATGCGCATTCCGCCGAACCTCGGGCCGGACTACACGGAGCAGTTTCGACAGGTCTACCCGGCGGTGGCCAAGCAATACGAGCAGGTCACTCTCGTCCCGTTTATCTCTGAAGAGGTGATGGGAGTCGATTCGCTCGTCCAGGACGACGGCATCCACCCCAACGTGGCCGGTCACCGGCACGTGGCACGAAGCGTGTGGTCCTACCTCCGCCCCCTGCTGGAGGAGATGCGCTCCCAGGCTCCGGCCTGAGAAATGGGTCATCCGGCTTCGCGTCCTATCCAATCCAGAGGGGGCGGATCCCGTCCGGAATCCGCCCCCATGAAATTTGAGTCGTCAATCGGGCACCGTCTATACGAAAATCACCTGCGACCGCTCGCCCCCGGCCAGCTCAAGCATCTCCCCCACGGTAATGATGTCCTCGACCTCGTCGACCAGATCCTCAGGCCCTAATCCAAACATCTCGACTGCCAGGTCGCATCCGTGAAGTGTACCGCCCCCCGCCACGATCATCTCGAGAAACTCGGATACAGGGGGGATGTCGTGCTCCTCCATTTTGCCTCGCATCATCTTCGTGGCCAGCGCTTCCACGCCGGGCAGGCCTGCCACCATCGTGGGGACGTTGCGCATTAGCGCAGGGTTGCCCACGGTCGGCATGTGGAGCGTGTCCTGCTTGTCCTTCGTGATGGCGTCCAGGCCGAAGAAAGTGAAGAACATGTGGGTTTCAATGCCCTCCATCACGGCCCCGTTGGCCATGATGAGGGCCGCATAGGCATCCTCCATTGATCCCTTTGAGAGAATGACCAGGAGCCGCTCGAGACGATCGTCCTCTCCATTAGTGGCCTCTTGGCCAAATTGTTCGGCGTAGCTCGCAAGTTCGCTTGTGTCGCTCATGGCGGACCTCGTGTTTTAAAGGTGACGGACAGCTCGGGGAGCAACGTCCTTTTACGGAATCCGACTGAACATGTCAGGGGAATGGAAACTGCAGTCGGCTCTGAGTGACGCAAACCACCGGATTCAGACATGCTGCAGCCGCCCTCGACCGTCGGATTTTGTATTAGACGCAGCTCGCCGGCTTCGGAATACCGGCAATCTTGCTTGCCTTCTTCAGCGGGCCGTCCGGAAACAGGTCGTAGAATTCTTTGACGGAGTCCACGACATCGGACTTCCCGACCCGGCGAATGGTTAGCTTGGCACCCTCGGCGTGCTGCTCCCGCAGGTACTCGAGGACGTCCCAGTGCTTGTCAGTGAGCTCGATGCCTTCCACCTTTGCAATCTCGCGAGCCACGTCGGGCGTCCATTCTTCCGAATTGGTGAGATAGCCTTCCTCGTTTACGTCAATGGTTTCTCCAGCGATTCCAACTTGTGGCATGGTCTTATTGCGATTGAATGAGTGAACCGAAAAACAGAACTTACGCAGCGACAAGCTCGGGATCCGCCTCCTCTTCGGGGACCTTGCCCATCATCGACATGTGGGTCGGGACGGGAATGTGCCGTCCCTGCAGCAGCATGTGCCAGTAGACCCACTCGAAGGCCAGCTTGCCGTAATGGTTCAGGCGCGTCTCCTTGAGGAGACTCATGGGACCGAGGCCGGGAATCGGGAATTTGCCCGGCAGGGGCTGCGTGTCGTAGTTGAAGTCGATGAGCGTCGCCTTCCCGAAGCCAGTCTCGATGAAGCAGTTGGCGTGTCCGTCGAAGGACGCCGTCAGCGGCTCGCCGTTGATGTAGCTGAGAACGTTCTCCTCCAAAATCTCCGCCTCGAAGTGGGCAACCGAGCCTGCCTTCGACGTCGGCACGTTCGTGGTGTCGCCAATGACGAAGATGTCGTCGTAGTGCTCAGCCTGGAGCGTGTGATTGTCCGTGGGAATGAAGTTGAGATCCTCAACGTCTCCCATGTCACTCTCGGCGACGTAGTCCGCTCCCTTGTTGGTTGGAATGGACACGAGGAGATCAAACGGCTCTTCCTTGCCATCATAGGTGCGGAGGACTTTCTCGTCCTCGTCGACCTCCATGAGGTAAAAGTCGGGCACGACCTCGATCCCCTTCTTCTCCATTAGGCTACTGAGGGCCTTGCTGGCAATCGGCTTCGTGAAGGCCCCTTCGTGCGGCGTCGTGAAGACGATCTCCACGTCGTCGCGCATGCCCTTCTCTGTGAAATAGGTATCGGCAAGAAAGGCGAACTCCAGCGGGGCCACGGGACACTTGATGGTCGGCTCGGACATGTTGATGACGAGACGCCCTCCTTTCCAAGTGTCTAGCTTGTCGGCCAGTCGCGTTGCGCCCTCGTACGTGTAAAAGTCGAACGCGTCCTCGTACCAGAGCGCCCCGTGCAGTCCCGGGGTTTCCTCCGGATCCGGCGTGACCCCCGTGGCGATGATGAGGAGGTCGTACGAGAGCTCTCGCCCGTCGGCCAGCCGCACAGTCCGCTCCTCCGGTGTGACCTTTTCGACCTCGGCCCAGAGGGTACGCACCCCGTCGGGCAGATAGTCGGCCTTCGGTCGGGTCACCCGTTCGGGGTCGTAGATGCCAAACGGGATGAACAGAAAGCCGGGCTGGTAGTAGTGGGCTTTTTCCTTGTCGACAATGGTCATTTCCCACTCGGCCTCGTCGAGCTTCGCCCGCAGCTTGTTTGCCATCATCGTGCCGGCGGTGCCAGCACCAAGGATTAGTAGGTGGTTCATGGGCTCATGTCCGGAGTAGGATAGATGTCGTTGAAGTTATACCCAGGTCGGCAGGGCCCAGCTGCTCTTGCCGAGGCCCTTCACCGACCGGCAATCAGTTCAATGACTAAGGTATGAGTGATCGCTCACTCACAATGACGGACATTCTTCCCATGCAGCTGTGGTGAATTTTCTTACCGCCCAGTGGGGATTTCCCTCCATACCCTACTCCCTGAGCCAGACGTGCTTCACAATCCTCGCACTAGTTGACAACGTTCAGCCAGCCGCCGTCGACGTAGTACGTAGACCCGAGGCAGTAGCTGGCACGGGGCGAGCAGAGAAAAACCAGGAAGTCCGCCAGCTCGTCCGGAGAGGCAAACCGACCAATCGGCGTGTTCTCTTCCGCAATCTCGGAGAGAAAGTCGGTCCAGTCCCGCTCCTCTCCCCTCGTTTCCTCGCGGGCTGCCTCCTCCCAGGGCTCCGTCTGTACAAGCCCCGGATTGACACAGTTGACCCGGATGTCGTCGTCGGCCACCTCGTTGGCCAGGCACTTCGAGAGCATCGACAGAGCCGCCTTGGTAACATTGTAGATGGGCTCGTGGTCGAGCGGCTGGCGGGCACAAATCGAGGCGTTATGGAGAACGACCCCTCCGTCTCGTGCTTGCATGGACGGAACGAACTGCCGGGCCATCCGGACCGCCGCCATGACGTGCAAGTCCCAATGATACTGCCACTTCTCATCAGAGGCCCCCAGGATCGTTTCGTTCGTCCCCACGCCAGCATTGTTGATGAGAATGTCGACTCCGTCGAATGTATTGAGAACGCGCTCTGAAAACCGCGCCACGTCGTCCGGATCAGTGACGTCCACGGCCGCTCCGAGCGCCTCAACGCCGTGGTCCGCTCTCAGCCCCCGGGCTGCGTCTTTCGTTGCCTCCTCGTCTCGAGCACATAGCGCCACGTGTACCCCCTCTCGGGCCAATCCCTCCGCAGTAGCTCGGCCAATTCCAGCACTCCCTCCGGTGATTACGGCAACCTGATCGTCTAGCTGTAAATCCATCGTTCGCCTTCGTGTTATACAGAGCAAAGTGCGCCTACTCGAATCGTTTTCGTAATACCTTCCCCGATCCGCCACGGGCGCTCGAACCGGGCACTGCTGAGCTCGTTCGATCGGGTCCTGACTTCTCTAGAAGGTTTCCCTGACACAATGCGTCGCTCCCGATCCGGTGTCCTTGCCGCTGTCCTCTTCGTCGTTGCACTGGGCGCTGGAACCTACTGGCTCACGACTGCGCCCGATGACGATACCCTGCAGACGTCGGTTTCGGTCGCCGACGCGATGAGCAGCGATACTACAGGCTATCAGCGAGCCACGACTGTCCGCGACTTCTCGTTTCCCGCCGACCATGGGCCGCACCGCGACTTCAAAAATGAGTGGTGGTACGTGACCGGCAACATCGACGGCCCCTCGGGCACCCCGTTCGGCTACGAGCTCACCATTTTCCGATTTGCCCTGACTCCGCCGGACCACAACACGGCTGTCCTCGCCTCTGCGGGATCCGACTGGCGCACCAATCAGTTCTACATGGCTCATTTTGCGCTCAGCAACGGCGACGCCAAGACGTTCCACGCATTTGAGCGCTTCGGCCGGGGGGGCGCCGGCATCGCTGGAGCGCAGGCCGAACCGTTTCGGGTGTGGCTGGAAGACTGGTCGATGCAGAGTGTGCAGGAGGGATCGACGTTCCCCATTCGCCTTCAGGCCCGCACCCCAGAGGTCGGCGTCAACCTCACGCTGCGTCCCGAGAAGCCGATGGTCCTCCAGGGGGATCGCGGGCTGAGCCAAAAAGGCCCGGGTCAGGGCAATGCGTCTTACTATTATTCCTACACGCGCCTCGACACAAAGGGCACCCTAATGACGTCCGGCGACACCCTCGCCGTGACGGGAGAGAGCTGGATGGACCGAGAGTGGAGCACCTCTGCCCTCGGCCCCAATCAGGTGGGCTGGGATTGGTTCTCTCTCCAGCTCGACGACGGCCGCGAACTCATGTATTACCAGCTCCGCAACGCGGACGGGTCCGCCAGCCGCTTCAGCGACGGCACCCTCGTGGGGCCGGACGGTTCAACGGAAAGCGTTACGGCCGCGGACGTGTCTCTGGAGATCCATGACACCTGGACCTCCCCGGACGGCACACATACCTATCCGGTCGACTGGACGCTTCGGATTCCGAGCCGGGACATCGATCTCCGCATCACGCCGTACTTCCCAGGGCAAGAGCTGGACGTCTCGGTACGATACTGGGAAGGCGCCGTGCGCGTAACGGGCTCCCATTCGGGTCGCGGCTACGTTGAATTGACGGGCTACGGCGACAGCCCGGCTTCCCCGACCTCTTGAGTGTGCTGCGGATTCATGAGGCATCAAGATCTGGAAAGAGACGACGCACCCAGCTGACAAAGCGACGGGCGAAAGACTTCTCACACTCGGAAGCACTTCCATACATTTCTTGTGTTTTCCCAGTCAATTGGTCTAAAACCCACGCCTCCTTTTGGATTCATTCATTACGATTTCGTATGCTGCTTCGATAGGAAAACGTGCTGGTCTTCGCCGCTCGTCGACCGGCCGTTCCACTTCTCCCCAATCTGTTGCACCAGACCCGACTGACCCCATGGCCGAAGCAACCCTCACCCGCACGGCTGATCTCCTCGGGGATGAGGCCGAGGAGCTGCTCGAACACGAATGCGATACCATTCCAAAGGAGGACCTTCACCTTCCCGGCGGCGACTTCGTCGACCGCGTGTGGTACGACTCCGATCGCAACCCGCGCGTCCTCCGGTCCATGCAGGAGATCTTCGACAACGGACGACTCGGCGGCACGGGCTACCTCTCCATTCTGCCGGTCGACCAGGGCATCGAGCACTCCGCCGGCACCAGCTTTGCCCCCAACCCCATCTACTTTGAGCCGGAGAACATCGTGAAGCTGGCCCTTGAGGGCGGGTGCAACGCCGTGGCCTCCACGTACGGCGTGCTCGGCTCCGTGGCCCGCAAGTACGCCCACAAGATCCCCTTCATCCTGAAGCTCAACCACAGCGAGCTCCTGTCGTATCCGAACCGGTACGACCAGGTGCCGTACGCTCAGATTGAGGACGCCCACGAGATGGGGTGCCTCGGCGTCGGCGCAACGGTGTACTGGGGCTCCGAGGAGTCAAACCGCCAGCTGCAGGAAATCTCGAAGATGTTCGCCCACGCCCATGAGCTGGGCATGACCACCGTCCTCTGGTGCTACGTCCGCAACAAAGAGTTCGTCATCGACGGCACTAACTACGAGGCGTCGTCCGACCTCACGGCCCAGGCCAACCACCTCGGCTCCACCCTGGAGGCCGACATCATCAAGGCCAAGCAGCCGACGGTGAACGGCGGCTACCAGGCGGTGCGTGAACACAAGGATAGCGGCTATGCGAAAGATCCGTCGGGCATCTACGAGAACCTGCTGACGGACCATCCGATCGATATGACGCGCTACCAGGTGGCCAACTGCTACATGGGCCGGTGTGGACTCATCAACTCTGGCGGCAGCAGCGGCGAAAATGACCTTCAGCAGGTCGTGCGCACGGCCGTGATCAACAAGCGCGCCGGCGGCATGGGGCTCATCACGGGGCGGAAGGCGTTCCAGAAGCCAATGACGGACGGCGTCGAGATTCTGAACGCCATCCAGGACGTGTATTTGAACGACGACATCACCATTGCCTAGGTGCCCTCCTTTCCTCGAACCGCGCCCTTTGGCGCTTTCGAGTTGTCCCAACAGAGGCGGCCCCCCCAGCACGGGGGGTCGCCTTTTTTCTTTGGGAATTGGACGGGATGGCCACGCCAATGAGAAACGTCCTGTCCGTCCTCGTCTTCAACTGGAAAAATTATTCCCGCAGCCCCTCTCCGATTTCGTTCAGAATCCCCGGCCCACACCGGGCCCGATCCGTCGCCCGATGCCGCTCCCCAATTTTCTTATCATCGGCGCCCAGAAGGCAGGGACGACCTGGCTGCTTCGTCAGTTGCGGCAGCACCCCGACATCTACCTGCCGCGGGAGGAGGTCCACTTTTTCGACAAGCGAGACCGCTTCGAGAAGGGGCTCTCCTGGTATCGGCAGTTCTTTGAGGACGTGCAGAACGAAACCGCCATCGGAGAAAAAACCCCCGACTATTGCTGGACCAACCAGGAAGGGGCCGAGGGGCACCTCCCCTCCGTACATCGAAACATCCATGATACCCTTCCCGACGCAAAGCTCATCATGCTGGTTCGGAATCCTGTGGACCGAGCCGTGTCGGCGGTCAATCACCTGTTCCGAACCAGGCGCCTTTGCCCGAAGTACAGCATGGATGCGCTCCTCACGGGCGACAAGCATCACCTGATTGCTCCCCACGGCGTCCTCGACTATGGACGCTATTACCAGCACATTCAGACGTATTTGGAGCTGTTTGATCGCGAGCAACTCCTTGTCCTCGTCTTTGAAGAAGATGTTCTCGCTCACCCCGAACACGGATTGGAGAAGGTCACTCAGTTTCTCGGCGTGGATCCGTCCTTCTCCTTTACTGAAGTGAAGGAGCGACAGAATCCAGCGGGCGTGTCGAAAACCGGCTTGTACCTCCGATATTACCTTCCGGTGGTGAGCCCCTTGGTCAAAGCCATCGACAAATACCTTCTCCGTCGGAATTACAAGAAACGTCCCACCGAGGCTGCAATTCGAACCCTCTACGAAATGTACCGGCCCGAAAATGAGGCCCTGTTTCAATTTCTCGGTCGGCGTATTCCGAGTTGGACGCTGCACGACGAACCCTCCTGACCTCTCCGCATCATGAGCGAACAGACCGCGCGCACGATTGCCTTCAACAAACCCCTTTTGGGGAAAGCCGAAGCCGACGCTGTAGCGGACGTGCTCGAATCGGGCACGCTCCGGGGCGATGGCCCCGTGACCCAACAGGTGGAGACCCAGATGGAAGACTGGCTGGACATCGACCACGTCTTCCTCACCACCTCGTGCACCCATGCGCTGGAGATGGCCATGATGGTGATCGACGTGGGGCCGGGGGATGAGGTGATCATGCCGAGCTTCAACTTCGTCTCCTCTGCCAATGCCGTCGTCCTCCGTGGGGCAACCCCCGTGTTTGCCGACATCCGGCCGGACACCCTCAACATCGACGTCGACGATGTCGCGGATAAGATCACGCCGCGCACCAAGGCGATCGTCCCCGTCCACTATGCTGGGGTGTCCTGTGACATGGAGGCCCTCTCGGCCCTGGCCGACGATCATGACCTCTACCTAATTGAGGACGCCGCACAGGGCGTGGATGCCTACTACGACGGCACGCCCCTCGGCACGATCGGCGACATCGGCTGCTACAGCTTTCATGAGACCAAAAACATCACCTGCGGCGAAGGCGGGGCCTTTCTGACCGACGACGAAGATCTTGCCCGCAAGGCTGAGCTCGTTCGTGAGAAGGGGACCAACCGATCCGCCTTTATCCGGGGCGAGGTCGACCGGTACACCTGGGTACACGAGGGCAGCAGCTACATCCCGTCGGACATTCTCGCTGCCATCCTGCAGGTGCAGTTGTCCAAACGAGAACACATCAAAAAGCAGCGCAGGACTGTCTGGAATGCCTATTACGACGCCCTTCGCCCGCTGGCCCAAGACGGACCGCTCCACCTCCCCCCCATCCCGGATGCATGTGACTCAAACTACCACATCTTCTTCTTCCGAGTCGACACCTCCCAGCGCCGCAATGCGCTTCTGGATGTGCTCAAGGACCATGGGATCGACGCCTCCTTCCATTACATTCCCCTTCATTCTTCCCCCTTTGCACAGCAGTACTTGGATGAAAGTGTGACGCTCCCCACCACCCAGCAGTGCAGCGAGACCCTCATTCGCCTGCCGCTCCATCCCCAGCTGGCGGACGACGCCGACGAGCTCGCGGCGCGGACCGCTGACCTTATCGCAACGCAACTCCGATAACGGCCCCATAGCTTTTCCTTATGGAACTCCTTGAGTCCGTCGACGACGCGTTTTGGTGGGAGATCGTTCAGGACTGTCCGAACGCGACCTTCTACCACACTCCCCTTTGGCATCGGCTGGCTGTTCATGCCGACTCTACCCGAGCGGATTGCACGCTTGGGGCCGTGTTCGAGAATGGAACCCGTGCGGTCTTTCCGCTGCTCAGGGAACGTCGCATGCTGCAGAAATACGTGTCAACGTTTGCAGGCTGCTACGGAGGCATCGTGGCCGACGGCCCTCTTCCCGACGCTGAGGTGCAATCGCTGTACGAGGAGGTCTTCTCGAAGAACGGCAAGAAATTCAAGTTCATCTCGAACCCCATCGCTGACGATGAACCGACTCCAAACCTCTCGGACGGGGAAGTGGAGCACGACTTTACCCACATCCTTGAGCTCGACCGTGACCTCGATACGATTATTTCCGAATACTCCCGCGGCCACCGGAGCAGCTTAAAGAAAGGACGCCGGGAGGGCGTTTCGGTTCAACCGGCGACCACACTGGAGGAGTACCGGCGCTACTACGAGGCCTATCAGGCGTCCCTGGAGCGATGGGGCGAAGACCCCTCCAGTGGCTATCCCTGGCCCCTCTTCGAAGAAGCTCATTCTCTGTCTCAGTCTCACCCGGACACAATCACCCTGTGGCTCGCCTGGGTGGACGACGCAGTCGCTTCCGGGGCCCTCACCTTCAGTTGGAATCAGCACGTCTCGTACTGGCACGGCGCCGCCCATGAGGAATACTTCGACTACCGCCCAAACAATGTCTTGCACACCGACATCATAGAGGCAGCGTTGGACGAGGGATACCAGTACTACGACTTCAATCCGAGCGGAGGCCACGACGGCGTTGCACAGTTTAAATCCCGCTTCGGAGCCAAAAAATGGCCGGTGAAGCGTCGCACCTATACGCGCTCCCTCCTGGAAACGGTGTTCGGATGATGATGGATCTGATTCGGAAGAAGGGTCGAAAAGGAATATCCCGCCTGTGCGAGGCCGACGTATACCTCGCCGCTCTTTTGGAGCGGGTCCTCCTTCTCCGCACCCGGTCGCGAACGCAACCGGTGCTCTTCATTCTCGGCCTTCCTCGCTCCGGGACGACGCTGATTTACCAGTACGTCGTCCATCGCCTATCGGTCGCCTACTTTACAAACGGAGTGGGCCGATATTACCTAGCCCCCTGTCTGGCCACATGGGTCCAGCATACCTGTCACGACGAGTACCGATCGGATTTCGCGAGCCGCTACGGGTCCGTCACCGGGCCGATGGCTCCTCATGAGGCCGGGCGCTTCTGGGGACGCTTCTTTGGATTCGACGAGTACATTCTCCCCGATGACGTTTCGACCCGTGATCGGCGCACAATGCGTCGCACTGTCGCCTTCGTGCAACACGTCTTTGGGACTCTTCCCTTTGTAAACAAAAACGTCAAGCACCTGCTCCGCATCCCGGCCCTCGCGTCGATTTTTCCGAATGCAGTGTTTCTCCGGGTACATCGAGATTGGTCAGACGTGGCGCTTTCGCTGCTCCGCGCCCGACACGAACACCTCGACGATCCGACCAACTGGTGGTCGGCTCGCCCCCCCAACCACCAACGCCTCGCCTCTCGTCCCGTCGATGAACAAATCGCCCATCAATTGCACGGCCTCCACCAGAAGATGAACGACGACCTGTCGGCCCTTCCCGCCCACCGGGTTCTTTCCGTCGACTACGAATCGTTCTGTGAATCCCCCGATCGCCTCGTCCACTCCCTTCGATCTCAGATTCAGCCCCTCGACGTTCGCAATGCGGGTGTGGACGCGTTTTCTCCTTCAACAAATCGTCCGCAAACCCCAGAAGAAGTACGGTTGCTCCGCCGGATCAAGACGCTCGATCCGTCGTGAAGTCGACCGTTGTCGAGCGCACATCAACGACGCCTTCCCGCCTTCATTGAACTTCGCGCCGACAACGAAGCGCTCCTCGTCTTTCGTATTGTGTTTCTCTCGTCCTCATGACGTCCCTTTTCATCATGTCTTCGGAGCGAAGCGGGAGCAACCTGCTTCGCATGATGCTGGGCGCCCACTCCCGCCTCGCGGCGCCTCCCCCTCCGCACATGTGGCGCCACCTGACCGAGGCCCTTCCGCAGTACGGCCCCCTAACCAGGGACGCCAACTTTCAGCGTCTGGTTGAGGACGCGGTGACCATGACCCAGCAGTCCTACGCTCACCTCACGTGGAAATACCACTTTTCTCCAGAGCAAATCCGCGCCGAATCCTCTGCCCCAACTCTCACGAGCGTTATCAGCACGCTCTATGAGGCCTACGCCCGCGAAGAGAACGCCGCCGGATGGGTCTGCAAGGAAAACCAACTGTTCGACCACGCCCACCAGATCCGTGAGCACCTCCCTGACGCTCAGTTCATCTACCTCTGCCGGGACGGACGCGACGTTGCGTGCTCGATCAAGGACATGCCCACCCACGACCAGCACGCCTACGCGATTGCGGAGGAGTGGGCGCAGCAGCAAAAGAAATGCTTGCGGGTCCATCAGGAAATTCAGCACACGAACGGATCTACAATCGTCCGGTACGAGGACCTGATCGAGTCCCCGGAGTCCACGATCCAGAAGATCTGCGACTTTGCCGGGCTCGAGTATGAGAAACGAATGCTGTACTTTCACGAGACGGAGGAAGCGGTACAACAGGCCCAGAAGTCCGAGTACTGGGAAAATCTATCGAAGCCGGTCATGTCCGACAACAAAGCGAAGTTTCGCGATCAACTTTCCGCCCGTGAGATTCGCATCTTTGAGTCTGTGGCCGGGGAGCTTCTCGATCTTCTCGGATATCCGCTAACGACGCAGCCCGAGGAGCGACAGTTGGCCCTTTGGCAACGGGGCTTATACCGTCTCCGGAATGAGATTCAGAGCCTTCTGAAACAGCAGGAGCTCTCTGAATGGGAGGGCCGGGAGAAACGAAAAACCACCCTAGACCGGATTCATAACCGGACGCGGAGCGACCCAGACTCAACCTTCGTTCCGCCGTTTTCCTACGAGTAACCGCGCCGCACGATTGCAAATAGCCGCTCTACTGGTTTGGACTCGCTGGAGTCACTTCGACAAAAGGTCATTTCGGGCATCGGGTGGACGACCCTGAACCGCATTAGCGAACAGGGGCTGAAGTTTGGCATTTCGGTCCTGCTCGCCCGCCTGCTCACGCCGGAAGCCTTCGGGCTGATCGGAATGATCGTCGTCTTCACCGGTTTTGCCTCCCTGTTTGCAGATGCGGGCTTCGGGGCGGCCCTCGTTCAGCGCGAAGAGATTGAAGAACGGCACCTATCTTCAGTCTTTTGGCTCCAGGCCGGCCTGGGCATTCTTCTCACCCTTGGACTGGCCGGCGCAGCCCCGCTCATCGCGCAGTTCTACGGCGAGCCCCTGCTGGAGGTGCTCACCATGTTCGTGGCCATCCAGTTTACCTTCGAATCTATGGCCACGGTGCAAACCGCTCTCTTCCGGCGGAAAATGGATTTCCGGAAGATTACGATCGTAAAACTGGTCGCTACCGTCACGTCCGGCGGCATTGCAATTACTCTCGCGGTCCTCGACTACGGCGTCTGGAGCCTCGTCTGGCAAACCGTCGTGAACACTGCCGCCGACGTGACGGCCGTATGGATTCTTAGCACCTGGTCGCCCCGCTTTATCTTTCAGTGGCAGGCCATTCGCGAATTAGCCTCGTACAGTACCAACCTCCTCGGGTTTAACACGATCAACTACTGGACGCGCAATTCGGACGACCTCTTGATCGGCCGGTACGTCGGGTCGTCCGGGCTGGGGATTTACAACCGCGCCTACGACACGATGATGCTGCCCATCCACCTCATTCGGGGCGTCATTGGAGAGGTCATGTTTCCCACCCTCTCCCGGCTGCAGGACGATGTCGACCACGTGCGGCGCGTGTACCTGCGGGCCACCCGGACCATTGGGTTCATTTCGATCCCGATGATGTGCGGGCTGATGGTGATCGCCGAATCCTTTGTGCTGGCGCTCTTCGGGCCAAAATGGGAAGCCGTCATTCCGGTCCTGCAGGTCCTGTGCCTGATTGGCATCAAACAGCCGGTGAGTTCAACGACGGGGTGGCTGTTCAAGTCCCAGGGCCGTACTGATCTTATGTTCTACTGGAACCTTGTCGTAAGTACGGCAACAGTACTCTCGTTCGTCATTGGGGTCCAATGGGGGGTGCTCGGGGTCGCGATTGCCTTTACCATTCGGGGCTACCTCCTCCACTACCATGGCATCGTGATTCCGGGACGACTCATCGACCTGTCGTTTGGCGAGTTTCATCGGAATCTGGCCGGCATCGCTGGGTGTAGCCTCATCATGATGGCACTCGTATTCGGATTTGGGGTGATTCTGCCTCCGACCTGGGGGCACTGGTCCCGCCTCTTTGTACAGGTGCCTTTCGGGATGATTGTCTACTGGGGACTTGCGCACGGCTTTGGCCTGAAGGCCTACCACGAGGCGCTCGACCTTCTCCTTGAGGAGTGGGAAAAGCGCGTCCGCTCCGATACTGCCGAGTAGTCTCTGCTCAGGATCCCTCTCGATTCATCCGTACGGCCATGTCCTTTCCGGGAACCGACCTCCTCCATTCCGCCCTTTCTGTCCTCAGACGCGGGGTCATGCGTGTGCGCCACGTTACCGCCTCGGTGAACGAAACGCCAATCATTGTGCTGGGCAATCAGAAGTCCGGAACTTCGGCCATTGCCCATCTCCTGGCCGATTACGGAGCCCTTTCCAAAACAGTGGATATTCCCCCGCTTTGGGGATATCGCGGCCTTTCTGTGATGCGCAGGGATCCGTCATTCGCTCGTATTGTCGCAGACCATCCCTATTTCTTCTCTACGGATCTGTTCAAGGAGCCGATGATGACCTTTTTCCCTGAACAGGTCGCAGAGCGATTCCCCAACGCAACGTATGTGTTCGTGGCCCGCGATCCTCGTGCCAATATTCGAAGCTTGCTGGATAGCCGCGGTCTTCCCGGTCATCGGACGACCCTTCGTGACGAGGATCGTCAACACCTTTCAGCGTCGCGCACACTTCTGGACGCCGATGGCTGGCAGATCTCTGCCGATAGCTACATCGAGCTTCTGGCCAAACGCTGGCTCCGTGCCATTGAGGGCCTGCGCATCCTCCAACAAAAGACACCGGACTGCCTCCTCCTCCGGTATGAGGACTTCACGGCGGAAAAGTACGACTGCATCCACCGAACCGCCACGACTCTCGACCTTCCAAAGCGGGGCACGATTGCAGACAAGCTCGACGTAGCGTTTCAGCCACGCGGCGATCACCGGGACAAAGACTGGGAGACGTTCTTTGGCTCCGATAATCTGTCGATCATTACGACTGTGTGTGGTGAAGAGATGGAGCGGCTAGGGTACGACCGGTCCCGCCGCAGTCCCTACTGAGTTCTACTGAACGGTCTTCTCGATTCGTCCCCTCATGCCCCAAAGTCCTTCCATGTCGCAACCACAGGACGCTCCGCTAACGGTCGCCCACTACACCCGAAGCTGGCTTCCCCAAACCCAGACCTGGCTGTACAATCAGGTCCGCTTTCTGCCGGACAGGATCGAGCCCCACGTCATCTGCGAGCAGACCGACAACCTCGACCAGTTTGCGGTTGACAATATCCACTGTTTCGCCGACGATGCGCCGTGGCGCCACCATTGGGACGTCGGGCTGCGCTTCCTGGGCCTTCGCCCGTACTATCCCTATACAATCGAGCAGGTGCACCAGTGCGGGGCCGACCTCTTCCACACCCACTTCGGCGACTACAGCTGGCAAAACCTGGAGGTGTCCCGTCGCACGGACATCCCGCAGGTCGTGACATTCTACGGGAATGACGTCACGTCCTATCCGCAACAGCACCCGAAGTGGAAGCGACGATACCGACGACTGTTTGAGCAGGTAGAAGGGATTCTCTGCGAAGGACCGCACATGGCACAGTCGGTGGTGGATCTGGGCTGCCCCGAGGCCAAGGTCCACGTCCATCACCTGGGGGTGCCGATTTCGGACATCCCGTTCCGCCCTCGCAGCTACGACCCCGGCGAGCCGCTTCGCGTGCTGCTGGCCGCCTCCTTTCGGGAAAAGAAGGGCATTCCCTATGCAATCGAGGCCTTGGGTCGGCTCCAAGAGGACATTCCCTTGGAGGTCACAATCATCGGGGGCGTGGCGACGGTTCCGCTCCCGCTGGGCTTCTCCAAGGATGTGTCCGGAAGCGCGGCGGAGAAGGAGCGGATCCTCGCAGCGATCGACGAATGGGACCTGGGCGATTCGGTGCGATTGCCAGGCTATCAGCCTCATGAGGTGCTCATGGAGGAGGCGTATAATCATCACGTCTTCCTCCAGCCCAGCGTGACAGCCCGCAATGGCGACGGAGAAGGGGGCGCTCCCGTCACCCTCATCGAGATGGCGGCCAGCGGCATGCCGATCGTGAGCACCCGTCACTGCGACATCCCCTCCATCGTGAAGCACGAGGAGAGCGGCCTGCTCGCCCCTGAGCGGGATCCCGACATGCTCGTCGACCACCTCCGTCGGCTCGTCGAATCGCCCGACCAATGGCCCAAAATGGCCCAGGCCGGCCGCGAACATGTGGAGGCAGAATACAATGCCCCCGTCCAGGGCCGGCGCCTGGCGGAGTTGTACCGGACAATTTTGAACGACGAGCCTCGATCCGACTGACCTCTCGGGCAACGTCATCTTTCAAGCCCGTTGAGAACCTCGGCAAGTGCTCCGGTCTCTGCTTTGCGTCGGTATGGCTGCAACGCATCCGGCGTTGCTCCCGACGCAGGCTCTCCATTTGCCCAGGCTTCGTACTGTGACCGGATGTATCCCGCAAGTCCCTGGACGTCCTGTCGACCGTAGAGCCTCCCCCCGTCGGTCTGTTCAAGAAGGCGGGCTGCATCTCCATCCGCCGGTCCAACGCCCACAATGGGCCGTCCAGTGGCAAGATATTCGTAGATCTTTCCCGTCAGCATGCCCGTGTCTGCCGGAAACGACTCGATGGACAACAGCAAGAGCCCCGCCTGCTGCATGTGCTCCACCGCCTCGGGATGGGGCACATACGACACCAGCTCCGTAATGTCAGCCAGCCCATGATCGTGGAGGGCGCCCTCCACATTCGAGTCCACCATTCCCACGAGTCGAATGCGGAGATCCGGGACGTCCCCCGCCTCCCGAAGCTGCTGAACAGCCCGCCAGAGCGCCGTCGGGTTGCGGGAGGCATACAGCGATCCGACGTGCGTAATGGTAAACGCCTCGTCGTTCACGGTCACGTCCGCCGGCCCCACATCCTCCGTGTCAAATCCATTTTGGATCACGTGTATCGGCGTTCGTGGCTCGGTTCCCATCTTGGCCCGGAGCAACGCCTGCCAGCTCGGGCTCACCGTCGCAACCGCATCGGCACGCCGGAGCACCATTCGCTCCAGCGCCGCGTCGATCCTCCGCGCAGCGGCCGTGTGCGGAAGCTCCTGGTAGTAGTTAATGTCAGTCCATGGGTCGCGAAAATCAGCCATCCAGGGCGTACCGGTCATCCACTGAAGAGCAGCCCCCGCGAGGTGGGTAGAGTGCGGCGGTCCCGTCGTAAGAATTGCATCAACGGACTGCTCCGCTAGCAGACGCCGCCCCTGCCCAATCGCAAACGGCACCCATCCCACCCGGGCGTCCGGCAGCACAATATTGGCCCGAACCCAGCGGGCAATCCGCTCTTTCCAGGTCTGCTCACGCCCTTCGAGCGACCCCTGCACGACGGCTTCCTCGTCGGAGCGCCCCGTAAGACGAGCGTAGAGGTGATACGGGTCCCACGACGACGTGCGGTGCACCGGCGTATCTCCGGGAATGTCAGCACCGAGCGACGCGTCACGGGCCGGGTAGGCCCCTTCCTCCACCGAGACCACCACCGGCGTCCAGTCGAATGACGGCAGGTACTTTACGAACTTCAGGACGCGCTGGACGCCCGGTCCTCCTGACGGAGGAAAGTAGTACGAAAGAACGAGTACACGACGCGCCATAGCCTATTGCCGTGTCAGACATCAATCTCGGAATACGTCGAATTGAACTGCCCCGCGGGACCAGAGGCGTACCACGTGAAGGCGAAATGCAGGACGGCGCTCCTCTTCTCTCGATTCGCTCGTTCCGCCTCACTCGTCATGAATCGCAGCCGGTCCTGTGGCCCGGCATACGTCTGCTCCTCAAGGATGGAAGAAAGGCTTTTACTCCTCCTCATCCTCGTCGGAGGCGTCAGGCAACAGAGAGCCCCGCCGGCGATAGCGCAAGCCGAGCATCAACAGGATGCCGCCGTACACGCCCGCTGTCGTTGTGCCGGCAATCCACCGTCCGTACCGATCAGCGGCCGGCTCGAATCGCATCACCAGCGTGTGCTCGCCTGCCGGTACATGGACCCCGCGGAGGAGGTAATCGACCCGGTGAATGGGCACTTGTTCTCCATCGAGGTACGCATTCCAGCCCGCCGGGTAGTACACCTCACTGGCCACGAAGAGGCGCGGTGCATCCGTCTGCACGGTCCACTCCACCTTCGGCGGCGTATACGAGTCCAGGGTGACCTGCGTCGTGCTCCCACTGTCGATGGGAGTGACAGGGGCGTCGAGTGACTCCGACAGAAGGGCCGTCTTCCGGGGAGTGAACGACGGATTGCGGAGACGCTGCCACGTCTGCTTCGCATTGTCCACCACCTCGGTTTGCCCCACAAAGAAGGCTCGGGGAAGAGCGTCGGTGTTTTCCAACACAACGGTCTTCGTTTGCTTATCCCGATACGCCACCCGCGTCCCCGGAAGCTTCTGCTGGGCAAGAATATACCGGACGTTCATGAGGTCGAGGGCATTCTCGTTCGGGGCTCCCCCTCCCCCGGCCTGCAGAATGTGATCGAGGTAGTCCTGGTACCGCTGGAGCTTCGCTCCGTGATACCCGCCCGCCGATTCGTAGTGGTACGAGGCAATGGCCTCGTTCTGGTAGGGAGCCTGGTGGGGATAGACGCGAAAGTGCCCTAGCCCCCCGGCCTTCTCCATGCGATCCGTCAGGAAGCGATCGAACGAATAGGTCGGGATCTGGGACGCCAGGTCCGGTTGCCGTGTAAACTGGTCCTCCCCGAGATACCGCCGGTCCACGCCCCAGAGGTCTACGAGCACAATTAGAATAACGAGCCCGCCGGTCAACCAGCCGGAAAGCGTCTGGCGCCGGTACAGCCAGAGGAACAGCAGGGCCACGCCCACCGCTAGTAACGTACGGAAGGCATCGGCCTGCAAGGCCTCTCGTCGCTGGTCTTTGCGCTGCTCCAACTGTTGGTAGAAGCGTTGAACCTGCGGATTCGATCGGGTCAGATTCGGACGTTGCTCAATTCGCTCCACGATTTGCGTCTCGCGGGGATTCTCAAAGTCAAAGAAGGCCCCCTTTCCCACCATGACGAGCAACGCCAATCCCCCGACCGCCCCGAACGCATAGAGAAGCGACCGCGTCTTGTCCGCATCGGCCTGACGGTCCCCCTCCGATCGAAGAGCATAGTCCAATCCGATGCCTGCAAGCACGGCAAGACCAAGTGCACTGATGCTCAGCCACGTCTCGGGGGCCCGAAACGCCTCGAAAAAGGGAAAGAACTTGAACATCGGCCAGTTAATCCAGGGGGCATACTTCCCCAGAGAAAACAGCATCGTGACGAGAACCCCAGCGCCGAGCCCCCACGTCAACCGACTCCGGACCCGCCATACGGCGAGCCCCGAGAGCGCCGCCACGACTCCGCCCACGTAGTGCGGTCCCTCGGTAAAGGTCTTCGGCCCCCAGTACGTCTGCCCCCCACCCCCAAAGGCATTGGCCATCACGAGCGTCAAGAGCTCCTTCGGCCCCTGACTCCAGCGCATGGTCTTTTCCCAGCCCATGGCGCCGCCCCCACCCCCCGCAGCGGCCTCGGCTCCCCGTACCGAATATTGCTTGTATTGGTAAATCGCAAGGTAGGGCTGTGCCACCATCAACAGGGCCAGGCCGGTCCCCAGGGCCAGCCAGCCGGTCGACTTCGCGAAGGGCGCCAGCTCGTCGTCCTCCCACGCCTGCCATAGCTCCACGATCCACCACACCAGCGCAAGCATGAGCACACAGTACGTAATCTGTGGATGCTTGGCCCGAAGCTCGATCCCCAATGCCGCCGTAAACGCAAGTCCCCCAAGGAGCGACGGATTTCGAAGCGTATAGATGAAGGTAAGGAGCACAAACGGGGCATACGCCAGAGCAATAAATTTCGTGTTATGCCCCACACTCAAAATGATGGGGAGGTACGTCGTAAACCCAAAGGCAAGCCCCGATAAAAGCCCGGAGATATGATTCCGGGTCAGGTAGTACACCAGCAGGTACACCCCGAGCAGCAGAAAGAAGAGGTGAGACACCGGCCAAGCGTACGAGCGTGCCGCATCGGCAATGTCATCGACCTGCGGAATCGCCAGCTTGTAATTCATCATGAACGCCGGCATGCCGCTGAAGACGTTCGGCGCCCACAGAGCATGCTCCCCGGTCTGTTCCTCATACTCAATGAGAGCCTCGGCATTGGCCCGCCAACTAATGCTATCGATGCCGTGGATGTCCTTCCCCCCGAAAATCATGGGGGAGTAGAACGACAACGCCACCACGAGGAGAAGAGTCAGACAGAGTCCGTGGCGAGCGGTGGGCGTTAAGCGTCCCCAAAACGAATCGCGATTCTGCAACCGGGAAGACGATTGGCGAGGAAGGGACGGCATGTGAATGGACGTTGGATGACAGTCACGACGCTGGGGACAGTGAAGCGGTCGACAATACTGCCCTGCCGGTCGCCCGAAACGGCAGGTGGTTTTCCCTGTTCCACCGCGCCCCCTCTCTCAAATGGACTGCATGCATTCTCGTCAATCCTCCCTCCCCTCGTCCCATGCCACAGGTCAACCTGTTCGTCATCGGGATCAACAAAGCAGGCACAAGCTGGCTGTACTACCTTCTTCGTCAGCACCCCGACGTGTTCATGTCTGAGGTGAAAGAACTGTACTTCTTTGGCGACCACGAAGACGGTCCCGAGACCCTGGAGGCCTACCATTCCCACTTTCCCTTTGAGGCGAACTACCGTTATTTCGGGGAAGCAACGGTGATGTACTACCGGGACGCGCAGACGGCCGAGCAGATATACTCGTACAATCCGGAGGCGAAGATCTTGGCCATCGTCCGCGACCCGATTCAACGGCTTCTATCGCAGTACCGGTACCATAAGCAGCTTGGCCTCATCGACGAAACGACCTCCCTACAGGAGGCGCTGAACGACCCTGACTCCATGCTCCTCCGCGACAGCCACTACGAGGAAACGTTGCCGGCATTTGCGAAGCGGTTCGGCGACGATCAATTCACGGTCGTAAGCCTGGAGGAAGGGAAAAACGCCCCAGACGAGCTATGGGAAACGCTGCTGTCCGTTCTCGATCTTCCCCCCGTCCCCTGCCCCAACCCGAATGCAAACCCCGAAAACCCAACGGGAAGTGCCGGATATCGACGAGTCTATCGCTACACGGTTCGCCCCATCAAGAATACCGTTCCGGGCCTGTACAAGTGGATGCTTCAGAGCCGGCTCGTTCGGTGGACCAAGCTCGGCCTGATTCGTCTGTTGGGAACGGCGGAGGCGGATGAAATTCCGGAGGCCCTGCAGACTCGCCTCCGCACCGAATTTGCGCCTACCTATGCGTACTTGCAGAATCTCGGATTTGAGAGCTACGCGTCCCCGTCTTCTGAGGCTAATCAATGACCTGCGGCACCTGAAAATACTCGCCGTCCGCTTCGGGGGCCGGCTCCAGGGCCTGCTCCTGATCGATACGCGCCTCAATTTCGTCCTCCCGAAAGACGTTCGTCACGTCGAGTACGTGCGACATGGGGGGAACGCCAGACGTATCCAGCTCATCGAGCTTTTCCACATAATCGAGGATTTGGCTCATCTCCTCGGCCATGCGGGCCTCTTCCTCGTCCGAAAACTGGAGGCGAGCGAGCTCGGCAACATGGCGCACGTCTTCACGCGAAAGAGCCATAAGGGAAGGGAAAGCGACTGATGGAGAAAAGAATCGGATCGGGAGTGCAAAACCGGCTACGAATGGCCGGGAACCGGGTTTCTTCGTGCGAGCGCTACTCGGACTGCCCCCGTGCTCGTATGTCTCGAAGCATCCGAATGAGAGTGGTCGCGGAGCGGAGCCCCTCCTCGGGTCGGGGCTCGACGTACACCTCCAGACTGATGGGCCCCTGAAAACCCCGCGCATGAAGCATCTCGAATTGCTCGCGCCAGCCGACCTCTCCCTCTCCAAGCGTCGTATCCTCCCAGTATCCGTTCTCCGTCACCACACCGTCGCTGCAACGCACCAGAGTCACAAGCCCGGAGAGGGCCGTTAGCCCATCGATGGGGTGCTCTCCCGACCGAAGAGCGCCCGCCGGATTCCAGGCAGCCCGAACGTGTGGGTGTCCCACCTCCGTGAGCACCTCCGCGAGCGTTGCCCCGGTGGGACACGCTGTCTCCGGGCCGTTCCGCACCGCCACGAGCACCCCGTACTCCTCCGCCGCCGCCCCGGCCCGCCGAAGCGCATCAACGACCGCCTCGTGCGAAACGTCCGGCTCGGCCGCAAAGGGGGAGATCGTGACCCGAGGACACTCGACGCGGGCGCAGAGCTTGAGCGTATCCTCAAACTGCAGCAAGTCGTTCATCCAGGCGGCCCGGTCGCTCACGGGTCCCTCGAACATGGACGGCACCACGCTGCCGAGCAAGAGATCCGTGCCCTCCATCTGGCCACGAATCTGCTGCTGGTTTACGTTCGGGATGCGATCGTCCGGACCGCCGACCGTTCGCAATTCCATCCCGTGCAGTCCCCAGAGTTGGGTGTAGTGCAGGGCGCGATTGAGGTCGCTGGTCACGGTGTCGGTGAGCCAAACCGGAATCATATCGACAAAAACAGATGATGGAATCGATAACGCGGACCGGGGCGCTGGCGTCCCCGTACAGCACAAGCGTTCGCTTTCTCAAAAGTCCCGTTCGCCCTCATGTCCTCCGATGCTTCATCGGTCACCTACTCTGACATCCAGGCCGCCGCCGCCCGTCTGGACGACGTGGTTCACCGCACGCCCGTCATGACCTCCAGCACCGTTAACGACCGGGTGGGCGCAGAGGTGTTCTTCAAATGCGAGAATTTCCAGAAAACGGGGGCGTTCAAGCTTCGAGGCGGCTACAACGCGATTGCACAACTGTCTCCCGCCGCCAAAGAGCGGGGCGTACTCACCTACTCGTCCGGCAACCACGCCCAGGCCATTGCCCTGGCCGGGCGCCTGCACGGCGTCGACGCGACGATTGTGATGCCCGAAAATGCCCCCCAGGTCAAACTTGACGCCACTCGTGGGTATGGGGCAGAAATCATCCCCTATGACCCGGAGACAACCACACGGGAGGCGCTGGGGCAGAACATTGCTGAGGACCGCGGGCTGACGCTCATTCCTCCCTACGACCATCCGCACGTGGTGGCCGGACAGGGCACCGTGGGCGATGAACTATTCGACGAGGTGGGGGACCTAGATGCCCTGCTCGTCTGCTGCGGAGGGGGCGGGTTGCTTTCCGGCTGCGCGATTGCCGCCCGCCAGCATGCCCCGAACTGTACTGTGGTCGGGGTCGAACCCGACGCAGGCGACGATGCCACGCGCTCGTTTCAGTCCGGCACCCTCCAAACCGTAGAAAATCCCGACACGGTGGCCGACGGAGCCCGCACCCCCTACCTCGGCGACGTCACCTTTCCTCTGGTGCTGGAGCACGTGGACGACATGGTCACCGTCTCCGACGCCACTCTCGTTCAGGCCATGCACGTGCTCTGGGAGCGGATGAAAATCGTGGTGGAGCCGACCGGCGCCCTCGGAACCGCGGCGCTGCTACAGGGGGCAGTCTCCTTCCCCGGGCAGCGCATCGGGGTCGTCATTAGCGGAGGAAACGTCGACCTGGGCCGGGCGAACACCTTGTTTGAAGAACACGGCCTCATCTAGTGGATAGTTGCAGGCCATTTGCTTATCCCAAGCAATCTGAAAATTTCCAAATTACGGCACGTCATGTCGAGCCCCAGTAGCGAATGATCACACCGGCCGTGGACCCCCAGGCCCAGCGGCTGGGGGACCGATGAAAGAACTTCGAGTATTCTCGTATTCCAAGCCGCTTCGCTCTTCAGTACTTTTTTACTGAAAGAGACCTTGGAAACCGAAGGGTCTACACGACCACTCTTCCGTGCCTTGCACGCTCTCGACATGGCTTCTCCCCCCAATCCGTCCCACGAGACCGAGCCCGGACGGGCCCCGTCTCTCAAATCGGCCGTGGAGCACATGAACGAGGCCGTCCTCATTACAGAAGGAGCACCCCTCAACGCTCCGGGCCCACGCATCATCTACGCGAATCCAGCATTCACGGAGATTACCGGATATTCCCCCGGAGAGGTGATCGGCAAAAGCCCGCGTCTTCTCCAGGGCCCCGCCACCGAATCCTGGGTACTGACCCGGCTTCGTCGACGGCTCGAACAGGGATTGTCATTTGAGGGGGAGGCCATCAATTACCGCAAGGACGGAACGCCATACGTCAATCACTGGAGCGTCTCCCCCATTCGGAATGCGAACGACGAGATCACCCACTGGGTCTCCGTACAACGGGACGTGACGGAATACCGACGCACGAGCGAGCGGCTCCTGAACGCACAGGAACGGGAGCGCGCCCGTATGGTCCGAACCTTTCACGACGAACTGGGGGGAGAGTTGGTCTCGCTTCAGATGCTCGTTGAGCAGGTCCGAGACCAAACGCCCGCGGATCAGCCCACCGCCCCGCCCCTCAATAAGCTGGAGGCCCACATCGACACCTTGTCGACGACTGTGCGTCGCCTGACGGATGCGTTCTCGTCCCGCGTCCTTAGCGATTTTGGCTTATCCGCGGCCATTACCCATTTGACAACCAATCTTGAGGATGAAGAGGGACTTACCGTGGACCTGCACAACGAAATTGCATCAGGGGAGCGACTTTCGCCCCTGATCGAACGTGTCGTTTTCCGCACGCTTCGGGATACCCTGACCACCCTGGTCCGGCGCGGCAACACGAACGCGGCTCAAGTTCTCCTCAACAAAACCGAACAGAAACTCCGCCTCCACGTCATCAGCCCCGAAACAGGGTTCGATCTCTCCGGCGCCGTTCAGGACACAAACCACCCCACCCTTTCCGCAATGGCGGAGCGTATCGACCGCCTCAACGGCACACTCACGATTGATGCTTCCCCGAAGAACGGCATCCGTCTCACGGCCACGCTCCCGCTTGTCTTGATGTCCCCCCATCCCTCCCCTTCTCCCGCGTAACCTCCCGACTGAGATTCAGTTTCTCTTGCGCCCGTCCCCTCATCCGATGCCGGTATTTTCGCAGAGAAAAAAGCAAATCGGAGCGTATGGGTCTGCCTTCTGGTCCGGAAGGGACGGATCCGCAGTCGCTGCGACCCGCTAGACTCACAGCGCATGAAGTGAAAACAGCTTCTTCGTAATCTCCTTTTCACCACAGCCGGAGTCCCCGATCGGCAGGGACTCCGGCTGACGCCGTCAATGATTTCGGACAAGATGGTTTCGTATCTGCGCAGACAACAGGTTCTGAAACCAATATTCCTCACAATGAAACGTTTTCATTCCTTTTGGGTGGAGACATTCCCCCACACTGACGAACCCGCTCCACAGAGCGGGCATCTAGACCGATTTCGATTTGTCTCCTGAGGTGTCTGCCCGACCATTCGTCGTTCAGGAGACGGCCCGTGCCCTCTCTGGGAGCCTTCACTCGTCTGCCCGATTGTGCATCCAATTCATGGATTTCGCTTCGTCGCCCGCTCCTCCGCCGTCCGGCTCGTCTGACGCATCCTTCTCGACTCCGGAAACGGCCTCTGCTCTCCGGCCCAAGGACCAGGAGCGACTAACGTCAGTCTCCTCCGACCCGTCCACCGCTCCGGAAGACCTCGTACGATCCCTCTTGCAGATCGGGCGCGACGCCCTGAACGTCCAAAACGGACATCTCTCCCGAATCAATCCCGGATTGGGGCGCCACACCGTAATGGCCCTCGTGGGGTCGTGCTCGGCGCTCCACGAAGGACAGACCCACGACCTGAGCACGACCTACTGCCGATCCGTCATCGCAGCCAACGACCTCATCTCGCTCCATCATGCGTCTCGGGACGGATGGGCCGAGGATCCGGCGTACCAGCGCTTTGGCTTCGACTGCTACCTGGGGGCCAAAATTGTGGTGAACCAACAGCTCTACGGAACGGTGTGCTTTGCGGACCCAGAGCCCCATTCCGCCCCGTTCGCTCGGGCCGACCACGCACTCGTTCGGGAGATTGCGCATCGGATGGGAGACGGGCTCAATGCCCCCGACTCTGCCCCCCGCCCGAAAGAAGCGGTACAGCGCCCCGACCTTCTTCAACGTGTCCAGGCCCTCTCGAACGTGGGCGGCTGGGAGCTCACTCTTCCTGAACAACGCCTCTCCTGGACAGAAACCACCTACGATCTGTACGGCCTCCCGGCCGACTACGAGCCGGACCTCGACTCGGCCATCAGTTTCTTCGGCGAAGAGGCCCAAGCCACGCTCCGGTCCGCGCTCGACCGCTGTTGCTCCGAGGGTCGCCCGTATGACTTGGAGCTTCCCCTATTCACCGCCGACGGGGTGCGCCGCTGGGTGCGAGTGCAGGGCGTTCCCCACGACGCAGAGGGCACTGTGCACCGCATTACGGGGACGATTCAAGACCTTACCGATGAACGAGAGGCAAAGCACGCACTCCAAAAGGAGCGAGACCGATTCGAAGCCCTCTTCCAGAGCCTCCCAACCCCCGTCGCCCGGTGCCGGGTGGAAGAGGAGACGACCCCAATTACCGCAATCAATGATGCCTTTGAGGATGTCTTTGGGGTCTCCGGCCCTTCCGCCGTAGGTACGGACATCAACAAGCACCTCGCTCCCGAAGGCCAGCGGGCCACAGCCCAGCACCTCACCAAGCGTGCCCTGGAAGAAGGCATGCTTCAAATTGAAGTTGAGCGCCAGACCACAGAGGGGCTCCGAGACTTCCGGCTTCAGGTGGCCGGGTATGACCGCACCGATGCGCCCCCGGAGGTGTATGCCATCTACACCGACATTACCGAACTGAAAGAACGAGAGCGGACGATCCGCAAGGAGCGCGACCTTCTCAATTGGGTCTTCGAGACCAGCCCGACGGCCATCGTCATTTTCGACGAGTCTGGTGCCTTTGTGCGGGCCAGCGATCGTGCTCAGGAATTTCTGGGCATGGAAACGCAAGAGGTTACCCAAAGAAAATATAACGACCCGGAGTGGCAGGTCATGACGCCTGCAGGAGATCCCCTTCCGGACGACGAGCTTCCCTTCGCCCGCGTCAAGAAAACCAACGAGCCCCTCATTGGAAAGGAGCTCCTTCTTGAATGGCCGGATGGGACCCGTCGCCTCCTCTCGGTGAGTGGCGCTCCTCTTCACGACGAAAGCAACTCTTTTGCGGGGGCCGTTTTTCACCTCGACGACATCACCGAACGACGCCAAACCCAGCTTAGCCTCGTAGAAAGTGAGCGGCGGTTCCGCGGCGTCTTTGAGAATGCTGCTCTGGGCATTACTCTTCTCGACGACAACGGACGCTTCATTGACGTCAACCCCGCACTGGCCTCTATGATGGACCGGCCGGCCGACGCCCTCCGGGGACAGCATTTCGAAATGATCACACACCCGGACGACTTCGACACGGACAACGAGCTGTACGAGCAGCTCATTCAGGACGAACGGACCTCGTACCAGCTGGAAAAGCGATACGTTCGCCCCGACGGCTCGTCGTTCTGGGGACACCTTACGGTCTCCCGCCTAGACGGACCGGACGCCGTCCAGGCCATTGGGATGGTCGAAAACATCGACCTCCGCAAGCGACAGCGAAAGCAGCTCCGCAAATTCCAGACGGTGGTTGAAAACACCCACGAGACGGTGTTGGTCTTGGAGGCCGAGCCGCGATCGGAGCCGGGACCCGCCATTACCTACGCAAACCCGAGCATTCACCCCCTGACAGGGTACCCCCCCTCCGAAGTGCAGGGACGGTCGCTTCGGTGGCTCTTCGGAAAAGAAACGGAGGCCTGGGTCCTCCCCGACCTGTGGACCTCCCTACAGAATGGGGAGCGTCATGAAGGCGAAATTCTCACGTCCCGCAAGGATGGAACCCCCTTTGTCGCGCGCTGGAGTATTGCCCCCGTGCACAACGGAAAAGGAACTATTACACACTGGGTGGCCGTGCTTCGCGACGTAACCGAGCAACGCCAGATGGACAAGCGTCTCTTAGAAGTTCAGGATGAGGAGCGCCGGCGGATCGACCAGGAATTGCACGACGAAATGGGCGGGCTGCTCACAACGATTCAAATGACCATCGAACTCGGCCGCATCGAAGCAAAGAAGCACGCGGCCCCCACTCAGCGATTTGACCAGCTGGAAGACCTCGTGGCTCAGGTATCGTCCGTCACCCGGACCATCTCGCGACGCCTGCATCCAAAGAATCTTGATGCGCACGGCCTCTCGGGGGCCCTTTCCACGTTGGTCAACGACCTCCAGGAGCAGCACGATCTTGAGATTGACCTTTACAACGAGGTCGAAGAAGAGGAGCGCTTTCCGTCCCTCGTCGAAATGACGGCTTTCCGGGTCGTGCAGGAGGCCCTCATCAATATCATTCGCCACGCCGACAGTGAAGACGCAAAGGTAACCCTGCGGACGGAGGAAAACGGCCTTCGCCTCGACGTGGCGGACAACGGTACCGGCTTCGATCCGTCGACGCATCCCAAGGACGATGCCTACGGCCTGCACGGGGTTCGGGAACGAGTCGAACGCCTCAATGGCACCCTCTACTTCGAGTCCAAAGAGGAAGGCGGCACACACCTCTCCGCTACACTCCCCCTTTCCATCTCTTCTCTTTCCTCATAAGCCTCCCCCCCCACAGCCGATTGTCTCCCTCAATCCCTTTCGTTGCTGCCCCACAACAGCCTGAAGATTACGCGATAGTGCGTAGAGACTTCTGCGAGGCTCCTTTGTACCCTGTGTTTCTTGAAGGTCTACGCGCGTAACGATACCTCTCCTCCCGCTGCCATGATGCTATCGGCCCTCATAGTTGAGGATCATGACGTTACCCGGCAAGGTCTACGCTCCCTTCTGGAAGAGCAACTCGAAGCCCGAGTCGTGGGCACGACCGGGGACGGACTGGAGGCCATTCCCCTCCTGAAGGAGCATGAGCCCAATCTGCTCATTCTCGACCTCGGGCTTCCCAGCCTGAACGGGCTCGACATTCTCTCCCGAATCGAACGGCTTGACCTGACGACGAAAGTGGTTGTGCTGTCGATGCACGGGGAGGACTCCTACGTAAGTGAGGCCTTTGCCTTCGGAGCGTCCGCATACGTCCTGAAAGGATCGCCCCTAGAGGAACTTATGGACGCGATCCAGGCCGTCATGCAGGGCGAAAAATATCTCAGTGAGGAGCTCTCCGATGACCTCATTGACCCCGTCAAACATGCCCAGAATCAACCCTTTGATCGATACCAGACCCTCACGGACCGGGAACGTGAGGTGCTCCAACTCACCGCCCGAGGAGATACCAGTCGCGAAATTGGAGAGAAACTCGGCATCAGCCACCGAACCGTCGAAAAGCACCGGGAGAACATTCAATCCAAACTCGAGCTCCGAAATGCGGTGGAAATGACCGCCTATGCCCACCAGCACGACCTCATTTTGGATACCCCGGTCTCTCGTCCGGACTTAACCGTGGACGAAGAGAAAGACGATTCTTGAGGAGCCGTTCTACGGCCTCAACTCTCTATCCGCCCCTGCAGACTCGACTCTTCCACCTCGAACCAGTCCTCATAACATCGTCCGGCGGACGCCCACGGCCGGAATGAGATCGGCACGCAACAGCATCTGCCCCCATCGGCGTAGAGGGCGTTTTAGAATACGGAGTGTTACGTATGGCCTTCATGGTCAGCATTACGGACCTTGAAGGCAGGTGGTAATGGAACCAGGAGGATTGGTGTCCGCCTGCAGTACCGGTTTTTGTTTTCTCTATCGCTCACTTCCCCCTTATGCATCGGACGTTTGTCGTATCCCGTCTGCAGTTTCGCCCCGCATCGACCCGCGAGGCCCCGGTGACGGTCGAGTCCCTCGGGTTTAGCATGGTTCAACTCATGAGCGTATCGGGACACGACACCGCCACCGGCGTGCGTACAACCCTCAAGATTCAAGACTCCTCGGCGTTGGAGGTATTGTCTACCTACCATGCCCAACGGACGCGCCTCGAATGGACCTTTCATTTCGGCGGGGGCGCCCAGTCCATCCGCGTTCCCCTGCGGTGGACCAAGTTTCACCAGCCCAGCGGCACGGTGCAAGTCGTCCGCAACGTGGTAATGCGCGATTTGATTGCAGAGGCAGAAGCGAAGCAACCGGACGGAACGGCTCCTCATGGTACACAATCCGCTCTCAACCAGGAGGCCTCCCCTCCCTCTTCCCACAAACAGTCGGGAAAGCAGCCGCCCAAGCCCTCTCCTCCCGTTTCAACGCCCGCCGCAGTAGACCCCACTCGACTGTGGCCCAGCGTGTTGGGGAATGAAATTATGGTCCGCCCCCGCTACCGAAAAGGGAGTGTAGACCTCATTGCAGATTTGCGGCACCGGGGGAAGTAGAATCCCCTTCGTGCTCATCCTCCGGGTCTAGTGGACTGTTACGAATGGATTGACGGGTCACGATTCGGGATTCACCCTCATCATCCAGAGCCGTTCGCCTTCCGTAGAGCGGTCATACAGGCGCCCCTCGGCATTGCCTCTTCTCGGCGAATGTCGGATGGACTCCGTGCCCTCCACACATGAGGTGTAACAGTCCACTAGGACCATCCGACGCAGGATCCCGCAGCCCCCTTTGCCCCCGTCTCGATCGGCGTCCCGCACGAGCCCAGGGTCAGCCCTCCCTCTTGCCTCTCGGCTGATCGAAGCGGACGTCCCCTTTCGTCGTTTTCCGTTCGCCTATACCCACTTCGCAGACGGCGGGATTGCAACCAAGCGAAAGAGATGAGAACGGAATGCTCTCCAAAGGCACTCCCTCCCCACGCCCAGCATCGGCTCACCTGAAATTTAGACGTTGCCCCCCCCCCATCGGTCAAGCGATCGGCACATCTGACGGTTCAAGACCGAATTGATAGCAGGAATCGGGGGAAGTATCTCAATAATTACGAGAAGATGCGTATAGACGTCTCCTCCCCCATTTTGCACATTGTGGATAGCATTCAAGGACCTGCCTAGCTTCTACACACAACAGTGGCTGGGGACACACGGAGCAATCCGCTGATGCTGAGGACTCACGATCACCTCGGAAAAGCCCCCTTGATCGCCATGCGATTCACATCTACTGAGCTTATAACAGCCCTCTTTTTTCTTTTTCTTGGTCTCTGCACGCCGGCGCAGGCCAATTGGGATACTCCGGATGCTCCTTCCCAACAACCCACCCTGTCCTCCGCCTCGGAGGTAGCATATATGGACCTTACCCTTAGAACCACGGATTCGGCTGGCGGTGAAGTTTCCGTTGATAAGGCCTTCAGTCTCTACTTTCTGTCCGAAGGCACGATGGGATGGGACCGCTACGACGCCTCTAAGCTTCTTCCCCGCGGTGACCGCTGGGCAGCCATTGCGTTCGAAGGAGTGAAAGATGGTGAGGAAGTTCTGAAAGCCCAAGAGAGTCGACCATACAGTGACAGCTTGCAGGTTGTGGACGTTAAACTGATCAAGAAAAACATGCCGGCTGCGACGTACACGATCAGTGTCGAGACGTGGTACTCCGTGCCCTCGAACTGGTCGCTTCGACTGCGGAGCGAGGCCCTAGGTAAGACTTTTGTTATCGATGACCCCAGCGATACGATCTCGTTCGAGTTGGAGGCATCTTCCTCATCTGAAGAAGAAGCGTCCAAATCGGCACCTTCCGCTCAAAAAACCACATCGGATACAACACACATTGCCTTAGCCGGAGAAGTCGGACCTGCTGACTCTTCCCTTCCTGTAGAACTCTCCTCGTTCTCTGTAAACTCCACCCGAGATCAGGCTGTACTCAGATGGCGAACGATGTCTGAGACGAATAACAGCGGGTTTGCCATTCAGCATCAAGAGGTGCATAATGCAGACGCGAAAGATCAGTGGTCAAAAATCGGTTTCGTGAATGGGAAGGGCACAACCAACGAGCCCCAAACCTACCGATTTATGACCTCTTCCCTCAATTCAGGAACTCACATCTTTCGCTTAAAGCAAATCGACCAGGACGGAGCGACACACTATTCTGAACCGGTCCGGCTCGTTCGAAAGCCATCGGGACCGGTTGATCTGACCACTGCCCCGAATCCATTTGCCGAACAAATGACCATTACTCTGACCCCTCGCGCCGCACAGAGCGTGACGATTCAACTCGTAGATATGCTTGGACGTGTGGTGAAAGAGATAGGTCCGGTAGACGTATCGGCTGGTGCTCAGACTCAGATGCGAATGGCCGGAAATCGTCTCTCCTCGGGCAGCTATTTGCTCAGAGTAGATGGAGAAACATTTACGGAGACGGAACGGGTGGTACGAATGCGTTAGCGAGCTGCGGCCTTCCTGCTTCCCGTTCCTCGAAGGCGAAAGACGCCGTAACCGAACCCGGCAACAAGAAGCCACAAGAGCCCTCCATCCACTGGCACTCCCGGCCTTCCATCCTTCGTCTGCACTCCCGATGACGGCCCACTTGCGTACTCCTCTGTTTTCGTTCGGTTACCGTGCGCCCTACTTCTTGCCCAATCCGGAAGGGTCCCCAAATCGGAATGATCTTCTCTGTTTCGCTGGTCGTCTCGCGAGCGTAGACGATCCGACGGCGAGTTGTATATGGACCGGTCATCGGATCGGGTTTCCGAGTACTGTGCTTTTGCCTGGAATAGGGTTCCTCCCCCACTACCGAATGCAATTGGAAGTGCTAGAAGACAGACACTGAGAACTCCCAGAACCCGTGCTCCCCTTAACAGAGTCGATCGATCCCGTCGTCTATATTCGGTCATGATGAGACAATACTAACTGATAAAAAGTTTAGTTTTTAAATATTTCCTGTCCCAGGCATGCATAGAAGCAGGAATCAAGCTTAAACCGAATAGGATACTTCAATGCGTTACCGAACGACGGTCATTCGACGGGTCTTCCGGAACGTCTCTCCCTTCACCCGAAGAAAATACGTCCCGCTCGCAAGTCCCCTCGTCTCTATCCGAATCCTCTGAGGCTCCTCCCCCGGAACCCTCTCCTCCTTCACCCTTCGTACCTGCCGCCCCAGCACGTCGTACATCTCTATCCTTACCTCCTGACTCGACCTTACCGTCACGCCCAACTCCGCTCCCCTCCGTACCGGGTTCGGGCTTGGCCCCTCGATCGCTACTGCCCCTGACAGCCTTACCTCTACCCTGATCGGCTCACTGCTCGTCGTCTCCCCGTCTGCGTCCACCTGCCGTAGCCGAAACGCGTGCCTCCCGTATCCCAACGGCTCGGTCTCGTAGCTGTACTGCTGCACCTCACTGCTCGTCCCTGCCCCCTCCACAAATCCCAGCGACTCCCAGCCCGTCGGGCCCGGCATGCTGTCTCCCTCCGCAAGCCGCTGGTGCTGCACCCGAAACCCCGCATTCTGCGTCTCCGACGCCGTCTCCCACTTCAACCGGGCCTGCTGCCCCCGAACCGTCGCGTCCATCCCCGCCAACTCTACCGGCAGCGTCTCCCCCCTCGAAATCTCAATCCGAAAGCGCCCCTCCAATCCACCGGACGCCTTCTTTGCCTCCCCTCCCGGCGGACTCCAGTCAATCGGCTCCGGTACCGGCGGACGAACCTGCCTCACCGCTTCTCCTCCTCCGGCCTTCTTTCCTCCTCCCGCCTTCCCTCCCCCGTACACAAACTCGTATCCCTCTCCCCCTTCCTCCAGCAGTCGCTTCTCGTCGTCGGTCGGGTCGGGCGTCCCCTTCGTGTCTACCAGCCTCACCGTCCACTCCTCCGGAACGTTCACGGTCTCGTTCAACGTGACCCTCAGCGGCCCCGCGTACTTCTTTACCTTCAATCCCAAGGGCACCGTCTGCTCCTTCCCCGATATCTCCGCAATAGACTCCTGCGCCTTCATCGTCGCGCTCCCGTCTCGCCCTCTCCCCACTGGCCCAATCACCGCGTACTTGTTTGTCGGCGGCGTCAACTTCGTCGCGTCGTACCGGTCCCACCCCTCCGACGCCCCTGACCTGACCAGCACGGTCGCCGCCTCGTCCTGCATCAACTGCGTCCCCTCCCTCTCTGCCACTACCTTGAATCCCAAACGCGACGACTTCCCCTTCCGCCCAGCCGCCTTCTCCCCAAAAAATGAGTTCGTGTTCGACGCCGCCGGCAAACGACCACTGCTCGGAAACGTCAACTGCGTCGCCCCCGACCCCACGTTAAATCGCTCAACGTAAAACGCCTGCCACGACGAAATCCCTGTCCTATCCGAGCTAAAGCGACTTACATCTATCGTGTGGTAACTGCGGTTATCTACATTCCAAACCTGAACTGTCGTCTGGAAATCCGAAAAGTTTGGGGCCTGGCTATTTAACTCGGCTAAATCATAAGGGACAGCGTAGGGGTTTGCGAGAAAGTGGAACTGAGCATCCTGCGCAAGCTCCCCATCCCCCGTCGGGCTCCCGTCTCCCACCGTCACGTCCTGATCCCCAATGATGGATCCCTGGGTCGTCTCAAACGTGATGCTCGGGTCAATCGTCGACTCCCGCTTGTCGAAAAGGTACACCGTAAATCCGCGCCCCGCCGGAAGCGGACTGTCCTTGTCAAGACGCTTCCAGGAATCGTTCACGTCTCGCCACACTCCCCACTTCGAAAGATTCTCCAGGCCCGTCCCTGTCCCTCGCTCCACGTCGGCAACGGTAATAGCCCCGCTCGATCCCGTAACCGGCACTCCCATGTCTCTCCAGCCCGCATCCGAGCCATCAGCTCCGTAGCTGCCTTGCACCGTCAGACTAGCACTCGTGCCCTCGTACGCTCCCATATCGACATCACCGTCCTTCACCCGTTGACTCCCCGCCAAGTCAAGAGGTAGTTGTTCACTAGTTTCTCCATCGTCATCGAGGTCACTAACATCCGCGGGCAAAAGCGTATTGGCTCCCGCATCTCCAGCGGGAGAAGTCGGCTGGAGTTGGAGATCCCCATCCGTGGTCGGCCCGTTACTCGCGAGGGTTGGATCACTGATAAAGAGTGGATCCTGATTCAATGCCCCGCCCAGGCCTCCTTCAATCAGAGAAGACTGTTGAGAAAAGGTATTCCGGTCAACAATCTGATTCGGGCCGTTTCCCCATACAATTGAATTGTTCAGTTCCAGAGTCTCATTCGCAGTGAAGATAGCCCCACCCCGGGGATTGCTGGAATTTGTAGCGTAATTCCCACTAAATGAGGAGGTCCCAATTGTTGTCTTGGTGCCTCCTCCTCCCGTGTTATAGAATCCACCTCCCGCGGCTGCCCGATTCCCCACCAGCCGCAGGTTTGTCAAAATCGATCCATTCGAGTAGGACGTATAGATTCCTCCCCCATAATTTGAAGAAGCCACATTCCCCTCAATAGTGACATTCGTAAACCGAATGTTCGATTGCGTATTGTAAATTCCGCCCCCTGCATTGGAAGCCGTGTTCCTCCGAAGTACTACGAATCGAGCCCGAAGACTGCTCCCGTCAGCGTTGTAAATCCCGCCCCCGTTTCGCTGAGATCGGTTCGACTCGATCACCGTTTCGCTAAGAACCGGCCCTCCACCTCCATAGCTGGCAATCCCTCCTCCATCGAGCTTTGCCCGGTTTCCAATAATTCGAACGTTTGAAAGGGTCGGACTTCCGTTGTCAATAAAAACTCCTCCTCCCACCTCTTCCGGGCGCCCGTCCTTTTTCTTCCGGTCGTCTGCCGAGCCGGCTGTGATCGTAACTCCATCAACGACCGTCTGTGCAGAGACGTCACTTGCATCAAGGACGTGGTAGGCGTTCGTCGGGTTATTTTTCGACCCACTATTCTGATCGCTCGGGGACGTCACAACCCCATACTTGTTGGTATTGTCGTCCTGATCGAGATCCCCACTTAAAACAACTAGATTTGCGTCTGGGTCTCGCTCCGAACGACTAGACTCGTTACCGGCAAATCCCCCATAGATGCTCACCCGATCCTTGAGCGTAAAAGAGGTTCCCACCTCGCCGTCCGAGACGTTGGGCCCCTCATCCGGATAATAAACCCCATCTGCTACCCAGATCTCTGTGTTAGTGGAGGCTTGGCTCAAAGCAGCCTGCAGCGTCGCGACGGCGTCAGACCAGGAGGTTCCCCCATTCCCATCACTGCCCGAAGACTGATCTACATACAAAATCTCGGGGTCGGGAAGCTGAGCACTTCCCTCATACGCTCCCATGTCAACAGCCTCTTCTTGTATTCGATTTTCCCCATCAAGATCAGTCGAAAGGGTAATCGCTCCATCATCTCCAGCATCGACTGCAGGCGAGCGCGCTCCAAGCCGATAATCTCCACCAGTCGTAGGAGCAGCCGATGGCTGTTTCGGCGACAAGAATATAGGGTTGAGCGCAATGTTCTCACCCTTATCATCTCCATAAGACGAGTCCCAAGCCCCGGATCCGCCTGACCCCTGAATATCACTGTATCGGTATACGGGATCCGTTCCCCCATTCGCCAAGGCAACCTGATCGGCACCCGAATCTCCTGCATTTCCCCATATGATCGAGTTCTCGATCGTCGACGTATTGTCCGAGTCAAGGAAGACGCCTCCCCCTCCTCCTTGCGCCCGATTCCCCGCGACAGTGACATTCACAAATCCCAGGCCGCCATTGTAGTTAAAGTAGAATGCCCCACCATCACCCTGAGACAAATTACCGGCCGCCAAGACATTCTCCATATTCACTCTCCCGCCTTCTGTATATACAGCTCCTCCTCTTCCTCCGGACTCATTCCCCCTGAAGGCTGTATTTTCGAGATTAAGCGTAAAGCTCGTTCCGGCATAGAGCGCTCCTCCATTTCCAGCAGTGTTGCTCCGAAACAACACACCCTCAAAATTCGCCGTCCCGCTTCCGCGAAGCTCAACCGCACCACCATCATTATTCTTTGCGTCATTGCTCGCAAAGATCACGTCCCGAAACGTTACGGTATCGCTAAACCCTCCTCCTCCGATAGAGAAACCAGCACCAGCTCCCCCATTCCCATTCTCAATCGTGACGCCATCAACAACGGTCGTTCCCGAAAAACTACCAAGTGTTAACACCCGTTTCGCCGATGACCCACGCTGTACATTCGCGCCGTCCAGAATCGTGGGGTTGCCCTCGACATCTTGCGTCGTCGAAGCGAACCCAGCTGGATACCCTCCTCTAAGAGTCGACCCGCCAGTTATGGAAAAGGCCGTGTTCTTTTTCGGCGGATTATACGTTCCCTCTGCCACACAGACGACTTCACCACTCACCGCCTCATCCAACCCATCTTGTAAATTCGTGTAGGGACTCGCTTGAGTCCCATTCCCGTTCCCAGAGGCATTCGTGTCAACATAAATGTCGCACTGAGCGTACGCTGGAGATCCTCCTAGGAACACCATCAGACTCACAAAAAGCCCCATTACTGAAAGGAGTCGTACTAGACCTGAGTACGTCTGCATGGTGTGGTTCTTTCTGGATGTGAAGGTTTCGACTTTGTCTGGAGTCTCTCTTCCGAAACGTGCCTCTTAGAGTCCGAGACGTTCTCTGATCAATCCTCACCAGAAAGCTCGACAAAGACGATACCAGACTACGTACTTCCACGCACCCGTTGGATGGAAGTTACGTATAGTTGCGTATAGAGGTGGATAGATGGGAGTTTCCTCCCTCTCTCAATTTCCGCAAAATCTTCCGTATTTCTTTTCTACCCTCTTATTCGAAATTGTCACTCAAAACTGCCGCGCCCTATTATGTTTTTCCCCCTTCAATATTTTGTGCTATTGATGCCTCTTTCTCCTCAACAACGGGTTTGAGGGCGCTCACGTCCGGATCCGTTATGAAGTATCAAATCCCGACCTGCACCGATCTCGCTCCTAACTGGAAAACCTAAGCTATGACAGGATGCGAAAGCATAAACCAGACACTAACCCCAAATAAGAACATGATTATTTAAAAATCTGCTGACTAAATTACGTCAGTTTCAACGCTTCGATTTGCCCTGGAAACCATGAGAGTTGAACACTGCGAGCACTCCCCTGCTGGATTCCCGATATCGAAATCCGAAGACCTCCAGATCGATTTAAAGAGCCAGACCGATTGTTACCGAACGACGGTCATTCGACGGGTCTTCCGGAACGTCTCTCCCTTCACCCGAAGAAAATACGTCCCGCTCGCAAGTCCCCTCGTCTCTATCCGAATCCTCTGAGGCTCCTCCCCCGGAACCCTCTCCTCCTTCACCCTTCGTACCTGCCGCCCCAGCACGTCGTACATCTCTATCCTTACCTCCTGACTCGACCTTACCGTCACGCCCAACTCCGCTCCCCTCCGTACCGGGTTCGGGCTTGGCCCCTCGATCGCTACTGCCCCTGACAGCCTTACCTCTACCCTGATCGGCTCACTGCTCGTCGTCTCCCCGTCTGCGTCCACCTGCCGTAGCCGAAACGCGTGCCTCCCGTATCCCAACGGCTCGGTCTCGTAGCTGTACTGCTGCACCTCACTGCTCGTCCCTGCCCCCTCCACAAATCCCAGCGACTCCCAGCCCGTCGGGCCCGGCATGCTGTCTCCCTCCGCAAGCCGCTGGTGCTGCACCCGAAACCCCGCATTCTGCGTCTCCGACGCCGTCTCCCACTTCAACCGGGCCTGCTGCCCCCGAACCGTCGCGTCCATCCCCGCCAACTCTACCGGCAGCGTCTCCCCCCTCGAAATCTCAATCCGAAAGCGCCCCTCCAATCCACCGGACGCCTTCTTTGCCTCCCCTCCCGGCGGACTCCAGTCAATCGGCTCCGGTACCGGCGGACGAACCTGCCTCACCGCTTCTCCTCCTCCGGCCTTCTTTCCTCCTCCCGCCTTCCCTCCCCCGTACACAAACTCGTATCCCTCTCCCCCTTCCTCCAGCAGTCGCTTCTCGTCGTCGGTCGGGTCGGGCGTCCCCTTCGTGTCTACCAGCCTCACCGTCCACTCCTCCGGAACGTTCACGGTCTCGTTCAACGTGACCCTCAGCGGCCCCGCGTACTTCTTTACCTTCAATCCCAAGGGCACCGTCTGCTCCTTCCCCGATATCTCCGCAATAGACTCCTGCGCCTTCATCGTCGCGCTCCCGTCTCGCCCTCTCCCCACTGGCCCAATCACCGCGTACTTGTTTGTCGGCGGCGTCAACTTCGTCGCGTCGTACCGGTCCCACCCCTCCGACGCCCCTGACCTGACCAGCACGGTCGCCGCCTCGTCCTGCATCAACTGCGTCCCCTCCCTCTCTGCCACTACCTTGAATCCCAAACGCGACGACTTCCCCTTCCGCCCAGCCGCCTT